>JACPHO010000003.1 GCA_016188545.1 Candidatus Shapirobacteria bacterium | reverse complement strand
CAACAACTCTTTGGAAGGCAGCTTTGCTCATCTCAAAGACAAAGTACGACTTCATAGAGGTCTAAAAACAAAGAGAAAAATGAAACTAATTAACCAAATTCTGTTGGGGAAAGCACCCGAAAAGTACCATTAAGCCAAATTGCAGATAAGGTGCAGCCAATGGTTGGGGAAGTTTATGAAAGATATAGAGGAGGGGGATCGGAAAAAGGAAGGGAGGAGGTTGAAACTTTTGATAGAGCAATAGGATATTTAATGAAGAGAAACTTTTTTGAATTTAATAAGGAAGGAATGCAGCCAATATTTAATAACAAAGACGGCGAGGGAATGGCGGTAATGGGACGATTAAGAGAAATGGCAAGCCGGTGGTGCGAAAGGAAGGGGGAAATTGACGGTGAGGACTTTATAAGAGAAATTTATATGGGAGTAGAAAGATGGAGTCTAAATTTTGTATTGTTGGAAAAGAATAACCATCATTTAACAGTCAAGGATTTTATGTATAGAACTGACGAGTTGATGGCTAATCCGGGAATGGAGTTACAAGTAGGAATGGTGTTGACAGAAGACACGAGAGTGTGGGTAAAAAATGAAGCAGGTTTAAATTATAGAAACATGGCTACTTATCATCATATAGATAAAAGAAAAATGAAAAATGATGAGGCGATGATAAGACTTAATGGGGCAAAAGATCTATTATCAAAGAAAAATTTGTTTGAGAAGGCGGCTGGTGGCTGGTAGAGGAATTTGGAAGTCAGGAAAAAGTGCGGGGATAAGAAGTCGTAGGCGGTTGTCTACAGGTGGTGGTTTTGTTAATCTGAGTATATGAAGACTATCCTCAAGTATTACCTGCGATTGATGATGATGGTATTGCCGATTTCTTTTTTACCACTGGTGGTTGATTCATTTGGACTAGGAAGGAATTGGATACTGATGAGTGGAGGTATTTTGGGATTGGTTTTATTGGTGGTGACACTGTTGACGGAGAAAGAGAAACAGATAAGAACAAATGTCATTTTATGGTTAATGATTGCATTGGTTACTTTTGGCTGGGTGCAATGGGGGATGAGACTGGTTCCTGGAGTGAAGATGAGATCTGTGGTTGATTTTGGAGGAGTCGGAACATTGAGTGCCTGGCTGGTCTGGTTGTTTTTATGGCTTCAGACTGAGGATGATAGAGATGCCCAAGTAAAATGGTTGACAGTTGCCGGAGTAATTGCTGGATTGGCTTCTTTGGGACTATTTTTATTTCCTGCTTCAAAGTTGCCGATTGTATGGCCAAAAGATAGTCCATTGGTCAATATCTCTACCAATTGGTCAATAACCGGGTCACTGATAAATGAAGTAATTTTAATGGTATTTTTGGTGTCCGAATGGGTTAAAAGATTGGTCATAAAACTTAAAAAAGAAGAGGTGTATTTGCTGGAGGCTATGGTCACTTCATTACTGTCACTAGTAACTCTCTTGGACGCTTTCAGATTGTTCCGAGAGGGTTGGGTGAACTTGGATGGAGGAATGTCGTGGCTGATTGCAGCTGAAGCATTCAAGAGAAGTCCAATATGGGGGGTGGGGATTGGTAATTTTGTGGAAGCTTTTTGGCAATGGAGACCGGTAACTTACAATTTGACAAAATATTGGTCTAACGGATTTAGATTTGCCTCATCGGGTGTACTTAACATTTGGACTGAGATAGGTATAGTGGGTCTGGGTATAGTGGTACTGATGACCTTACAAGTACTAAAGGAGAAAAAGAATTTTAAAGGAATCAGAGCGGTGGTAATGGGACTGATTGTGATGTTCCTGCCTTATAATTTTGTATCTTTGTGGTTGATGATTTGGCTGCTGGGAGGTATAAGGGGAAAGACTAATCAATTGGAAATGGATGTAACCATAAGGGAGAAAAAAGTGAATGTGGCTCCGTGGTTATTTGGTATAGTAATAGTGGGATTGAGTGCGTTTTCGGGATACTGGATGTACCGGATAGTAATGGGAGAAAGGTATATGAGACAATCGATGTTGGCGGCTGCCAAGAACGATGGTGGTGGAACATACAATTTGCAGATTAAAGCAATTGGAATGCTACCGACCTTGGCAGAATACCGAAGAATTTATTCTCAGACAAATTTGTCTTTGGCGGGAGTGATATTGGCGAATAAGGAAATGACTGATGAGGATAAACAAAAAGCTTCGGTGCTGGTTCAACAGGCGGTGCGGGAAGGTAAGGCAGCTATTTCATTAGAGCAAAATAATCCTAGCTACTGGGTAAATTTGGCTTCAATATACCGACAGATTGTAGGAGTTGTGGACGGATCAGCCGACTGGAGCTATCAAGCATATCAGCAAGCGGTTGCCATTGAGCCGGTAAATCCAATGACAAGATTAGATATGGGAGGTTTGCTGTTTGCTGCTGGAAAATTTGATGAGGCTGATAGGGTATTTGAAGCAGTAGTTTTAAGTAAAAATGACTTGGCCAATGGGTGGTATAACTGGGCTCACTCGGCGAAGAAGTTGAATAAACTTCCGGATGCGGTGGCAAGATTGACCCAGGCTTTGGCTTTGGTTTCGGTTGATTCTGGTGATTATGAGAAGGCGAGTAAGGAACTGACTGAGTGGAAGAAAGAATTGGAGGTATTGAGTAAAAAAGAAGTTGAGCAGGCAAATAAACCAGCTGAGACTTTGGAGACAGCCAAACCGTTACCGACTGGTAGTGCAGGAGTAATTCCGGTACCAAGTGGAGAATTAAATCCACCACCAGTAACATTACAACCAACCAGGGTGGTACAACCATAAATTATTTGATAGATTTTCTAATGTTGGCGTCGGCGATCATGCCGTAGATAATCGGATCACCTGGATCAATTGAAGGGTGAGAAGGGGTGATGCCTTTGTAGGCCGGATGACGAGCTAAGTTTTGCCACTGCCTAGTCCAGGTATTAACTCGAAATTCAACCTGAATTGATTCGGTGAGAGTGGCGAAATGCGCGTAATAGTCGTTATGGAGAGCCTCATACGATTCAGCATCTGTTGGAATACCTTTTGATTCGTTACGAATAAACTTATATTTTGGTCTTTGATCTGGACCGATTTTTATTCTGTTCAGGGCGAATACAATATTTTTTAACCAGTCGTATTGTCTGGCATCGGCAAGTGTATCATTTGGGTCGACGGTGAGGTCGGCAAAAGAGGCAGTAACGGCAATAATGTCGACAGAGCTTCTGTTTTCAAAGTGTTTTAACCAAGTGGCCAAAACACCTTTTTGTCTAATTAGAAAAAAAATATTTTCAGGATCGATATTGGTGGCGGTGTGGATATCATTTTGAATCTCATCACTAATTTGTTTAAGAATTTCGGGGGTGATTGGCTGATGATTTAGAACTTCTTGGATGGTGGTGATAGCTTGTCGGTAGTTGCTGGGCCAGAGTATGGCAAAGACTTTGTCTTCTGTATTGGCTATAAGTTCGGGGATTTCGTAAAAACGGGCGATAGGTGAGCCAATCTTGAGAGCATGGGTAGCAACTTGACGACATTCTGGTGATTCTGGGTCAAGAGTGTTCATAAGTTTGATCATCTTTTGAACTAGTGATAACTGGAGAGCGGCGTCGGGAAAGTCGATAAGCAGATGACCTAAATCATCCGAAGATGGTTTTGAAAGCAGGGGGGTGGTGAGAGTGAGTGGGGTGGGGTCATCGATAGGGATGGTATTAACTAGAGCAATATATTTAACAGCCTGATCAAAACCAGTTTGGGGAATATGTAATTTACCGTCTTTTATTTCTAAAGAATATTGAAGATCGGGTCGAGTTGAGGCTACCTCGATGACACGGGTACGAAGATATTGCCACTCTTGAAGCGAGCCTATTTCTGGGGCTTGATCGGGCCTTTCAGAACCTTCTTTTTGAGGTGCACGACTCATATTACCAATGGAGTCCGATATATTTATAGGCCTCTTCGGGATTTAATTCCCGGGTAGTATTACCAGAGCGGATGTAGAAGTGACGATTGTCACCCTCTTTGAGAAAAACTGGTAGCGGTGATGGTTCGATGTTGACGATACAAACAAATTCGGAGTCGATTTTTTCGAAAGTAATTTTGATAAATGGAGCAATTTCTATGCCAAGATAAGTGGAAATAAGGCTGGTAAGATGTTGCATATAACCGTCAAGATTTTTCTTTTTGAGAGTCTGGATATCATAATTTAATCCAAGAATTTCCTGATTGTCATTGACGCCGATAAGAAGAACACCTTGATGGGAATTGAGAAAACTGGCCATAGATCTGACAATAGTTTTTTCGAGAATTTTGTTGATACTAGAAGTGGTAAAATCCCAACGAATAGATGATTTAAACTCGAGACTTTCAGACTCATCCTGTTGAAGGAGACGGGAGAGTGAAGGTGAAGGAGATTGAAGTGATGGTGTTGGTTTTGAGGTGTGACTGGGTGATTGAGTGTCGGCAAGACTTAGGGGTAACTCCTTTAAAACATGAAGCATTTCTTTTTGATCGTCTTTATTAGTGATGGGCTTGAGAGGTGACATGACAGGAATGTTGTCGAGAGTTTTTTCAGCCACCAATTCTTCAAGAGAAAGCCAGCGATCGTCGGGAGTGAGTTTGATAATTAATTTGTCGAACACTAGCGAATAAAAAGAAAAGGTATATTGGGTATAGACGTTGGTCTTTTTGGCTAAGCCACTGTAGGAGAAATTGTGGACAATATGGTTGAGGTGATAGTCGGAGGGGGATAAATCATTTAATGGTAATTCTTTGCAAACTAGTCGATTGATGGCAGTTGATATGCTTTCATTGTCTTTGGTGGCACCACCAATGAGTTGAAAAGACATGGTTTTTAAATTGAATTGAGTAAGAAATAGGGGTTGGTGGTAGCCACTGACCTGGGCTTTGATGATAATTAGAATAATATTGGTTTTGGTGAGGGGAATAGTAAGTCCAAGCTCTTGGGAGCGACGTTTTTCCATAGAATGAAGCAAATGGGAACCGGAGGAAAGAATGCTCTCAGGAGGAAAATTGGAGGAGTTTTGAGGAGTGACCCAATCTGTAATGAGTGGTAAATTGTGGCTAATGAATAGCGATAAACTTTTGAGAAAATATAAAGATGGGGTTGAGGAAGCCTTGATGAGGGTGTCATCTTTGTATTTTCTTTGGGAAATGGCGTTAAATAGTTCGAGAAAAATGATTAAACTTTTGATGGAGGTAGCTTCTTCTTGGTTGGACTTGGAATGGAAGTATTTTTTTAACGACAAAGATTTGATGGTGGAGATGGAGGAAAGGAAATCGCTGAAAAATTGGCGAGTGTTGTTAACCATTTTGGTAATTGAAGTATTATATCGCTTTATTCAATTATCCACCACTTAAAAGAGATGGCTTCGTTGGCTGGGGTGTCAAGACCGACGATAAAACTATCTTTGGATTTGCTAAGGACTTGGAGGGAAAGATTTTTGCCGCCTTTAACGGTGGTGATGTAAACCTGTGAGGTGGGAGACAGAAGGTTGTTTTGAATAGAAATTGATTTTTGATTGGCAGGAAGAGTGGCTGTCCCAGAAAATGAATTGGTATCAACTAGGTTTTTGACGGAAATATCTTTGGCGGTTTCAGGAGCAGCTATAATTAGTCCCGCCCCAGTGTTGGCTTGTATAAGGGACGGTTGATCTGGTAAGACAATTGAGGGAGTGGGAATAATGGTGGGTGAACTAAGAAAGGTAGAAGAAGTCTTGTTTTGGGTGAGCAATCTTTCAATAGTTGATTTTTCGGTTTCGACTTGTGTCTTTTGAATGGGGTCAGCGATAATAGTGATGAGGCGATTGTAAGTATCGAGAGCTGCGGGAAGGCGACCGGTTTGTTGCTGGAGACGGGCTAGATCATAGAAGTTTTGGGCCTTGGTCGGTTCGAGACTAACAGTTTGGGCAAGATAGTTGATGGTGTTGTCGACATTGCCTTGACGGGCGTAGAGGGTAGCGAGAGAACGAGTGATTTCGGCAGAACTGGGGTTGAGAGTGGTGGCTTGAGTTAAGTCAGCTATAGCAAGTGAGAGAACTTGGGGTTGGGAGTCAACTAAGCTTTGGTAGATGCGACCGCGTTGCTCGTAGCCACGATAGTCCCGAGGGAAGAGTTTAATGGCCTCAGTTGCCTCGATAATTGATTGGTTTAAGTAGGCAACCGTTTTGACTTGGTTGGTTTGGGATTGGGCTGTAAGTGCTTTGGTAAAAAGTTGCTGAGAGGTGAGAAGGTAGTGTTGGATAGACTTGGGAACTTGGGTGGGAGTAGGTTTAATTGCAGAAACAGGTTGTAGTTGTGGAGTGGATTTGGTTTTGAAGAAAACTAAACCTCCGAAGGAAATTAAAGTAAGTCCAGTAATGGAGAGAAGGGGTAGCAGTCGAGTTGTCTGAGTGCTGACGACTGGTCGTTTTTTGCTTTGATCGAAAGATGGGGTAAAAATAGGAGGTTGTTTGATTTCTTTTGATACACTAGAGTATAATTTAGATACATTTATTCCAAGTTCTTGAAGTTGGTTAATCTGGTCTGGTGTGAGCTCGGACATAAATATATTTTTAGTTTATTAATTATGATTTATGAATACGGTGATAGTCAATGAACTTAATTAATTATCCAGAAATTAACGGTTAGGTTGTTGGCTAGAGGATGGTCGATGGCTAGGGTGAATGACGATTCTGGAGTGGTGGCTGATGAAGTGGATTCAGGTGCTGTGGTGGGGGACGGAGTGGGACTAACGTATTTGGATTTGAGATAGACAACTTGATTGCTAGTGGAGCCGGCAGGAGTTAGGTAAACAATAGAATCGGTGGTGACTTTGGAGTTGTGGATAACAAGCTCGGTTTTACCTGCAGGGAGAATGGCGGTACCGGCAGTGGCATTGGTGGAGAGTGATGCGGAAGTGGTGGCAAGGGCGGCAAAACCGGCTTCGGCGATGATTGGAGTAGCTGAAGCAGTAGCGACGTTGATACTTTCGGCGGTTAATTTTTTGGTAGTGATTTCGTTACTATTGATAAGAGAGGCAAAAAGGGAAGTAGTGTTGATGTTGCCGGTGACGGCGAGATTACCTGTGACAGTGACTTCACCATTTTCGGCGATAATGAGGGTGTCGTTCATGATGTGAACGGCGCCAATACCACTGGGTTGGATATGTAGAACCGAAGCGGTGGTTTCGATGAAGTTATCTTTGATAGCAACCTCACCGGCGGTGAAAGTACCAGTGATGAAGGCATTACCTAGTTGAGTGTCACCAAGTACAGTAAGTTTGGCACCGATCACCATATTGCTAGAAAGTGCCATATCACCGGTGATTTCGGTTTGGGAAGTGGCGTTGTTGTAGGTCCACGATGGAGCCTCGGCGACGAGGACGGACGGAGTGCTGACCGGTTCAGTAACACCGAGGCTAGAAATTGTATTTCTGATTTCTTCGCGAAGAGCAGTGATTTTGTCGGTCATAAGTTGACCAAAATTACCTTCCCTGTTGATAATGTTTTCGGCATATAGGGTGGAGATAGTGGCGTCATTGGCAGTTAAGCTATTGGTGGTAACAGAAGTTGTCTGGATATCGGTAGCGGCTAGTTTACCTTCGACGACGATGGTGTCGCTGATGTCAGAAAGCGGAGTGAGGATGGCTGTTTGGACTCCTTTTGATTTGGTGGTTTCGGCAACGATGTTCTTGGCTATTAAATTAGTGGTGGAAACTAGACCAGCTTTTATTTTGGCCGAAGAAATTTGAGCGAACTGAGCGAGTCTGGTGATTGAGTGGCCGAGTGAGTCGTTGAGGCTGTACTGAGCAACTTCAATTTCGTTTTTAGAAGCAGTGTAGCCGAGGGAAGCTAGGACCTCGTCGGAAATATTGCGGTTAACATTGATCTCTCCAGAGTCGGTGAGCATAATGTCGGGGTCGTACCAATTGAGATTGGCGATAACTTCGATGATACCAACTTGGTTTGGATCTGGATTGGTATAGTCCTCAAGTGCACGGGCGACGATGTATCCTGATTTAACTGCCTTTGCGGCAGTAGCAACTATATCACTACCAGCGAGGGGATCACCCTGATGGATTGGGCCGTTTTGTGTGCTGACTTTTAATTTGACTATACCAGCGATGGCCAAAGGGAAGGCGTTTGGTTTATCAGCGTTTTGTTCATTTCCAACAAACGTGGCATATGAAGAATGAATTCCGGCTAGAGGTTTGTCTGACGTTGATCTGGTAAAACTGCCATTTGAGAAAGAAATAAGATCCCCTTCACTGGTTGGCTCAGAAGCAATCACATATTCGGCAAAGTCTCCGGATCCGGTGGTAGCATATACAAGAGTGGTCTGGTTGGTGGCAAAGCGAATACGTCCTGCCGTTGTGCCGGCATTATTAAGAAAACGGATAAACTCCGCACCAGTAGTACCAAGACCAGTGTATGAGGTTTGAACAATCAATGTGGGGGTGGTGATACCGGTAGCGGTATTGTCAATTAAGGCTGCGCCAGCGGTACTATTTCCTAAAACATGGAATTTGTAGGTGGAGCCAGGGGCGGTACCAATTCCGACTCGACCGTTGGTAGAAATTGCTAGGGCAATCGTACCACCAGTACCATTGACTTTAACCTCGAGTGGTCCTGTAGGTGAGGTGGTACCGATACCAACATAGCTATTACTGTTTATTATCATGCTAGAGGAGGAGGGAACACCATTCGGGTGAAAAGCGATGTAATCTGTAGAACCTTCGTAGTAGCTGATGCCGTAGTCAGGATAGATGGATGATAATCCCCAAATATTGTTACGAGTACCAGTATTTACTCCACTGTTAATAATTCCATAATCTTTATCAACTATTGTGTAACCTCCGTTTATTTGTAATTTTCCATCGGGATTGGTGGTACCAACTCCAATATTTCCACTAGACAGTATTGTCATTCGAGTAGTGTCACTGGTTCCAATCATTAATGGATTATTATTGAGTGTGCCAATGGCTATTCTAGCTTGAGAATAGATACTAACTGAGTCTGATACGGCGATACCGAGAAAAGTGCCTGTTCGAGTTAAACCATAGTTGGCGAGGGTTAAACCACCATTACCTGTAGAATTGTATACTTTTAATATAGCGTTATTGGTGGATAAGTTATTATTTATTTCTGCAGTTGTATTGGCAGCAGAAGAGGTATTGTATACCATGAAATTATCGGTGGGATTTGTGTTACCAATACCAACATAACCCTTTGAGTTTATAAAAAGCGCTTGGGTATTGCCTTGACCGAAATTGAGAGTAAACGATGATGTTCCGATACTAGTATTTTGGGTTAAGGTGCCACCAATTCTGACAGTTTGTGATGTATTTGTTAAGCCGTTGGTAAAAGAATAGGTGATACCGACACTGGATGAATTAATCCAGAGTAAACCAGTTCCTGTTGATGATAGTAGTTGACTGCTACTACCACTAGTACCAGTGGTGAAAATGGTTCCAGTCAGATTGATATCACCGACAATATCAAGTTTTTTTGAGGGTGTAGTAGTACCAATACCGATACGAGTGTTAGCGGTGTCAATATTAAGCAGTCCCGACTGAATATTGAGGGCAGTGGTTGAAGTGGTGCCGGTACCCAGGGTCCAACTTTGGGCCTGAGAAAGAACAACTCCACCAGGGGTGTCGAGGACTAGTTTTCCACTATTGTAAGTAGTCAGGTTTAGATTTGAAGAATTAAAAACTTCGCCTGAGGTTAGGTAAAGTGGAGAGCTGGTACGGATGGTGGAGGAGGTAGGGTTAGTGAAGACTAAATCATTTGCAACGGAAATGTCACCAGGGCTGGTAAAACTAACTGGATTATTGATAACCGTCTGGACTGGAGAAACAGTGAGAATATCGGAACTAGAGTTGTTGAGTGTGAGGAGGTTGCCAAAACCGTCTGATTGGATATAGAGACCACCAGAGTTAGTGGTGGTACCAACATTATAAATGTATCCAAGATAGTCATTAGTAGTGTCAGTAAGCTCAAATTTGTGTGTGGGGCTGGTTGTTCCGATACCTATATAACCATTGTTTTTGATAAACAAAACATTACTCCAATTGATAGTTGAACCAATTCCGGTGGTACCAATATTGGTGGCGATAGATAATCCGTTGGCAAAACTTTTGATACGACTTGAGGAATTAGCAAGAATGGTGACCTGAGTTGAACCAATAGTTTCAGTGTTAAAGAGAATAGATCCATTGCCATGGAGAGCGACTGAGCCATTGGTACTTGTTGTATTTCCTGGGTCAAGAAAATAGCGAGAAAAGTCAAAAATACTGGCATATTTACTGGCGGCGATAATGCCATTGACTGTTAATTCACTAAGGGGATCAGTTGTTCCAATGCCAACATAACCACTAGCACCAATAAAAAGTGATTGACTATTACCCAGACCAAGAAATGATAATGAATTAGAAGAAGTATTGATGATGGTATTAGAAGTTAGAGTGCCACCTAGTCCAAAATTACTTGAAGTTAGATTTAAGCCATTGGTAGCTCCATAGGTGGTTCCCAGACCAGTATTAGTAAAGGTGATAGTATTACCAATCAAACTAGCTGATAATCCAGTACCGGCGGCAAAGGTGAGAGTTGAGGTAGAACCAAGAGTAAGATTAGAAGTGCCAACATTGGCTATCCAATTTTGATAATTATCAAAACCAGTGTAACCAATTTGAAGAAAGGAAGAGGAAGCCAGACCGTTGAGATAATTAGCATTAAGATTGGTAACTAAATTAGTTGATCCAACTGAAACAAAGGTACCACCAATTGTTAAATTACCAGTGATACCAACGCCATTACCAAAGAATTGGGGAGCCAACCAGACATTAGTATTACCGAGATTAAGGCTAAAAACATTAGTGGTGGAGAGAGTTAGTCCAGTACCAGCAGTGTAGGTAGTCCCTACAGCACTAGCATTTATCCACTGTAAACTCGTACCAGTAGAAGATAGTATTTGACCACTACTACCACTAGTACCAGTAGTAAAAATAGTTCCAGTTAGATTAATATCACCAGCAATATCAAGTTTCTTACTAGGAGCGGTGGTGCCGATACCGACATTACCAATTGTACCTAAATATAGGACAGAAGTATCACCGATAGTTAGGTTAGTATTTTGAGAAAGAGTGCCACCGAGACTGATAGTATTTGAGCTATTGGTAAGGCCGTTGGTGAAAGCATAGGTGGTGCCAACAGAACCTGTAGGTAGAGTACCTTGAACTAAATTGCCAGTAGCATTGATATAGAGAATGGTTGAACCGGTGCCTAGGGGGATTCCAGAAAAGGTGACGCTACCACCAACGGAAACATTGTTTTGGAAGGTGGCGGTGCCAGTTATACCGATTCCAGATCTGGCAGTTAGAGTATCACCTACAAAAATTCGGTTATTAAAGTTGGTCATACCAGTAAAGTCAAACTTGTATGCCGGGGCGGTGTTACCAAAACCAACTCGTCCGTTGGTGTAGTCAATGTAAAAGACTTCGGTGTTACCAATATTGAGACGAGTGTCTTGAGTTAAAGTACCGCCGAGAGTGATAGTATTTGAGCTATTGGTAAGGCCGTTGGTGAAAGCATAGGTGGTACCAACGGTGGTGTCTTGGAAGGCGAGGGTGCCGAGGGCACGCATGGACAGATTGCCGGAGCTATCAATAAAGACGGCTGTGGTGCCAGAACCAGTATTTAAACCTGTAAAAGTAATGGTACCGCCAGTACTGAGGTTATTTGATATATTTATTGAACCTGCCGATGTAAGGTTGCCGTAGGCGTCGACCGAGAAGCGGGAGGTAAGAGTGGTGGTGCCGATGTTGTAATTAGAGAAATCAAGGAAGTTGTAGCCACGATTGTCATTGTTGATGTAGGCGGAATAAAGATTGCCTGAAGCTAAGTTGGCATTGGCAGCTTCGATGAGACCACCAATAGCAGTAGTGCCACTACCTTCAGTTAAAAGAATGAGTTTACCAGCACCATCAGGATTAATGGTTATATTGCCACCTGAAGTGTCGGAGGCGCCAATGAGCAGAGCTTGACCTACTAGGCCAAGTGTGCCAGATTGAGAAATGATGGTGGGGGAGGTCTCTCCTAGATTTAGGTTACCGGAGCCATCAATGACTAGCACTGTGTTCTTTATACCGCTAGCAGATGGAGGAAGTCCTTGCAAAGTTTCTGAGTTTAGAGCGTAACCAACAGTGGCAATTTGCTGACGGGGGTTCATAGTCTCGCCGCCGGAAGTGATCTCCAACCAGACTTCGGCATTTTCAGAGAAAACAGATGAGGGGATTCCTAGCCCATGACTTTTACCGATAACTACAGAAAAGATTCCATTATCATCGGGAATAACTGTTTGACTATTACCAGCACCGGAGTTGTAGAGTTCAGTACCACCACTTCCAAGGTTAAAGAGTTTAAAAGTGATGCCAGTGGAAGAAGTAATTGGATTACCTGAGGAGTCAGTTAACCTACCCTGAAAGGAAAGAATGCGATTTGGAACCACTGGTGAAGAGGCGCTAGAGTAAGCCAGATTTTTGTTAGCGCGATTGAATACTTGGCTGTAGAGGGTGTAGCCAAGACCAGAGAGGAGAAGGAGAACAGAGGCAACAATGAAGTAACGGTTGAAGAAAAATGATTTGAGACGGTTAGATGGGGTAGGAATATCCGAAGCTACGTCGAGACGCGGCGCAATGGTGGGAGGAGTAAGATTACTCGCAAACATAATCCGAGAACTCAGTCGAGAGAGAGGTGGGGTTACTAATTTCTTCTTAGCCAGAAATTTATGAAAGGTGGTTAGTGTTGAAAGCTTGCGACGGATGGAAGCATTAGATAGTCCTTGGTCCGTTAGGGCGGACGCGTATTTTTGAAATTGAAGTTGATTGATTAGATTATTTAGGTCCAAGATTTTGGGCTTCCAGCCAATTGATATATTGTTCTACATCATTGAGATAGTTACGGATAGTTACTTGAGGGTAATTGCGTTTGATTAAGTGGTCACTAAAGCAGAGCTTTTGAAGATGGAGCTCATTGACTGGGTTTGGAGCAATGGTCTTTTTGGATTGTTTGCGAATTTTGATGATAGGATTCGAACTAATTAGTTGCTGGTCAACAGCAAATTGGCAGAAGGTAGAAAGAGATGCCAAGTATCTTTGGGAGTTAGTATTACCGGTAAGTTGGTCGATATAGGCTGAGAGTAAGTCAATGCTAAAAATTAGAGGATATTGGTTGTCAATAGTTCCAGGTTCTTCCGAAGCTGTTTGTGACACGAAATTTAAGTACTTGTTAATATCGATAATGTAGTTGCGAATAGTGGCGACAGAATATCCTTGTTGCTCTAACCACAACTGATATGAAGAGAGATTGTTCATGGAAATAAGTTATCTCCAGAGCCAAATAAACGACGTAGCTAGAATGAATAGCGGGGCAAGACGCTCTAAAAGCGGTGATAAGCTTTTAGCTTTGGAATTATATTTTTTATACATGATTATCAAGCTAATGAGTAATAATATAAATATCTACTATTAGGAAAAGTGTGTCAACAGGCAGGAAATAGGTAGGAAATGATATATTTTGATAGTATAGATGATATAGTATATTCACCGAATTTCTACTGCGGTTATCTTTCACAATGATTTACACACTATTTAATCTACTATCAAACAATGATTAATTATATTTATCTATAATAAAATATTTCATTAGTTAGTTGATCTTATGCGGAGAACTGCGGTTAAGATAGTGTGATCCTAAATGATAGTTATAATTGATTATTCAAGACCTTTCCTTTACTAGTCCCAGAATGATATTAGCTGATGTATTTAGCTTGAGTTTGTTAGTAAAAGACTAATTGGATGGTATTTATATTTTTTCAATAGAAAAATAGTCCCATAAGGAGATTAGACTGAGTACGGCACAAATATATTTATCGAAATGATAGGGTAAAAATACATTGTTTTTACATTAGCACTAGATAGTGTTGAGTGTTAGATTGGCGGAAAACCTTGGTTTATTTGGTTTTGTGGTATCATACATTATGAGTGGAAACCGTACTTTGTATCTAAGGATGGGGTTGATTGTCTTAGCTCTGGGGTTTACATACGGAATGGCGGCTTATGTGGTTCCTAAGGCGCTGGTGACGATGACAAAAGCTGCTCCAGCAACGGTAATATCTTTGGAAGATTCAAAAATTTTGGGTGAGCGAATTTTAGCTAAGGCTGATGGAAAGGATAAGTGTGTGATAAATGTATTTATTATGGATAAAAACGGTAAAGGTGTACTCGGAAAACAGGTTTCTTTGGAGGGAATGGACGTAATTTTACCTAGTATAGTGACAACTAATAGCGATGGTAAAGCCACATTTTCAATGACGTCGGTAAAAGAGGGGACATTTAAATTAACAGCTAAAGTAGGCGGCTCACCATTATCTAGAGAGGTGAAAGTGACTTTTAGAAACTAGGATATATTAACATAGATTAAGTTACTCTTTGATATTTTTTTGAGTTGGTTGTTTAGCAGAGATAGTATTTGAGTGATAAACGTTTTGAGGTGATGTGTTGTTGGAATATAGTGGGTTATTTGAAATTAACTGAATTTAGGTTATAAATAGTTTTAATTTGGGTGGTAGTTAAGGGATAATTGTAAATACGAACATCGTCTAGCTGTCCAGAATAATAACTTGAATTGACAAGACCAATTTTGATTTGATTGGCATTGATGGTAGTGCCAGTCGAGATGGTAATCTGTTGCCAGGTGTTGGCAATAATGGCTGATGACCCAATTCCGTTGATATAAAATGATGGGTTGGTAAACCCAGAGGCGGAAAGGGTGCCAGCGGTGGCAGTAATGTTGGTGGAACTGTTTAATTGGAGGATGTTGGTGGTCGAAGAGCTTGGTTTGGCCCAGAAGGAGACTGTATTTACTTGCGGAATAGTTCCGCCAATAGTGACGACATCGTCAGTGCCATCAAAATTTAAAGATGAGTTGATATTTCCACTAGCTCCATTAGTCCAGGTAGCGGAAGTTCCAAGTGAACAGGTTCCCAATGAATTTTGGGTTCCAGAAGCACCAATGGTTATGGTGCCACTATAGCCGATATTGGCGGAGTTGTTGGCAACATTACCTTGACATTCGTCAAATTTGTACCAAGCTATGGGAGCGCCATGATTGTAGTCATAAGCAATTTGAGCAGGTGTCCGAACATAGTCAAATATCCGAACGTCGTCAAGTAGACCATCATAAAAGCGATTATTATCACTGGCGTGACGGGGACTAAATTGGAGATGAGAAGTACCATCTCGAATGGTAGCGTCAATACCCTCGGCTGATTCTTTGATTCCATTAACATAGACAAAAGCAGTACCACCAATACCGGAATGTGTAATGGCAACATGGTACCATTGATTTAAATTTAGGGTGGTGGTGCTTCGAGTGTTGGTTATACCAGCACCACCACTGTCCCAAGTACCCCACTCGATTTGGCGGTTGGGACGGATAACTATTTCAAACTCATTGCTGCCGGCGGTGACTCCTGAGCTGTTTCGCTTTTCAATTATTGACTTATAAACTGATCCGTTTACTGAGTGAATATTAACCCAGGCTTCAATGGTGAGGATGTCTGAATAAAAAACGTCGCCGGTGTCGGTATAGTCAGTGACACCATTGAAGTTGAGACCACTACCGATTTTGCCACTAATCCAATCGGGAGCTGAAGAACCAGAAGCGAAAACAGCGTGATAGTTGTTACCAGAGGAGTCATAAGCAGTGGTACCAGTATTTTGTTCGAATAACCACTCGCCAATTGGTGGACTACAGATGGATGTATCACCAGGAATACAGTATTGTTGAGAGGAAGAGTTGTTGGGGGATGTGTTACCAACTTGGTTACCTAGAGATCCAAAAATAATATTAGAACTTTGATTAAAATCGACCAATACTTCATGTGAAGTTAAGGGATAGCTGTAAACCTTAACTTCATCAAGTAATCCGGAATGATAGCGAGTTCCTGACTTGCCGATTTTTAATGAATTGGCAGTGATTGGCGAGGTGGTAATAAGAGTGAAGTGATGCCAGGTGTTGGTAGTGCCAATATTGGACGTGGCAAGACCGTCAACATAGTAAGTGGGAGTGGTGATTCCGGTACTATAGAAAATAGAACCAGTAGAGCCAATGTTGGAGGTAGTACTAAAGTCAAAAAACGAAGGGGCAGACGTACTTGTAAAATACCAAAGTGAGACTGAATAGATGGAAGTGGTATTACCGACTGAGAGGTAGTCGTTGGTACCATCAAAACTGAGAGCCCGACCATATTGACCAAAATTTGACCAGGTTGGAGATGAGTTGCCAGTGGCTAAAGAGCCATTGAAAGTTGAGCCAATGGAACTGGAATTGCGGGTAGTTGTGCCGTAACCTTCGTCGAATTTGTAGTAGACAACAGGGTTGTTTGAAGATAGTTGGTAGCCAGCATACATGTCCTCGATTATTTGAGATGGAGTACGGACATAATTGTAAATTTTTAGATCATCAATAATGCCATTGAAAGTTCTGGCTTGGGTGCTGTCATTGCCAATGTATAGATTTGAAGAAGTATCACTGACACGAGAAGCACCGTTGGTAGTGGTGGAGTAACCAACCTCAATTCCATTAACATAAATTTTGACTGTAGAGGCAGTAGTAATGATTCCATCCCAAGTTAGTTCAATGTGATTCCATGATGAGGGAGAGATAATATTGTTGGCGGTGGTACGGACAAGATCGGTGGAACCATCAACGGTAAAATTAATAGCATTTGTTGGAGTAAGTTGGAGAATCCAACCGGAGTTGGCAGCAGTACCAACATTTTTGGCAACAATAAATCCGGCATTATTTTCACCTTCATTTTTGGGGTTAATCCAAGTTGAAAGACTGATGCCAGCTGTGGTGGGTAAGTTGTCAAGAACTGTGTCGCTGGCGGCATTTATTTGACTAGTAGCTCCATCAAAGTTATAACCACCACCAAATTTACCAGGTAGATATTGGCCGTTACCGGCGGTAATGGTACCATTATTGGAATTCCCTGAAGTATCGAAGGCTGTTGATCCACTGATTTCCTCAAAATTCCAATAAGCCACTGGACTTGGTGCCCATTGACTTAGTTGGTTGATTTCTGAGGGAGAAAATGAGCGATTGTAAAGTCTAAATTCATCAATGATTCCTGGGAAAAAATTGGTTGATACTTTACCAAGAGTAACCGCGGTGGCAGTGAATGGGGTGTTGGTAACGATGGTGACATGTGACCAGGTGTTGATAGAAAATGAACTAGTTAATAGTCCATTGATATAGATTAGTGGATCAACAAAGCCAGTGGCAGTTAGTGTTCCACTGGAACCTGAAATATAGTGAGTGCCTCCATCAAAGTCGATAACAGCAGGAGAAGTTGAGGTGGGATAAAACCAGAAAGAAACAGTCTGAAGGTTGCTGACCGAAGAAAAAAGAGTGGCTTTGTCATTTGAGCCATCGAAGCTGATACCAACCCCATATTTTCCTGGAGACCAACTGGGGGCTGAGGTTCCGGAACCAAAAGTAATCAAATTAGTAGTGCCGATTGAATCAACGGAAGTAGTACCGACATTTTCATCCATTTTCCACCAACCTAATAGTCCATTGGTTAGGGAGATTGATGGTCCAAGGTTGGTAGCCGATAGACCACTGCCAACAGAAGTGAGTTGTTGCTTGACTTGAGTGGCGGATAAGGTGTAGTTATAGATTTTGAAATCATCTAGACGACCAGAGAAAAAATTGGTTGATATTTTTCCCATATTGATGGCCGTACCACTAAATGAAGTACCAGTAGAGACGGTGACTAGAGACCATTGATTGGTGGAAAAACTAGTTGATGTTTGGCCATTAACATAGATAGTTGGTGAACTGAAACCTGTAGCAGAAAAGGTGCCACCTGATCCAGAGATATAGTGAGTGCCCCCGTCAAAATCAATAATTGCCGGGGCAGTATTTCCGGTCCAAATCCAAAAAGAAACAGAGTAGATACTGCCAATGGTTGAGCCAATAGTTAGTTTGTCATTTGAGCCATCAAATGATATGCATTTGTCGGAGATACATTGTTTATCTGATATCCAATTGGGAGCGGAGGTGCCCGATCCAAAAACGCCGAACTTATTATTGGCCGAGGAGTCGTAAATTGTGGTCCCAACTCCTTCATTAAATTTCCAATAGGCGACAGGCCCACCACCTTTTTCTTCGGTACCGTAAGATCCGATAGTATAACTGGTGGCTTGGGTAGAAAAATCACTGTTTTGAAATCCATTAGTGGCAGTAGCGTTGCCATAGTAAGCATAGATGGTCTGAGCCCCAGAGGAAAAAGTTGGGATTTGGATGTGGAAGGTAGGAGCGGTGGTACCAGTATTGGCAGAAATATAATAATCAAGCAGGTTGCCGCTGTTATCTATAAATCTAAAATCACCATCGTCTGATTGGGCTTTGGTGGTGTTACCAACATTGATAGTGGCAATAATATAGACATTTGTTTCAGTGGAACTATGGGAAGTAATGTTGATTGACTGGCGATAGTTCCATGAATCACTCCACCACTGGGCTGAGACTAACGATGGTTTTTGTTGAAGTCGAAGAAGTGAAACAATACCAATTAATAAGAAAACAACAATGGTTAATAGTGTCTTGTATGAATACTTTTCCACAATTAATTATAGTCTAATAGAAGACTATCTTGACAGTTTGGGGGATGATTTGCTGATTGTTACTGGCACTGACGATTGTCTTGATGGGAGAGGAGGAGGATAGGTCAAAAACAGCTTTGCCTGTATCATCAGTGGTGGTTTGAATTGAGGTGATGGTAACTTTTGGTGAGGAAGATAAGCCAACTGTTTGATTGGGGACACCTAAGCCACGACCGTCGAGTAGATAAACAGTGACACGGATTTGCTCTTTGCCATCTGCTTTGGCTTGCAATGGTGATGAAAATAGATAGGAATTCCCGTAAGCAACTGAGCTACTACTACCAGTGGCTCGACCTAAGAAAATAGTAGTCCGAAAAACCAACACCAAAGAAGCGAGTAAAGTGAGGAGTAAAAAGATAATGATAATAATCGGACGGTACATAATCAATTATACGATTTATGGAACAGGATTTATGATTTATGAATAACAACTAGGGGATACTTAAATAATACCGGTAGGTAGTGATAGGTAACCTGGGGATGAAGGTAGAGATAGAGAAGGTAAGCAAAAAGTAAAATGGTACTAAGAAATAGGGGAACAATAATTAGAATGTTGAACTGAGTAGGTAGACTATACGTAATAGTATTTGATTTGGGACTAGCCAGAGTGGCAAAGTCAACAGTACTAAAAAGGCGATAGTCACTACTTAGTGAAGTGGGAATATTGAGATTATAGTGGCCATTTATATCGGTTTTTGTAGAAAATATCGGTAGACCAAAAGCTTGTGCCGGAACAGTAAGAATGGGGGCACGAGCATTAGTTTGGTAAAGATAGACATTGACAGTTGAGTAGGGAATACTTTGGCCGGAAGCAGCAGTAGTACTGTTGGCTTTAATGGTATCAGAGTCGATAGTAATAGTGGGGGGAAGAATAACTGGTCCGATACTGGTTAAGTAATTAGTGTTAGGGGGTGGGGGAATGCAGATAGGATTGGTATGGCGGAGATCATCATCGACTGCTAATAGGCATAATTCTCCTGGATTTCTGGGGATTATAATGCGATCGAAGGTAAAATAGCCATTGTCTTTGGCGTAAGTGACATCATAGACTTTGGGACTACTCAATTCAACTCTAGCAAAGGGTGAAGTGAAGCCATAGATGGCTACTCGACTTTCTTCTATGGCTGCAAAAACAGTGACGGATTTTGATTTGTCGACTTGGAAAGCGTGGGAAAAAGAAGAAAGTAAAAAGTAAAAAGTAAAAAGTAAAAAAGAGATTGCCACGTAATGCTGCTTCCAATGACGCATGCTAGTGATCCTTATATTTCTTCTTAAGGGCTTCTAGTTCTTTCTCCAGTTCTTCAACCTGACCATCATCCTCGTTGGATGGAGTGGATTGCTGACGTCTAATAAGAGTGTAGATGACGTAGGCAAGTATTAGGGCAATGATAATGAGAGCGATTAGTCTCCAAGGAATTACCCAGAAGAAAAGAGTAGCTGAAATAGCTTGGCCGGTAGTACCATAACCAGCATTTAGGGTAGCTGTGTAACGGCCGAAGAGCCATTTGTGATTGAGGGTGTTTTCAAATTCACGAGCAGTATTGGGGAAAATGTTAGTAAGGTTTAGGGGGAGGTCAGCGGTTTTACCACCGAGCCAGTTTTTAATAGCTATACTTCCGGCTGGAGTTACGTGAATGTCAGAAAGGTTGGCAACTATAGTTTTGAAAGTAATAGGTCCGAATTCAGAAAATCCAGGAGCGACAAATTCGGTGACGCGGGCATCTTCCTTAATATTGCCAGGAACTGTAATGTAAACAAGTGTGCCGACATTGGTTTCGATGAAGGAACCGGTTTCAGTAAGAACAGATTCGTTTTTGGGACTATGAAGAATCATAGAATAGTGACCACCGGAGAGAGCATCGTCTGGAGCAATAATGGTAATCATGATAGAGCGGGTTTCACCTGGTTTTAGTTTGAAATTACTGGGAGAAAGATGAATCCAAGAGGAGGCGGCCCAACGATTGCTGCTTTCGTCGAGATTGTCGAGTTGGAGAGGAGTACCTTCACTGTCAGTGACAATAAAGTCTTTACTAGTAGTAGTGATAATTCTTTCGATTTTTGACTCGTTACGAATTTTTAATTCTTTGGTGATTGTTTCGCCAGGTTTGATAGTAACTTCAAGCCGAGGGGGGATGGCACTAAGGCCGGTAGCTGACTGCGCTCGCGCTGGAAGCGCCGGAATTACGAAATATGATATAAGATTTATGAATAGGATGAAAAAGAGTGTTTTTGTTTTTTTATTCATAAATCGTATTTCATAAATCATAAATCGGTTTTTGGTTAGAACGTAGCGGTAGCAGTATAAACTAACTTACTTTCATAATTACCAGCTTTTTGAGTGGTGGATGCAGTAGCCCGATAGCAGACATAGGCTCTTTCAGTGGCTGAAGGAGTGGTGGTGTTCTTTATAATTTCTTTGGCGTTTGCTGTACCGTTACCAAATGGTCGATAACCAGTTTGATAGTCAGTAACAGTCACACCAATATTAAGATTTTGAATGGCATAACCCCAACCAGAGGCGGTATAAGTACTCCAGGCTGCAGGAGTGGTGGTGGTACAACCACCACCGTTACAATCAGTATCGGGAAGAGTGGTACCATCGGCGATATTTTGCATTGGTCCATCTTCGTAGACAGTGACTACATAGCCACTATTAGCATTAGTAACACAGGAAAGTCTTTGGGCTAGATCATTAGGCGAAGCAAGAACTAATGATCCGTAGGTAACCGCAGTAGCTGTAGTATTGCTGGCGTTGGTTCCAAAAGCAGATAAACCACAGGGGGTTGCTCCAACTCCGACTCCGGTAGCATCAATTATAAAAGTGAGTGTTGGATCAATCGTAGCTGTTACCCGAACTGCTTCGACCATGGCAATTTTACCTTGGGCCGTATCAGAATCAATGACAGATGCGGTACTGTCTAAATGGCGAATGAAAAAAGTGTAGACATCAGCATTACCTTCGTTGGCAATAATATGATTTGGAGAAGGGTTGATTAATTGACTACCTGAAGCGAGATCGGCACCGATAGCCATTGAATAGCCGACGCCAACTTGATTGGTACCACCAACACCAAGATAACAAGAAACAACATGATAGGTATTGCTGTTGACGACTGCAGTAGTGCCAACACTATAGGCAGTCGTCACACCAACACCCCAGTTGGGACAAGTAACGTCAGTTATTTTTAGTCGAGTACCAACTCCGTTGGCAGTTGAAGAAGGAGTCGTAGATCCTAGATCAAAGCCGTTTTGATCTGGTATACCATCATTATGAATTTCGCCGGTGCTGGTGCTAGCTTTGATTAAGAATTGCCAAAAACCGCCGGTGAAATTTGATTGAGGAGTAAAACTAATAGTGTGAATGGCGGAGCGGGTGGCGACAATGGCAGCGTTGATAAAAGCATTGCTTTGACCAATGCCGGAGTTTATTTCGATGGTTTGAGTGTTACCTATGTCTTGGACGGTATAAAGAGTTAAGCCACCTGTATTGCCGACGCCAGCACCTGTCGTGCCAATGCCAATAGTATCACCGATGAAAAGGTTATTGGTGGTATTGCTGGGAAGTCCGGTACCACCGACTCTAATGATTGAATCGCCGGTGGTGATGGGAGCACTAATTCTGGAAAAATATGATAGTTGGGAGCTAGAAAGAGTGTTTTTGACTGAAGATGGGGGAACGGAAGCGGTTTTTTTGGGTCTAAGTATTCCTAAAGTTAGGCAAAATGTAAAGATAATTACAAAACTAGTTAAGACGCGATGTTTCATTTAGATAATTAAAGATAGAACCATTCGGGGAAAGAGTCAATAGTGGGAGATGTCGTGAATCACCATTTTGAGGGCAATTTTTTTGATTTCTGATTCTGGTTCTTCAGGTAGTCGACCAATTAAAGCATAGATCCTATTAGTTTCTTTTTGACGATTGATGGATTCTTTTCCGAGACCGAGTATGCCATGTGATATTTTGATAGTTCTCCAAGTATCCCAGTATAAAGTACGAACTTGATTGGCAACAATATTTTTAGAATCTCTTTTGAGAATGTCGTTTAAATCTTTTATCCCAGGAACAGATTTAACTTGATCAAGCTGGTCGACTGTTGAATCGATTGACTTAGCTGTTATTATAACTGACTCTTTGGTTTCAGGAATTGTTTCAAATATGGTTTCGGCAGTGGGTGGGACAGGTTTTGTTTTTTGGCTTTTTTGATCAATAATTTCGGTAATGGCTTTGATTATTTGGGGATTGGTTTCGGAAAGTTTGGTAATAGTAGTAGCTAAAAGACCACCAGACAAATGAGTTAAATCTTGACCGTTTGATGGTTCGGGCATCGCAGTGCCAAGTAATGGAGTAATCATTTCGATAAGGGGAGACAGGTCGGTCTCCTTTTTGTCAATAAAAGTTTCGGTCCGATCAATAATTACACCAATAAGCTCCAACTTTAACTGTTCTTGGGCAGCCTCCGGAATCAACTGCCAATCATTTGAAGTCATTAATCGTGATAAAGCTAGACCGACACAGTTTAGCGGGTGACCGACTTCAGGTAAGCTGTCTTGGATCCGCTCGGAAAAGCGATTGCGGATTAGCCGGCGGCTATTATCATCAATTCCAGGAACAGTTTGAGATATTTCGGTGCCTTTTCTTAAGAGTAGACCGGACATACTTAAGCTGTCTTTGATTTCGACCTCTTGTTGCTGTTTTTGACCTTCAACGATAATGCCCATTTGGCCGAGTCGGTTGGCGGAAGTTGAGTCTATTTCGGGTCGGAAAGCTAGATGGCCGGTAAAACTTAGCATGCCTTCGGCGGGTGATGAGAGCGGTGGCCAGCGGGGATCGGTGGCGCTAATTTTGTCGAGGATTTCAACTGGATTTTTGACTAAGTCTCTGGCAATGGTGGTTTCTAACATCTGTTGCAATTCTGGATCTTCTTGGATTAAGGTACCCATAGCCCGGAATTGGGCATAGGCGGTCAGATAATCTTTTTCATCTAATGCTTCCTGAAAGACACCAATTCTTTTGGCAACGACTTGACTTAAAGAATCAATAGTACCTTGGATTCGCTTTGCCTCATTAATGGCGATTTCATCTTCGATTTGGATCGATGAAGGGGTGTGTTTGAATCTAGATTCGGGTTCGATAAAGTTTAAACTACCATTTATCCAGATGTTTTCGGCTTCAAAGTGGTGAATAGCGTCTTGATCATTTTTGTAACAATCAACAACATAGGTTCGATAGTCTTCGACACCTTGTCTTTTCTCGACCTCTAATGTTTTGGCCTTAGCCAGAGTTTCTCTAGTTAAGTCTTCGACCGATTTGGCCAAAATTGATCGAGCAGCTTCAACGGATAGCTCAATGGTTGGTTCGACTTTTTGAATTGTCATATAAATTAGTGATTTTCTATAATCCAACTATACTCTTTTTTAATTCCTGTTGGGCAATCATTGGATTTGAGGTAGGCAGCGGTGGTTTAAAAATGATTTCAGAAATGTTGTCGTTGTATTTACTCTTGAAGAGAGTGACTAGATTATTCATAGCGCCGAGTTTGACATCTAGAGCAAGTCCATCTTGACTTAGGGCCATTAATTGAATTTCGGCGACGGCTAGGAGGGCGCCTTCGTCTGCCCAAGTAATATTGTCGTAGGCAAATCGGTAGGTGTCTTCGCAGGCGGCACGGACAGCGGAATCTACATAGTGTTGAGGACAGATATCGAATTCAGTGGAGTCAGTTATGCCATATCTTTTGGCAGCTTCTTTGGCAACATGACGGATATCTTGAGGTGTAAATTTGGCATCAGAATCATCAAATTCTGGTGGATGACCAATCAGGTTGGTTATAGTTTCAAATTTTTTCTGGGATATCTTTTTTGGAGAACGCTCGACAGGTTTCTCTTGAGTTAATTGCTTGATTTTTTCGCGACGCATATCGAGGATAAAGTCGAAATTGGTGCAGTTCATAAGCTGGCCATTTAGTAGGGGAACCCCACTATTATTGACGAATGGTTCGGGGCCAAGTATAGAGTAGAGGTGGTATTGCACTTTAAAGTCAACTGAATCGTTGTTTTCGACATGCTCGGCATAATATTCGGCGAGAGCGTTATAGATATCGAACTTGAGCGGAGACTCGGGATCTTTATTGGCAATATCAACCAGGTTGTTGATACCAGCCCTAATTTTTTCGGGATCGGTGAGCATAAATCTATGCTCAACAGCGGTGTGAAAAAAATCATAGGCCTTATCGTTGAAGGCTCGAAGTGATTGCGATTTTAGATCTTGGCTGAAGAGAGCAAAGGTCATTTCAGGAGATGTTTCTTGCGGGTAGAGGTTTTTGTTGGTCATATTATTCATGATTGTTAACTAGGTTTATTATCTTATAATGGTCGACTATATTAATATTTATTCTTTGCCAGCTTGCCGAGAAAATGATAAAAGATAGCTGGATAGTGCTTGGAGTTGATCGAAAGCGTGTTGTCCTTTTTCTTGTGCAAGTATCGGTTGGTATTCCCGGACATGAACACGCTTGTCGGGGTGAGTAGCTTCGGTCCAAGCAGATAATCTTTGTTCTAAAATTATCCTTTCTGAAGGGGAGGCGGAAAATATGTCAAAGGAATCAAGCTTTAGTAGTTGGAGCAGAACTTTCATTTCAGCTTGACTGGTGGGTGTGATATAGCCATAAACCATACTTTCGCCTCTAAATGAGGTTAGAGAACGTTTGGCATTTATTAGTTCATCTAATTGGGTTCTGATCTGAGTAGGAACACTATTGTATCTGTAGACTGTTTCAAAAACCTGGTCGAGAGGTATTTCTTTGGACCATTGGATGAGTTTGTCGACATCGTCTTTTCTTGTTTCGGCGGTTAGAGTGGCAGCATCTAAGATAGGTCCAGGGGTGCCGTTGGGCAAGAGACCGGTAATTCTGGTTTTAGAATTGTTAGTGGTGGCAATTTGCTGAACTGCTTCGGTCTGAGCATGATCCCATTGAGTTATTAGTTGCAGAAGGGTGGGGAGATATTCTGGTTGAGGGTCGACAACGATGAGTTGATCAATTGGCAAGGAGCCTTCGAATCTAAAGTTAAAGATTGATTCGGGTTTGGCCTTTAGGGTATTGATTTTTTGCTGAATTATTTCCTGTCTTTGTTCTTTATTAATGACTCCACTTGTAAGAAGGGTGTTGACACCGGTTATGAACATATCGATATACATTCGGCCACTGGTAACAGAATTTTTTGTCTGATCATTTTGCCAGGCTATACCGCAGCTTTTATCTCCACGTTCAGTAACCAAAGTAGTATTAGCAGTAAACATATTAGCTAGATTGTCGGAAGTGATTTGACTGTCTGGACGATGATTGTTGTTGTCAAACTGTTTGGCTGTGCTTTGGAGATACCAAAATCCAAACTCACCTTCAAAAAACTTTTCCTGGGCATATTGGAGCAGTTGGGGTAGATCTGGGGGAACAAACTTGCGAATTTCAACTGGCACGTCGTTAGTAGGCTTGCCATAGATAATATGGACAGTGGTGACACCTCGGTGTTCGGCGCCGATTTGTTTAAGATAATCGGTGGCTGGTTTGCCGGTGAGAGTTGAATAGGCAGACTGGGGTTGAACCGTTTCTTTGTTAGGTTTTATATCGTGTGTCATGAGTTAATTAATAGTTAATAAGTACATTATCTTATAATAGTTAAATATATTCAGGACTTTTGAGGGACAAATGGCGGACAAAAGTTTGTTTGATCGTACAAGTAGCTGTCTTTGTGCTAATGTGTTTGCACAAGCGCACCTTTATTTGTATAATTGAATATGAAAATTGAAAGAGCTATCAAAAAGGATATCCAAGAGCACTTTACGAAGAGCAAAAAGGGGATAATTGTGCTTGGTCCACGACAGGCAGGTAAAACTACCTTAGTAAATGATATTTTGACAGAGTCAGGCTGGAAGACAGCGATAGTGAACGGAGATCAAAGCGGAGAATGGAGGAATGTGCTGGAAAGTAGAGATATCGATAAAATGAAGCTGTGGCTATCGAATTATGAAGCGTTGTTTGTTGATGAGGCACAACGGATACCAGAAATAGGGTTGTCTCTGAAGATAATACTTGATGAAATACCGAGACTTAAGGTAATAGTGACCGGGTCATCGTCATTGGATTTACAAAGCAAAGTTAGTGAGCCATTAACGGGGAGAGTGTACACATATAAGTTGTATCCTATTTCTCAACTGGAGTTGAGTAGAAAAATAACAACAGCAGAGAGGATGACTCAGTTGGAACAGAGGTTGATTTTTGGTTCATATCCAGAGGTATTTTCACTGGAAGGAGCTCAGGATATAGCAGAGTATTTACAAAATGTAACTGACAACTATTTATACAAGGATCTATTGGAGTTTGATGGGATAAAGAATTCTAATAAGATCAGAGATTTATTGAAATTATTGGCATTTCAAATTGGTGGGCAAGTATCTATAAATGAATTGGCTGGCAACTTGGGTCTAAGCCGGGATACAGTTGATCGATATATTGACTTACTAGAAAAATCTTATGTTGTGTTTCGCCTGAGCGGGTTTAGTCGAAATTTGAGAAAAGAGGTATCAAAAATGGACAAGATATTTTTTTATGATCTGGGAATAAGGAATGCAATAATTGGAAATTTAAGTTTTTTGGCTGAGAGAAATGATGTCGGTCAATTGTGGGAAAATTTTTTAATTGTAGAAAGAATGAAAAAAAAAGCTTATCAGCGTGAATATCAAAGTCAGTATTTTTGGAGATTAAAAAGTGGAGCAGAACTTGATTATATTGAGGAGGCTGGTGGTAAGTTGCAAGGGTTTGAATTTAAGTGGGGTAAAAATGCGTCGCGGTCGATCAAACAGTTTGGAGAATATTATCCAAACTCAGTAGCTGAAATAATAAATAGAGATAATTGGTTGAAGTTTGTGGGGGAATAAAATTTTTACCAGCACACCTATTAGTGAGAGAGGCAATTGCCTCTCTCAAAAACAGGGTGCTGGAACAGCGGGTGTGAAGAAGTTTATTCCTGGGATAGGCTGGCATACCAATCTTTAAAACTGGTTGAGGTGAACTTGGAAAAATCGATACCTCTGGTTAGTTTTTGAAATACCAGCCCGCCGTAGAATATCCAGGCGAATGTCTTTAGGAATCTGATTGAGTCGAATATCCAGTCGTTAGCATTGCCCCACCACCACAGTTGTTCTGCGTAAACGTCCCACCTCCATAGATCCTGAATTAGAAAGGATGTGATCGATACAACTGCCAAGATCCAAACCAACCAGGTGGTGCGAGATGTTTTGGGGAACAAGCTTCCGAAAAAGACCGGGAAGCCGAATTGCCAGAAAATCCCCGATGAGAAGAGCAGGTTGCTGATGATGATATATGCCCTGTTAAATCTGTCGCTGAGATAGAAGAAGTCGTTGAGGTCGTAAAACAACTGGATGCCGCCAAATCGATCAATGGCGAGGGACATTAGGCACAATACGAGCAGGGTCTTGAGTTTCATTTTATCTCTCCTTGAGATTTGAAATTTCACACGCTGATTTTTAAGGTACTGCTGAAAGTTGGCACTGCAGGGAGTGGGCTTTCTGCCTCAAAGCGAGGACTGTCTTATTGGATTTCTCCAACTAAGTTGAGGTTATTATCTTATAATAGGTTGTTATATTCAGGACTTTTGGGGGACAAAGAGCGGACAAAGTTTTGGCTTTAGATTGTGATATATTGAGATATGTCTTTGGTGATAAGTGATAGATATTCAGAATTAAAAAAAGAACTAGATGCTGCCAAAAAACTTAAATATAATGTCGCAGTAGTTTCAGTTCCGGGAATGGGAAGTTCTAGATTACTCAAAAAATACGCTAGAGAAAACTCAGAAGTAAAATATATAAGTAGTCCAGGTGAAGATCTGGCTGATTTTAGTATTCTTGATTTGGCTTATGATTTACATGATGATGCTTTGAGTTGGACAGAAGATTATTTTCACAAGGCTGGATCAGGGCAGAGTGTAGCAGTAGCGATTAATACACCATTTATTTTTGAACAGATTGACTTTAAAAAAAGTTTTTTTAAGGGACATTTATATAAAATAATTTGGATAAGAGCGATGGTCGAGGTTGAAGTTGGAGAAATGATATTGGAAATGGGAGAAAAAGTGGATAAAAAACAATTAGAAGAAATTATGATTCAGTCAGGAGGTCTGCCACAGTTGGTGAAGTACGAATTGGTGGGTGACAAAGACCAGGTAAGTTATGTTTTAGAGCCAATACTAAAAGTTATTAACAAATGTTCACCAGTAGATTTAGAGAAACTAGGTCTTATGACTGGTGACAAAATTATTAGCAAACTGCTAGTTGATAATAATAAAAATAGTGGTTTAGGTTTTGATATAAAGATTGGATTTGACTTATCTATAAAAGAAAACAGGGATGAAGGCGATATAAAAGTTTCTTTGTATGAAAAGAAGATAATTGAAAAGATGCTTGATAATGAGGGAAAAATAACAAAGGAAGAGGTATCAGATATTAAATGGGGTGAGGGAAAGTATGATGAGTACTCTGACCAGGCGATTAACAAGGCAATGAGAAGACTATCAGAAAAATTAACTAAATATAAAATTGAGACTATACCGAAAGTTGGCTATAAATTAGCTAAATTATGAGTCGAGCAGATGCCTTAGATGGGTATTTTCAAGGACAACATTTATCTGCCTTACAAGAGAAACAACTAAGAGATTTATCGCATTTTCAGCCAGCAATGGTGGGTGAGTTGAACACGCACGTAATGAGATATTGTGATGTTGGCCCAGAGCAGTCGCCACTATATATTGATCAGACAGTTAACAGCATTGGTGAATCGTATCTGCCGTGGTTTGTTGATTTTGACAGGCTGATCCACCGGTAGAATTTAGAAAATTTACAAATGACGAAATTGAGCGAATTACTTTTGCAAATAAAGTATTAAAACTGCCGGGAATAATTGTGGTTGATGAGGTTATGAATAAAGGAACAACGTCTGAAGAGCTGGAGAAAAGATATGGCCGGCCGGCTGAAGATATAAATATTCCGGGGTTGATTTCTTTGGGAAAATTTTCAATGCAAGGTAAGACAATGTTGGCAGTTGAATTAAGACGAATGGGGATGGAAGTGGTGGCAATGAGTGGGTTTTCGGATGACAATTTGGATATCTACTGGGCTGAGCTTGGCGAGAATCCATATGATTTAACAAGAAAAGAGGCAATCGAAAAAATACTTGATAGATTTAAAAGAGATGATCGAAAAGAAGAACAGAATAAGCCTCTTTGGAACGCAAGATTGGCAATTGATAACTTGGCAAAAGTTTTTGAGGGTGGTAACCGACCGGAAATGGTAATTTGTGATATGCCTGGGAGGAGAATTCCTAAAGAGGGTGAAGATGCTAGGATTACAAATATTTTTGACTTTATAGCAGAACATTCGATGACCATGATTGGATTAAATCGGTATGGTCCAAATGGAGTCGAATTTGGGAGTGAGATTGACTGGAGGGTGGTTGACGATTATGTTAATCATTTTGAGCACATAAAAGATTTTTTGTTACGAACGGAAATGATTCGAGGTTGTTTGTTTGAAGATATGATTTATGGAGATATTAAACAATATAGCCAAGATTTTATGGCATGGGTGATATCAAGAGAAGTACTACAACAGATGGCTGAGATGGCACCGGCCGCTTGGTGATTAGGTACGGCTACTCTTTTTGATTAGTGAGTAGATAAAACTACCAACGAAAACTCCAAAAATTATTAGTGAAAATGGCAGGACATAAAAGTTGGCAGACTGATTGTTAATAGTGACGGTGTAAACCCCGGGCCAAAAGGGGGGGTGAAGAATACAGGGAATTGGTTCGTTATTGGATAGACAAGCGAGAGAACGGTCGGAGTGAGATAGGACATTATGAGGAAAAAGCTCGGTTTCAGTAACAATTTTTCCGCGGTGAGAGACTGTAACTTTGCCGGTAGCTTTGGCGAAATAATCAGACTCGTTACTAATAATTCCATTAATGTTAACACGGGGAAAAAAAATATCGGTAAATCGAGGTGATAGAGTAATGCTGGCTGTTTTTAAAGTTGATGGTGGGTCTTCGGTGTTAGCAGTAGAGATAAGTAAATGGGAGCCGAGACGTCCAGTGGCTTGGCCGCCGGTAGAGTCGGAATTGAGTTGACCACTCTGATCTTGATTGATAAAAAAAGTAAAATAGTTATCACCGACTGGGGTGGCTGAATTGGATTTTATTTTGAGAACAAGCTGGCGATTTTCAGCAGGACGGAGAACAAAAGATTGATTAAGACGAAGATCAGAATTGGCTAGTGAAAATTCAAAATTGGGGGAAGTGGGGACACCTTCATAGTTGACCGAGCCGTCAGTGCCTTTGGGTTTCCAAGGTAGAACTGAGGCGGAGACAACAATGGGGGAACTGCTATTATTGACCACATTGTAGGCTTGGGTCAGATTGATTCCTGGACGAGCAACTAGTTCGACTTGAGCTGGTTTGAGAGTGGCACTAAACATAATTAATAATTAAAAATTAAGAATTAGGAATTAATAATAAATAAGTCTTTATCTTAATAATTAGGAACTGCAGTAAATATTATGGCATTTTGGTAACTGCCGGCCGATTGAGTAGAAGAGATATTGGTCTTATAAGAAACTCGAGCAGAGCGATTTTGAACCGGTGAGCTTTCAGACATGACGACTTGTCCAGTGGAAGAAAATGGGCGGAAGTAGGTAGAGTTGGAAAAAAAATTGCTAGTGCCAATACCAGTGGCCACCGCGCTACTATTAATCCCAATGACATTAAATCCAAAGCCATAGATAGCGGCAGAACTCCAAACTGCAGAGGAAGTGGGAGTACATAGACCAGAGTCACAACTGGTATTAGGAATAGTAGTACCAGAAGTAAGGGAAAGGGGATGGTTATATTGGGTCAGGATCTGATAACCGTGTCCCGAGGGAGTGCTAATGGTAACAGTATTGGTGGCAGTTGAGGCAATACCGGCGGTAAGACTACCTAAGCTTATATCGAGATTGTCAATGACAAAAGATAATTGATTAAAGGTTTCGTAGATGTACTGAAAACCTGATTTGACCTTATAACCGGTACTTTGATAAGGTCCAGGAGCATTTTGACCGACAGTATCAGTCAGAGAATAGTTGGTGGAAGCTTTTTTACCGGAGGTGATATTAAAGTTTCCCCAGTCGATGATGTAAGAAGAGGAGGTGAAATGTTGAGCGCTTACACGCTCAACATGAAGTAAGAAGTATGATGTAAGAAGTATGAATAAAACAAGACAGAAGGTGATGTATGAAATATGATGTATGAAATACGAATAAGATAAGAATCTTTTTGGTTTATTCATAAATCATAAATCGTAAATCATAATTCACCGTCTTCATTGCTAATTTCTGTTGTTAATTTCTGAGAGGAATTTAAGAGGGAGTGGGCGCTGTCCTTGATCTTTTTGATCTGGGTTCTTTGAGTGTAGGTAAGGGGGGTGCTTTGAAGTTGAGAAGCGAGATCAATGATAGTAGTGATACCGGTTTTAAACTTGAGGTTGATCCAGAGCAGAAAATCAGTCTCATCCCGGGCGATGGTATTGATAGACTTGGCTGCTGAGACTGACTCGCGACTGACCAGCCAGACTAGTGGAGTAATGAAAAGTAAAGAGGTCAGAGATAGGAGGGAGGAGGGGTTGTTAAGAGTTTGACCAAGTAGCAAGACAAGGACGAGTGAAAAAAGAAGTGAAAAGATGGGGGAAATAGTAAAAGAGGCCGAGAAGAGGAGAAAATAGATTAAAAAGTAAAAAGGAGAGGATAGGCCACCGGAGGTAAAAACTATCAGTGATGCGACTAAGGAAATTAGGGGAATGGTGGAGAGCTTTAGTCGGATGAACACGATAAAAAGAATTGTTGACAGGGCAATGAGTTGGGGGGTGTAGTGAGATAGGGGAGTGAGTGATATGACAAAGGAAATTACTGGGGAAAGAAAGAGAAGTAATAAGGTAGGATTTCTTTGCATATACCAGTTTAGCATTTTGGAGTATATTGGTAATGTGTACGAAAACTCACATAAGTTTGGAGTAATGGATGGAATGCTGGCGGTAGGGTTGGCTCTAATTACAGTTGGAATAGGGTTGGGAATTAAGTCGAAAATTGATAAAACAAAAGTAGAATTAATTAAGGGTAAGGAAACCGATAGTGTTACACAAGGTTATAATAAAGTAACATTTGATATATCAGGTGAGGTGATAAAACCAGGGGTTTATAGGTTAGGAGGAGACAGTCGAATTAGTGATGCTATGGTGGTGGCGGGAGGGTTGTCGGCGAGTGCGGATCGAGACTGGGTGGAGAAAAATATCAATCGGGCCAAAAGAATTAATGATGGAGAGAAGATATATATACCTAAAAAAATTAGGAATGAGGAATTAGGAATTAGGAATGAGAACACAAAAACAACCAAAACGACCGGTATTTTAGGGGCAGTGGATGGTGGATTAATAAATATTAATATTGCAGGGATAGAGGAGTTGGATAAATTGGAAGGGGTGGGTCCATCTATCGCTTCAAAAATAATTGAATACCGTCAAAAGAACGGAGGATTCCGAAATATTAATGAATTGAAATTAGTATCAGGGATCGGCGATAAAATGTTTGAAAAAATAAAAGATAAGGTGGGACTATGAGATGGGCAAGAGTGGTGTTTGTTTTGATCTTAGTTTGGTTTATTTTAACAGTAAGTAAGGAAAAAATGTCAGGAGTAATTAATAACAGCATGCCTTATTCAGAAGCTGGGCTATTATCAGGAATAATTTTAGGTGATAAGAGCGGATTAGGAAGAGATTTTCAAAAGATGTTAATCAACAGTGGTCTAATTCATTTGGTGGTGGTGTCTGGCAGTAATGTGATGTTGTTGATAGGAGGTGTGATAGAGAGTTTGGCGTCATGGGTAGGCCGAAAATGGGCAATAGTTTTGGGTCTAGTGATGGGTTGGAAGTACGTAATGTTAGTGGGGTGGGAGGTGCCAGTAGTACGAGCGATGCTGCTACTATCAATACTATATTGGGCGCAACTACTGGGTAGAAAATATAATCTTGTCAGAGGTTTAGGACTGGCAATAACGATAATGATAATCGGAGAACCGATGGTAATAGTTAGTGTTAGTTTTTGGTTGTCGATAACGGCGTTCTTGGGGATAGTGACAGGAAAATTAGGAATTAGGAATTATGAATTAGGAATCAGAAGAAATAAATTAAAAAAAATATTTTTTGAAATTTCTTTGATATTTTTGCAAACCGTTTGGGTAAATGTGTGGATAACGCCGATATTAGCGCTAGTTTTTGGAAATATAAGTTTGATATCACCACTGACAAACATGCTAGTTTTGGGATTGGTGGGGGTGGTTAGCGTGGTGGGTGCAGTGGGAATTATTTTGGGGTTGTGGTGGCTGGCACTGGGTAAAGCGATTTTGTGGCTGACGATACCATCGTTGACTTATCTTAGGAGGGTGGCGGAGTTTGGGGGACAGAATAGTGGGGTACAGGTGGAGTTTAATTGGTGGATGTTAGTGGGATATTATTTGATTTTATTTTATTGGTTAATGAAAATAGAAACCCAAGTTAAATAGAAAATATGTTTTTTGTTCGTAACAAATTTTCTCCGCTCAGGTGAATGTGCGACGCACGTTCAATTCGCTCGAAAATTGTTACTTCGCAAACATATATTTCTTCGAAAGATATTGAGTTGGGTTAGAAAATACAATGAAATACAAATGGTGGGTAGTTATTAGTTTGGTAGCTTTACTGTTGATGGTCTGGCGATCCATTGGGGATTCAAAAGTGAAAGTGGTCTTTTGTGACGTAGGTCAAGGTGATGGGGCACTGATAATCAGCGGTAGTTTTCAAATGTTGATTGATACTGGAGGGAATAATCAAAGAATGCTCAGTTGCTTATCGAGACACTTACCTTTTTGGGACAAAAACATTGAAACAGTGGTTTTGAGTCATTGGGATATCGATCATAGTGGAGGCTTACCGGATATTTCTCGTTATTATAAGATTGAAAAACTGTATAGTAATCGACTTCCTCCGGCGGGGGATGAACAAAAATTTTATCCAACTATTATAGGAGAGAATGACATTATCAGATATGGTGGGATAGATTTTGAAATACTGAGTAAAAATGTTGACGATGGGGACTCGAATGAAAATTCACTAGTGGGGGTGCTGCGTTATAAGGACCTGCCTTCCGGCAGGCAGGTAAAAATTCTTATGATGGGTGACGCTCCGATGGAGGTTGAACAAAGTTTGGTGTGGCAAGAAAAATTAAAATCTTTGTCGAATGAAGTAGATATTTTAAAAATAAGTCACCATGGATCGGACATGGCGACTTCGGAAGAGCTTCTCGATGAGGTAAACCCAAAAGAGGCGGTAATTTCAGTAGGTAAAAACAATAAATTTGGTCATCCTGGAAAAGTGGTGCTAAAAAGACTGGAAGAGAGGGGGATAAAAATTAAAAGAACCGATAATATGGGAGATGTAACCGTTACATATTAATGAAATTGGTTGTATATATAGTCAAAAAAGTGTAAATTTATAATAGAAAAATTGTAATTATTTTAGCAAAAGTGTTATCTGACAGAAGACTAATTTTGGTGGTTATATTATTGGGGTCTTTGGTGGGATCGGTATTTAGCTTTGGATTGTGGAAGATTAGTAGATCAGCGTTGGCTTTAGATAGGAACATTACTACCTCTGCCGATTTTGATGATGGAAAATATATCGATACTGAGTCGAGAAGCAAGTTGGGTCAACTAAAAATGGAGGCTGGTGGAAGCTGGGGTCCACGGGTGAACTCGGTGCCAAATGTGGGATTGGGAGACCAGGCGGCAATTGTTTCTGATGGTGACTATGTCTATGTATTGGCGAGTTCCGATAACTACTTTGCGCGTTATCTTCCCAAAGAAGATCGTTGGGAACGACTGGCTGATTCGTTGCATTATGCTTACCCTGGCTCTGATTTGGTGGTTAAGGGAGATTACATCTATGCGGTTTTTGGAGGATATCAAAAAGAGTTTTCCAGATATTCCATTATTGAGAACAGTTGGTCAGAAATGGCGATGCTTCCGGATATTACTTATGGCGGTACTTCATTGGCAACCAATGGGACGGAGATTTTTTGTCTAAGAGGTTACAATACAACCGATTTTTGGAAATATAGCATTGAAAACAATAGTTGGTCTTCGGTGAACAATCCTCCAGCCACAATTTATTTGGGAGCAAACTTAGTTTATAGCCCTACTACCAACAAAATGTATACCCCGAGGGGTAACAACACCACCACTTTTTATGTTTTTGACCTGGGAACTAGTCTTTGGTCGACGAGTGCCGTGTTACCGGTGGCGGTAAACGAAGATCACAATATTGATATTGGTGGAACAATGATTTATGTGACTCGAGGTAGTGGAACAACGGCTTTTTGGTCATTTAACATCGGGACAACTAGCTGGACTAGTTTGGCAGGAACACCCCAGCCAATCTATCATGTGGGTTCGGTGTATAACTCATCGGAAAATATGGTCTATGTTTTTCGAGGTAATGGTTCACAAGATTTTTGGAAATATAACCCAGTGACCAATCAGTTTGCGGGGCCAACTGATTTACCAGCAGCACCAGGGACGGGGTCAGATATTAACTATCTTAACGGCTATTTATACTATAACCGCGGCGGTACGGCCAATATGTATCGGTACAACATGGGTGTGGGTATCAGCTGGCAACAAATGGCGAACGGTCAGGTGGCTTTGTCCACTGATTCTAAGGGAGTTGTGGCGGGAAACCAGATCTATTATCTACGGGGTGCGGGAACTACGGCATTTTATAGTTTTGACCCGAGTGTGGGGGTGGGGGGAACTTGGACGAGTCTGCAAGGACCACCGACTGGAGTGGCTCCAAATTATGGCGCTGGTCTAGCTTATCCTGGAGCTGGTAATTATATCTATGCGACAAGAGGTGCTTTGTCAAGAACATTTTTGCGTTACACCATTGGGGTGGGTCAAACTTGGGAGGATACGGTGGTGGCTGATTTACCTGATGATGCAGAAGCGGGCTATGGTTCAAGAATAATTGGGGTTGGGACAAGTGAACTTTTTTATATTGGAGGAAATGGGATTGCAAAATTTTTAAAATATAACATTACTAGCAATGCATGGACGGTTCTAGGTAACTTGCCATTTTCGCCTTACTATGGGACAGATATGACGTATTACAACGGTAAGTTGTATGTTCAGGCAGGATACTATAAAAAGGACTATTGGGAATACAACATATCATCTGGGGTATGGCGACAGTTATCTCAAATCCCTGGATATAATGCGTATAATTTGGGTCCATACAATGGCGGATCTTTAGAATCGGATGGGGCCGGGACAATTTATTCGAGCGCAGGGATGAATGTATTGTGGCTGAGAAGTTTTACAGTAGGTGCAGATAACTATCGATCGTCTGGTCAGTGGACTTCGGGAGTGATGGATCTAAGTTATGTGTCGAGTTGGTCTGGTTTGGCGGTTGGGAAAACAACACCGGCTGATTCATCAGTCGACGTTAATACTCGGTCAAGCTCGGATAAAACAAACTGGTCGTCATGGCAGAGCTCGAGTGGAACAATCAGTAGTCCTGTAAATAGATACCTGCAAATCGGGGCGACGTTAAGCTCTTCGACGGGGGGAGTGGATACACCACTTGTCGATCAAATATCAGTGAGTTATGAAGGAGACTCGACAGCTCCAACAAATCCAAACACTCTAACTGCAACTTCGTCACAGGTGTTGGGAATTGGTCTGACTAGTGGTCTGACTTACAACTACAGCCAACCATATTTTGTATGGAGTGGAGCAACTGATACACAGACTGAGATTGCTGGTTATTATGTATATTTTGGGACAGGAACTTCAGCAACTATTGATCCGACTACTAATGGGAATTTTCAAGTGAACCCTAACTATTTAGTGACGACACCGATGGTAACAGGGACTTATCATCTACTTTTAAAAACCAAGGATACTTCGGGGAATATTAGTCAAACTTGGGAAGCATTCACCTATGTTTATAACGGTGTATCACCCTTTGCTAGTTTGAGTAAAACATCGTCGGCAGATTTTTCAGTGGGAACAACAGCAGGAGTAGATATAAATGGAGACAAAATCAGGCTGTCAGGAACTGCAGGTTTTTGGCAGCAGGAGAGATTGAGTGTGCTGCCATCGGGAATTTATGATGGGGGAGATTCGGCAGTCCAAGGAGATAGATTATTTTTACTTCGGGGGTGGTCGAGTAATATTTTTTATATTTATAACTTATTAACAGATGTGGTATCAGTTGGTCCAACCACTCCAGCAACGGTGTTGGGAGGTGGGTCGATTGTTAGTGGGCCAAGTGGATATTTGTATGCTCTTCGGGGTGGGGCGACAAATACTTTCTGGAGATATGATATAGGAGCTAGCCTCTGGTCTGACGCACTGGCGTCAGATACTCCTTCGCCAGTTAATCAGGGGGCAAACCTGGTTTTTGATGGAGAAAGATATATTTATGTTTTAAAAGGAAATGGTGATGATACCTTCATGCGATACGATGCTCAGAACGATGTCTGGGAGGTGATGGCTAATGTGGATTTTGGAGCACCTGAGCGGGCTGTAAATAATTTAGTTAGTTTGGGAGGAGATCTGGCGATGGATATCGCTGGAGCAAAAGTATATGCCATTCAGGGAGGAACTAGATCTGGGTTTTCGGTCTACGATGTTAACGGCGGATCGTGGACACCGTTAACCAACTTACCGGCCTTAGCATATTATGGAGCTCAAATTGAGCATGACCCGACTACCGGATCGATCTACTATAATCCTGGTTGGGATAAACCTTTCCTATTTAAATATGACATCGGTAACCAAACTTGGACGACGATGTCTGAGGCACCGGCACCGCTGGGGTATGGATCATCGATGAAAAGATATGGGGACTATATGTATGTGGTTCGAGGAGCAACTTCCACCACCATGTATAAGTACAAAATTTCGACAAACTCCTGGGTAGTGCCAAATTGGGATTTGTTTGGGGGCTTTTGGAGAGGGACTGACTATCGGCCATTTAGTTATGGTGCGGACATCATTAGAGGTGAAAATAATAATTTGTATATTACTAGAGGGAATGTGGACAACCAATTCATTAGATATAACGCGACTACTGGTGAAGTGACAAAATTGGCTGATATTCCGGCGGGAATGTATGTAGGGGCTGAGCTAGTCTATGACAATGTTAATCAAAAAATTTATGCATCAACGAGTATTTATGATAAGAAGTTTATGGTCTACGATATCGCTTCAGATGCTTGGTCAAATGTGGCAGGAAGTGGAGGAACAATGCCAACGGATGCAGGGGAAGGGTCGGCGCTAACCTTTGATGGAAGTGAATATATCTACCGAATAAGAGGGGGAAACACCACAACTTTCCATCGATTTTCGGTGAATACTGGATTGTGGTCGACATTACCAAACACTCCTGCGAACATGCAATACGGTGCTGATTTGGAAAAATATGGAGATTACTTGTACGCGACCAGAGGGGTAGGAACGACGGCTTTTTATCGATTCGGTCCATTATCGGGTGTTGGGCTGTGGTCATCATCGCCGACGGTAGCTTATTTGCCGGCAGGAATGACTTTTGCAGCTGATGGTTTTGTGGTTAAGGGAATCGGAGACACGTTGTATGCTTGTCGGGGAGGGAATACTAGTAACTGTTTTGCCTATTCTGTGGGAACAAATACTTGGCGAGATTTAGGGACGAGTGCACCCGCCCAGATTACAGCCGGTGGAGCTGGGGTGGTAAATCAGTCGGGAGATCGGATGTACGTGATTGCCGGTGCGGGCACAAACACTTATGGTAATGGACTATATTCTTATGTTATCCAAACAGCAAATTCGGCAGTAGGAGCCAGTGGTTCGTTTATAACAGATAGCTATGATTTGGGAGCGGTGTTTAGATTTGCCAATCTTTCGGTGGGATATAGTGCGGCGAGTAACACTAGTCTAGTGGTATCAACCCGGACGTCTGATGATGGATTGGCATGGGATGGTTGGGTAGAAGCTTCGTCAGAAAAAGTGGTGGGGACAAACTATAACTATCGGGTTGGCTCGGCGGCGAAGCGATATATTCAAATAAAATTTGAATTATCTTCGGGCGATCGGATATATTCTGGTGAGATTAATGATTTCACCCTAAATTATTATCAGGACTCAACTGCGCCAAGTAACCCCACAGGTCTAGCAGTTTATGATTCGTCTGGACTGGGTTCAACCCTAATAACTGACACTTTTTATGGGACAACGGCACCTTATTTTGATTGGCCAGGAGTCGGGGATAGTGGAGGAGCAAGTGATGGAGATGGTGGTTCCGGTATTGCAGGATACTATGTATATTACGGACTTGGTGAAACGGCCGATCCGGTAACTTTGGGAACTTACACAACAGCCTCAGCGTTTACAGGTTCAGGAATGAGTACTGGGAACAGATATTATTTTCGAATGAAAACTGTCGATGAGGCTGGTAATACGACAAGTGGTGTCGGAACGACTCACATCTTTGGTTTCGACGCTTCAGCACCAAGTAACCCAAATACAATAACAGCTGATCCTCCTGGATATACAGCAACAAACAGTTTTACATTTACTTGGAGTGGGGCTGGTGACACCGGAGCAGGTGTGGAGGGATACTATTACAAGACTGGCGCAGTTGGAGCGACGGAGGTGTTTACAGTGGGAACATCGGCAACAGGAATTCAAGGGTATCAATCGGGGACAAATACATTCTATGTGAGAACTAAGGATGTGGCGGGAAATGTATCAGACTATACTACTTCATCGTACTATTATAGTTCGTCAGCACCAGGTGCTCCCCGAGATTTAGTATTGACCTACCCAGATGTGGGTACTAGCAATACAGTCAATGAATTTGCTTTTTCCTGGTCGACCCCCGACCCGGGAACATATTTTGGGCAACAGTCAGGAATTAGATATTATTATTCTTTCAATGAAACTCCGTCGGCGAGTAATGTAAACGATGTGGGGCTGGCTGTAGCCTACCTATCCAAGGGCGCATATGCGACTCGAAAAGGGGTAAATACTTTGTATGTGGTGGCTATGGATGAGGCAGGTAATATTGACTACAACAACTATGCATCGGTTGATTTTGAGGCAGCAACTTCAGCACCGGGGACTGCTCGGAACTTAGATATTTCCGATGTGTCAATTAAGGAAACTAGTAGTTGGAGGTTGGCCTTAACTTGGGATGCTCCAGAGGCTAGTGGATCAGGAATCTCAACTTACAAGGTGTATCGAAGTACCACTGCTGGGGCGGTTTGTACTTCAAGTATGACTGATTTTGCCTATACTTCCTCGACAACCGGAACATCGTATATTGATACTGGTCTGTCACAACTGAAATACAATTATTGTATAAAATCCTGCGATTCAACCAATGAGTGTAGTGCGGCCAGCACAACCGTGGCTCTAACTCCAGACGGAAAATGGCGTGTACCCCCAACTCTTTCAGCGGAACCGTCGGCGGTAGTAAAAACTAAAACTGCAACGGTGTCTTGGTCGACAAACCGCAAGGGAAATTCATTTGTAAAATACGGAAAAAGTTCTGGTGACTATGGTGAAGAAGTAGGTTCATCTGACTTGCTAAGTGCCCACGAAATTGCTTTAACTGGTCTTGATCCAGGGACAACTTATTACTATAAAGCGACCTGGACTGATGAGGATGGAAATACCGGTGAGTCGTCTGAGTATAGTTTTAAGACAAACCCTGCACCGTTGGTATCGGTTGTAAAGATAGTTGATGTTGGTTTGTATTCAGTTTATGTAAAGTTTGGTTTGAGCAATGCCACGAAAGCATCGATCCAATATGGTAAGACAACAGCCTATGGATCGGTATCAGAGCTAACGACATCGACGACAGAGTCGACTTACACAGTAAAACTGGACAACTTAGAAGAGGGTACGAAATATCATCTAAAAATTGTGGCGGAAGATGAAGAAGGAAACAAATTTACTTCTGATGATTATGATTATGAAACACTGCCAATGCCAAAGATTGAGGGAGTAAAAATTCAGCAAGTAAAAGGTATGGCCAGCGCCACGATCATGGTGTCATGGAAAACAAATACAGGTGTGTCTTCAATCATCAGCTACTATCCGGAAGGCCGTCCGGAAATGACCAGAGACCAGGTAAGTATGTCGTTGGCGACTAATCACCAAATGTTGATTAAGGATCTACTTGATGCGACCGACTACGTAATATTGGTACGAGGTAAAGACCAAGTAGGTAATGAAGCCAAGATGAGTACTAGTAAGTTCAAGACATCAACTGACTTGCGCCCTCCACTAATTACCGACATGCGGGTTGAAGGGGCGGTGAGTGGAGTAGGAGAAGCTACCAAGGCCCAGATAATTATTTATTGGAACACCGATGAGCCATCGACTGGTCAGGTAGAATATGGTGAAGGTACTGGTTCAGATTATCCCAATCGAACCCAGGAAGATGGTAATTTTACTTTGAACCATGTCGTGACGATTACTGATCTGAAACCTTCCCAGGTATACCATTTGAGAATATTATCTAAGGATAGGATTGGGAATCAAGTGGAATCATTTGACAATGTGACGGTAACCCCGAAGGCAACTAAGTCAGCCCTAGATCTGGTGGTTAACAGCTTATCTAAAAGTTTTGGATTTTTTGGAAGTTTAGGGAAAATAGCACAATGAGAACACTAAACAGGAAAACAATAACTAGAGTAGAGAATAACGCGTCTAATTTGGTAGTGGCTCAAGGGATAAGAAAAAGTTTTGATGTGGGTAACCAGGTGGTGGAAGTACTCAAGGGAATTGATTTAAAAATTAATAAAGGTGACTTTGCGATAATCTTTGGACCGTCAGGGTGTGGAAAATCAACACTGCTGCATACGTTGTTGGGTTTAGAAAAACCATCCGAGGGAAAAGTTATTATGGAAGGCAAGGATTACTATGGCATGGGGGATGATGAAATAGTCACGTTTAGAAAAAATAATATAGGAATTGTTTTTCAGCAACCCATATGGATCAAATCTTTAAATGTCATGGAGAATGTTTGTGTACCAAATAGACTTCGGGGGCTGACTCAGGAAGAAGCTGAGGAGAAGGCAATGGTATCGTTACGTAAGGTAAAATTAGAAGGGTGGCATAATTATCATCCAAATTCGTTATCGTCGGGACAACAGCAGAGGGTGAGTTTGGCTCGAGCATTGACGATTGATCCATTGATTTTGGTGGCTGATGAGCCGACAGGAAATTTAGATACGGTCTCAGGAGATGAACTAATGGAACTGCTGCGGGCTCTAAATCAAGATGAAGGGAGAACGGTGGTGATGGTCACTCACGATTTGGAGTATCTGCGGTATGCAACTAAACTGTTTCATATCATTGATGGATTATTGGTTGAAGAGTTTGACGAAAAAGGAGCTAAAAAGTTGGCAGTTGGTCTACGGAATAAAAAGGGTAAGCGAGGTAGGGAAACGGTGCAAAATAGTGATTATTTAAAAACAAGTGGGAAGAAATATGTTAGTTAATTTATTGACCGGTATCAACAAAGTTAGATCAACACCGACAATAGTAAAGGCGGTGTTAATGACAATTTGGTCTTACGTGGTGTTTATATTATTACTGTTTTTATATTTGTTCAAGAAAATGTGTGACCGTTGTGGTCGAATTTTGGGGATGAAACGGGTATCGGGAGGGTGCAATATCTTGATGAGGCGAATAGATAGAAGTGGTGGCGGGCAAGTGTCGAGATTGTACATGGTGGAGCTAGCTCTAAAAAATTTGCGGGCGAAAAAAGTTAGAGCTATGGTGACTATCGGAGGGGTGGCAGTGGGAGTTGGGGCAATTGTATTTTTGGTATCACTTGGTTATGGGTTGGAGCGGATGGTGATTAGTAAGGTGGCACGTCTTGATGAATTAAAGATGCTGGATGTGGGACTGGGAGAGGTGTCCAGTTTAAAAATGAACGACGAATTTATTAAAAAGATCAGTGAAATTGGGGATGTTGATGAAGTTATTCCGGTAGTAGGGATGGTATCAAAAGTAAGATTCAGAAACTCGGTGTCGGATATCATGGCGTTTGGCGTTGACCAAAGGTATATTAAAGCGGTAGGTGTAAAGATGATCTCAGGGACAGAGTTTAAAGATAAAGATATTGGCTACAAAATTGGTGAAGGAACAGTGGCTGGGGTGAGCCAGGAAATGATTAAGGTTAATGTCGGTGATCGGGTTATCGAGGGAATCTATCGGTTAAATACGGTTGGTGGAGAAAAGCTGAGTGTCTTTGAAAAATGTGACAGCTCCAGCGAAAACTTGGGGTATATGATGAGAGTTGAGGGTGGAGTAGTTGGAGAAAAAGTGTGGGGGGAATCATACCACTTAGGGTCGAACAGCCAGAAATACGTTGAAGATGTAGTTAGTGGAAAGGAGTTGTCACCATGGGTAAGGTTAAAAACTTCCTTGTGGCAAGTGGACGACAGCGATACAGCTATTCCCATTTTAGATGATAGTGGTGCCCAAAGATGGGTAATTGGTTGTGTTCGGGATAATGGACTTAAGGAAGAAGATGGGGAAGAGTTGACTAGTTTCAAAACACTAAACGAGTACCTTGTGGGTGTTGGAGGTGGGTCAGTATTGGGTGAGTCAACCAGTTCTGCATCTCCATCAGCCATGGCAGCGGCGAGCGCATCAGATTCGGCAGTGGCAAAATTATTTGATGTGGTGGTGGCAACTGATTCGGCCGGGGTAGAATGGGTAGAACTTAAAAAGACAGGTGAATCGGCTAAGCCAAAAGAGGATCTGGTATTTAATGACCTACCCTCCGGAGAAGCATATGTGAGTTCTGGTCTTGTCAAAATGTTTGGAATGGATAAACAGTCAATCTTGGGACAAAAGTTTGGGGTGTCATATATTATTCCTGATGGACTGATTCCAGGTTCGAGTGGTAGAACTCAGTCACAAGAGACGGATTATACAGTCAAGGCAGTGGTTGATGACGATGCTTCAAATTATTATTATTTTCAGATTGGGGATGCTAAGAAGTTGGGAGTAAAAAACTATTCCCAAATTAAGGTATTAACAAAGGATCAGGGAAAGGTGCTGGGAGTGAGAAAATCGATAGAGAGTAGTGGGTTTAGGACTATGAGCACCTTAGATACGGTAGCCCAGATCGAAAACTTGTTTGGAACTCTGCGACTATTACTAGGATTTTTGGGAACAATTGCTTTGGCGGTGGCCTCTTTGGGAATGTTTAATACTATGACAGTATCTCTTCTAGAACGGACCCGGGAAGTGGGAGTGATGAAGGCAATGGGAATGCAGATCGCTGAGGTGCGGGAACTATTTTTGGCGGAGTCGATGATCATGGGTGTTGGAGGCGGAGTCATGGGAATACTTCTGGGATATTTAGGTGGGCGACTATTATCTTTGATCCTGAGCTCAGTGTCGATGTTTAAGGGGCAAGGGCTGATCGATATTAGCTATATTCCTTTGTTTTTCGTAACGTTTATTCTAACTATTAGTTTTGTTGTGGGTATTGTCACTGGCTGGTATCCATCTAAGAGGGCGACGAAGATTTCAGCCTTAAATGCTCTAAGGTACGAGTAAGATATAATAGTGTAGATGGACTATGATCAGCTGATAGTTAAGCAGGATGGAAGTGGGGCGATGGCGTTGTTTCATGGAGAGGTTGTGGGGGTAGTTTTAAACGGAAGTCGAGTTGATACGGATCACAGATTACCTGCCAGAAAGATAGCGGAGACTGCTAGTCTGCCAAGGACGAGAGTTGTAGTCTCTGCAAGTGATGAGCCACGCTATACCCCTTTTGTTGAAGCACCGTAAGACTTAGAAACTATTTTACGAAAGTGAAAATTTGTTGGGATATGTCCCTGATAGTAGTCGTTAATGTCTTGAAATCGTTACCTCGGGTCATGATGCAGATGAGATATGGTTTTCCGGGAAGGTAGACAATTCCACAGTCGTGAAATTGTTTGACATTATTTTCGAGATAACTGCGTTCACCGTATTTGTGAGCGACACTGATTGATGGGTCAACTCCAGCCACCAGAGAATCTTTATATTGACTTTGATTAAGGATGTGAAGGGCAGTTTCAGAGTATTTAGGACTCAAATATGATGCATTATAAAGAATGCGGAAGAATGAGGCATAAGACTTAACTGAGAGAATATCACCATTAGGATTGGTAAATCCAAGACTGATATCGACACCGAGGTCGGCAAACACCTTGACCAGAAATTGATTGTCAATATTGGCTAAAAGTAGGTAATAAGCCTGATTATCTGATTGAATAATTAAACTATTGATCAACTGGAGTACAGTATACTTTTGGTCAGGAATGAGGGTGGTTTGAGGGACGATGTTTTGGGCTATCTGATCAGCAGAACTGGAGGCGACAACTTCTTTGCTTAGTATCGATGGATCTGACTCTGCTAACTTGAAATAGGCGATCATTAGGGGAACTTTGATGAGACTGGCAGGGGAAAAGAGCTCATTTTGGTTAATCCCAAACCAAGGGCCGTTATTCATATCCCGGTAGTAGACTGAGACATGAGAAAGTTCTTTAGATTTTATTTTCGAGTCTATGTATTTATTTATTGAATTGCGGAGTTGGTCGAGGTTGGTATCGCTACTGACGGCGTCAGTGTCACACTCTAGCAGGGGGTTGATATATTTATAGCCGGCAGGAAGTCGTGATTCAGTGAAAGGATTGATTTTATTTGGATTTTTGGAAAGAGTGGCGGAAAAAAAACCAGTAGCATAGATCATTATTCCTAAAAACAAGGATAACAGCGCTTTGGTCATTATGCCTATTAGTATAGATGATTGTGGTAAAATAGGCTAATGAAATTATTAATTGTATCCCTCCTTCTAAACTAGTTATTTTGGGGGATCAATGCTGGCCCCCAAGTGGGGGCTTTTTGTTAAATTTATCTATGGAAGAAAATAAAAAATTTAGAACTATCGAAGATAAGTGGATAAAGTGGTGGGAGGAACACTCAGACTTATATAAGGCTTGGAATAATGATGAGGATAGACCCGCCTACGCTAACGCTCCGGACGGGCAAGTTAAAAAATATGTATTAGTAGAGTTTCCTTATCCGAGTGGGTCAGGATTGCACGTAGGTCATGCTTTCTCGTTTACTGGAGGGGATGTCTACGCCAGATTTAAAAGGATGCAGGGATATAATGTAATGTTTCCAATGGGGTTTGATGAGTTTGGGCTACCAACAGAGAATTATGCGATTAAGGTAAAGAGAAAGCCTCAGGAAGTAACCAGAGAAAATACAGATATTTTTAAACAACAAATGAAAAAGCTAGCCTTTTCATTTGATTGGAGTCGAGAAGTGCATACTTCTGATCCAGATTATTATAAATGGACACAGTGGATATTTGTCCAGTTGTTTAAGAAAGGACTGGCTTACAAACAGGAAATGCCGATAAACTGGTGTCCATCATGTAAGATAGGGCTGGCCAATGAAGAAGTTCTGAATGGAAAATGTGAGCGCTGTGGGGCTGAAGTAAGTCGGAGAAATATATCGCAGTGGGTCGTTAAAATTACTGACTATGCCGATAGGTTGACTGATGGACTAAAAAATACCGATTTTATTGAGAAAGTAAAGACTGCGCAAATTAATTGGATTGGCCGAAAGGATGGTATTAATATAGATTTTGAGGTGGTTGGGACTAATCAAAAATTGACAGTTTTTACAACTACCCCGGTGAATTTTGGAGCTACTTTTCTAGTGGTGGCACCGGAACACCTTTTTGTTCAACAAATAGTGGAAGGAAAATTTGGAGTCAACCAAGAACAAATAGATGAAATAAAAAAATATATTAGTGAGGCAAGGAAGAAAGGGGATATGGAGCGAACTGAACTAAATAAAATAAAAACAGGAGTGTTCTCCGGTTTGTATGCCAAAAATCATGTCACTGGAAAGGAAATACCTATTTGGGTAACTGACTTCGTACTTGCAACAGTAGGTACAGGGGCGGTTCAGGGGTGTCCGGGGCATGACCAGAGGGATTGGGACTTTGCTAAGAAGTTTGGAATACCAATTGTGAGAGTGGTGGGTTCAATTGATGGGAATGATAAGGACATAAACGAAGAACCCTTTATAGTTCATTTGGGCGATAAAGGTAAAATGGTGAACTCTGATTTTCTAAACGAGATGGATTTTACAGAGGCGATGAGAAAGACCATGGACTATTTTGAAGAAAAAGGATGGGGTAAGCGGGTAGTCAGCTATCACTTGCGTGATTGGATATTTAGCCGACAGCATTACTGGGGTGAACCGATACCGATGATCTATTGCGCAAAATGCGCAAAAGATCAAAAATTCAAAATTCAAAATTCAAAATTCAAAAATAAAGAAGAATTAGAAAGTAAATTAAAAAATATGGGGTGGATTCCGGTGCCAGAGGATCAACTGCCAGTAGTGTTGCCGGAGGTGGAGGCTTATGAACCGACCGATGATGGACTAAGCCCGCTGTCAAGAATAGATAGTTTTGTAAATTGTACTTGTCCTGTTTGTGGGGGAAGCGCTAAAAGAGAGACAGACACCATGCCAAACTGGGCTGGTTCAGATTGGTACTTTTTGAGATACATGGATCCACATAGTGCTACTAAATTGGTAGACTTTGATCTATTAAAAAAGTGGGGTCCGGTGGATATTTATATCGGTGGAGACGAGCACAACACTCTTCACTTATTGTATTCCCGATTTATTTATCTGTTTTTGTATGACCTGGGTGTATTTCCGAAGGAACTACCTGAACCATACTATAAGAGAGTGTCCCACGGAGTGATCTTGGGTCCTGATAATCAGAGGATGAGTAAATCTAAAGGGAATGTAATTGTCCCGGAAACAGTGGCCGACATGTATGGGGTTGATGTAGTACGGATGTATCTAATGTTCATGGGACCGTTTGAAGGGACTATGGCTTGGAACGAAAAGACACTGATGGGGGTAAAGAGATTTTTGGATAGGTTTGAGAAATTATTTAAAGAATATTTTGGTGGAATTTCGCAAGATGCAGAGTTGTTTGCTAGCGATAGAAACACATTAATGATAATAATCAATAAGAAGATTGAATTAATCACCAAAGATTTAGAGGAATTTGGATATAACACAGCGATTGCCAAGTTAATGGAACTGTTAAATGATTTGGAAAAGAGAAAAATAGAGCTAATTCGAGATGATATGGAGGTGTTGGTTAAAATGTTGGCGCCATTTGCACCTTATACAGCGGAGGAGCTGTGGTATTGGCTTCATTATGATGTAAATAAGAAAAGCGATATTGTTATCGAGTCGGTACACCAACAATCGTGGCCGGTAGCTGACCCAGCGTATTTAGCAGATGAGAAAGTAACTGTTGCAGTAGCTATTAACGGTAAATTAAGAGATCAGCTAGTAGTTGATAGAGATAGGTCTAATGATGAAAAAGAAATGGTAGAGATGGCAAAGGGATCAGAAAAAATCAAAACATGGCTTGCAGGCAAACAAGTCGTTAAGGAAATCTTCGTACCGGGTCGAATGGTGAATATTGTAGTGGCTTAGGAATTTAGGTAGGGTCTGTCATAACCCAATGATTGTCATAACGTGAATTTAGCAAAGACACACTTTCACTGCTACGTATGTAGAGATTATAATTTAATGGATGTTTCCAGACATTGATAAGACATACCCAAGTTGAGTAATCAGGCATTAAAGTGAGCTGATCTACAAGCAAAAGAGAGGACAGGGAACAGATAGTTTCTAGGTTCAGGATATAAGAGGAATATTTCGATATAGTCGATGGGAGTGTCATATACCGCAGAGCAATGTTGGCAGAAAACTATCGGCGTGGAAATGAAAAGGTAAAAAATGTGAGTTGGTAAGGAAAAAATAGTACTTGTATGCGGAAAATATGATAGAAATAGGAATTATTAGATATATTTAAGTAAGTTTGGTTTTTAGAGCATTTGCGGTTATAAATTTGTAAAATATATAGTAACTATGTGTAAATATTTATGCGGTAGTAGTCGGAGAAGGTGCGGATAAAGAGAAGTAGTTAAGCTAATTACTGCGGAGAAAGACGGTGAAAATGTTTTAAAACATTATTTTGTTGGAAAAAATGTCAGTGAAGATACTTTTTTGTAAAGATGTTATTATTTTTTTTCGAGGAAAGATTTTTTAGGAAAATCGCAAATTATTTTTTTTAGTCAACGAAAAGGTAAGAAGAGTGGACCTGGGGTGAAAACGTATGTTTAAGAGACTAAGGATTAGTTTGATGGAATATGATGTTTTATTTTTGTAAGTATCCCCAGGCAGAACCAGCCTCGACTAGATGTCGAGTCTAGCGTGTCGAACTTTTTTATCTTAATACTCAGCATATTTTGTATCCCCACCAGGAACCCTCCTTCGTCCTTTGGACTACGGCGGGCAAGTCGAACCGTGGATTCAGCGTATCCCCAGGCAGAATCGAACTGCCATTTAAGGTTTAGGAAACCTCCGTTCTATCCATTGAACTATGGGGACAAAAGCATTTCGCCATATATAAATATGGCGGATTTTGTCGGGGATACTGGATTTGGTTCGACTACGCTCACCATAAACTTCTCATCCAGTATTATATCTGCCATTAGATAAACATGGCGGATTTTGTCGGGGATACTGGATTCGAACCAGCAACCTCACGATCCCGAACCGTGCGCGCTAGCCAATTGCGCCAATCCCCGCCTTCGCTGAAGCTTCGGCGAGGCAAGCCCGCTTCACTTCGTCCGCTTTGTGGACTTCGGCGAGGCAAGCCCGCTTCACTTCGTCCGCTTTGTGGACTTCGGCGAGGCAAGCCCGCTTCGATGTTAGTCGAATCGAGGTAAACCCGCCGTTTTGTAAAGACTATATATTATACCGTGATGTGAGTTTTTTAGGATCGTTTATTGTTACAGGATAAAATGATTATGTTCTGTTTATATACATAAAGTTTTATTTTGATAATAAAGTATATATAAAACAGGAAAATGAGATTTGATTAGTTGGCAAAAACGTAAGGTGATTGCTAAGTGTTTTTTGACTAATAATGTTTGGTGGGATAAGCCAATTCATTATAGTTGCTTAGCCTATAAATTTGATTGTCATAGTCATCTATTGTCACTAGGCACAAAACAGATTTTTCATATTAGGGGTCTATTTTTCTATTTTTGCCGTACAATTGTTGTCCTTGACTAACTGATAAAAAGTATTTAGACTGATGTTATGAATGACACATCAAGAAATACTCGTACATTGATCGTTAGTTTTGTATTTGCAATTATGGCTTTGATTCCTCTTCGTTTTGTCGAGGTGGGTCAGATGATTCAAGATCAACCTATGGTTTTAGGAGATGAAGTTCAGTTTGCAGAAGAAGTAGTTTTACCAGAGAGTGGAATTAGTGAAGAGGTTGCCTTAGAAGCTCCATATAATGAAATTGAAGGACAATTTAGTTATTCATCTGAAGAAGTCTTGGGAGAAGAAACCCAAGTTGTTGAGAGTAGTTGTATTCCCACTGAAGAAGCACAAGTAGTTTTGGCTGAGTATGAGACTGAGTTAAGTGGAGGTGGGTTAGATGGTGAGACAACTGATCAATTGGTGAATGAGATGATCAGTATCGAATCGATGATGTGTAAATAAGGTTCCAAAATGAAGGACTCAAATCCTCTATCGCTTGGTAAGTGGGTTGAGTTAAAGAAAAGAGGTTTGGAAGTGGGTGGCGATGTTATGGATGTTATTTCACTCGAATTAAGTAAGGGTGTTGATGATGTTAAGAGATACCTAAATATTACAGGAGATTCTTGGGATGATGTTGTGGTTCCAGAAGGAGGAAATTTGCCCGGGTATGTTCCGCACCCGGTTGATAAGATCGCCTTACCGATAAGCTTTTTGAATCAGTTTGTTGATGGTTTAGAAGGAACTATTTCTATACTGGATCCAGAAAAACCTGATAATAAAGTTGAAATGGATAAAAGGAGATGGTTTAGGATCTTTGCAAGAGAGGAGACGATACATCGTTATCAGTGTAAGCGCCATCCCGGGTTAACATTTCCGACGGCGACTGGTAGTAATACCTTGGAAAGTTTGGCTTAATGGTACTTTTCGGGTGCTTTCCCCAACAGAATTTGGTTAATTAGTTTCATTTTTCTCTTTGTTTTTAGACCTCTATGAAGTCGTACTTTGTCTTTGAGATGAGCAAAGCTGCCTTCCAAAGAGTTGTTGGTGT
>JACPHO010000002.1 GCA_016188545.1 Candidatus Shapirobacteria bacterium | reverse complement strand
GAGAAAAATGAAACTAATTAACCAAATTCTGTTGGGGAAAGCACCCGAAAAGTACCATTAAGCCTGAAATCGCAATTCAAAACGAGACAAAATTTCAATCATTAAAACAAAAATTCAGGTGACCGTTTTTGCAACGGTACGAACCATGTGGGCAATGATAGACTCGAACTATCGACCCCCGTCTTATCAGGACGGTGCTCTAACCAACTGAGCTAATTGCCCTTAAATTACTATCAGATTATACCAGAAGGATTTTGATTATCTAATACAATTGCTCTTGCTTATCTTTCATCGCCAACATTAGTAGAGTTAAGTCTTGTGATTCTAGTTTACAATTGCCATTCATATCAGCCAACAGACCATTGCCTTCAGTCCTTTTGTTTACTTCTGTTTTAACGTAAGAAAAATCAAGTCCATCCACTACCCCATCTTGCTGGCTACTCCGACCAACCACATCACCTGCCATCAAAGGATAACCTGTCAAATCATAAATTGGAGTCGTCGCAGAATTACTCTCTACACTCAGTGACCCACCCGGTTCGTTATAAAAATCAGATTGACCATTCCTGCCATACTTAACCTGAATATGTTTTGGTCCTTTCAGAAAGACCGCTATCTCTTGCTTTGGAGTAAACCCATCCAACAACACCTCCCCTTTAAAAATTTTTTTACCATTCTCCCCACCATCTTCAACTACTGATACCTTATCATAAATCTTACTCTGACCGCCACTCATCACTGTTACATTCACTGGCCAGTCATTCGAACAACTAGAACCCTCCATTACTCCAGAATACGCCATTCTGAACTTCAAAATTCCATTCGTTCCGTTTCCCACCACTTCAGTCGGAGTCACCATCACCCTACTGTCTACAACATAAGTTGGCACTTGCCACGCAAGTTGGTAACTATAATCATTACTATTACTTGGGCCAGTAATTTCATAGTTCTTCAAACCTACCATGACATTCCCTTTTTCTAATGCCTCCATTTCTATCGTTCCCACTTCAACCACACCAGAAGGTAGCTCTCCAGTTGGTTTCGAACTAGTCCCGTATATACTTACCACTCCGCCACTTTCTTTCTCCATGTACACGCCTGAAAATACATTTCTATTTACGATAACACTTGTCACCTTCAATCTTGAAGTGTCGATTTGTAAATTAAGATAGACTACTGATAATTTACTTGATCCTGTATTCAACATTACCTTGGTTGACAATTTCTCGCCAACGTTTAACACCTCTGTCGATGGACTCATATATCCCTCAACCTTCCCCAAATAGGCCTCAATCTGTCCCGGAAAAGTCAGTATCCACCCTAATCCCCAGACCAAGTTTATCATCAACCAGACTCTACTCACCTGCATCATTTACTCCTCCTGTACCAACTTCCACCTCACTCGGTGGACTATCGCCATCCGACGATACAGTTACTTTTCCACTCACCTCAATCTGTCCATTAGGTTCATCGCTATTAACCAACTTCCCCACCAAAATATCACCGTCAGGCAACTCATTTGTTGCTTTCATGATCCCCAGAACTAGATGTAAACTGCCATCCTCCCCTACACTATTCAACAACTCGGAATTAAACACCTCCTTATTCGTCTCAAATCCACCAATCACACCTTCAGACAACTTTACTGTTATATCAACCATTGATATTTTTTTTGCTACATTTATTCTTAATTCGCTTCCCTCAACCACCGCCATCGCCCCGCTTTCAACCAGCTCATTAACCTGATTCATCTCCACTTCCTCAGGTCGAATCATATACCTAGCAATTACACCCCCCCCCAACACTATTACTACCAACACTATTACTATTAATTTAGTCATGTTCTTGTTTAACTATTATTGAAACACTGTCTTCCGCCAGATCTCAAAATCAATACCACTGACCTTAAGGTCGCAGTTAAAGTCAGCCATCCATGTCGATTTTGTATCACCAGCTAAGCCACCTTGATCAAACATTTCACTCCGCCATATCTCAAAGTCAACCGAGTTTATTTGACCATCACAGTTAGCATCACCTTTCGATTTGCTTGCTGAATCGGCACATTGCTTACAAACAAGCGTGCCATCAGTTATCGACACTGGTCCACTGCTATAAGTAGCTACTTTAAAACCAACGCTCCGACCATTTTCATCAAGCCCTGATATCTCATGCTTATAACTTGAATCAAAAGTCGCACTTACTACACCTGCAGATTTGGCTTTCAATTTAATATTCGCCACTGTATACCGATTAAACAATCTATCAGCCGGCAAGCTCCAGGTGTAATACAGTGTTATCGTTCCTGCCACAGGATCAATTATTTTTTTAACTTCAACCCCTCTCCCTTCAGGTTGAATATCAACTACATCAAAATTTGCTCCGCCATAATTTATCTTGACGTTAACAGCTGATATTTTTCTATTACCGCCCACATCTGCCGCCAAATTCAACATTACCTCTTCTCCTTTTGTCATTTGTGTCCTAGAAAATTGCATACTATATGTACCAATATTCTCACCTGGTCTAATCGTTGGTGTTGGCGTTACTCCTAAACCACAACCACAAGTTAGACTCGACGTACACTTAGGATTTCGACAAACACCGTAAAAAGTTGGCATCTTGACTAGTGTCATTCCAGCATATCCAGTTGGCAAAACCGACTTGACAGCCGGACACTCTCTAATCATCTGGGCAACCAGTATTTTACTTAAACCTTCACTTGCCTGTAGTTTGGCCATCACCTCAACTGAAGGCATTGTACCGCATGGCCACCAAATTGGTGAGCATGTCAGTCCTCCCTTACACTGGGCATTTGTTGTGCATCTTTGTCCACATGTCGCCACCGGAGTTGGCGTTATATTAGGTAATATCTTACAGCTTCCACTTACTTCACGACACACCTTTCCCGCCGGAGGCGCCATTGCGACACAGTCAGTCAAAGGATCTAGTCTCTGACAATTTATTCCACACCAACCACACCTTGCTACTTGTCCTGTCGGAGTTGGAGATGTTGTCTTCACACACACCCCACTTCTGTCCGCTCCGGTATTACTCGAATATTTACAAGTTAGTCCACTGGCACACATTATTCCTGCTATCCCACCACACAACTCTCCCTCTTGTGCTAATTTATTTTGGACTACACAGCTTCCTCTCACTTCTTTACATACCTTACCCACCGGTGAAGCTATAGCAGGACAGTCAGCCAAAGGATCTAGTCTCTGGCAATTTATTCCACACCAACCACAAAGACCAGCCGACACAGTTGGTATAACACTTGGTCCCACAGTCGGAATCTTGGTGGGTATTTTTGTTGCAGTAACTCCACCAGTTGATATATCACTTGGATTATTTTTTGCTACATCCCATGTTGCTGATTGACCTGAAATCATTAACTTACTTCCTGGCATTACTACCACTTTTCCACTATCACTGGTCAAAACTGAAAAACTCAACTTTCCTAAATTGATCGCCCCCCCTTTCTCAACGCCCATTGCCACCATCCGCACATCAACCACTCCAGTATTAGCCGCCATCGTCCCAGGGTCGTTAATTAGTGTGTAATCACTAGATGCCGCTGTAAACCCTGTAAACTTCAACATTTTTGAGTCATATGAGACTTTTAATTCTGTCCCAGTTAATTTATCAGTCACTTTACCCGTATTAACCCACAACTGAACCCCAATCGACTTCCCCACTCCAGCCGTTACTTTATCCGGCAATATCTGAGTACTAGTCTCACTCGCCGCAGCTCCCCTCCTTGTTTCTTGGTTATTTTTTACCAAAATACCCGCCCCAACCAGAGCAGCCAATAAGATCACCATCGACAATATTTTCAGTATTCCTTTCATTTTTTAATATTAACTAAATAACCAGTTTTCCAAATAGAAAAATCCGCCAGATCAACTTTACTATCACCGTTAAAATCAGCTCTCTTTGTCTTTATCTCACCTATATACTCTTTCTTCCAAATAGAAAAATCCGCCAGATCAACTTTACTATCACCATTAGCGTCACCTTTCACCCCTCTCTTTGGACAATATTCTGGTAATTCCGGCATTCGACATGGATTTGGTAAATCCAAACACGCCGGTCTTGGAACACAGGTTGGAGTTACTCTCGGTTTTCGACAATATTCTGGTAATTCCGGCATTCGACATGGATTTGGTAAGTCCAAACATGCTGGTCTGGGTACACAAGTTGGAGTTACCTTCGCCACACTTTTCACACATACCCCACTTCTATCTGTTCCTGTATTACTCGAATATTTACAAGTTAGTCCACTGGCACACATTATCCCAGATATGCCACCACACACCTGTCCTTCCTGCGCCAACCTAACTGGTGTCGGCGTTGCCATTTTCACACATACCCCGGATCCATCAGGACACTTCTGACCACCATCTCCACACCGATTCATTTCACACTTCAATCCGCTAGCACAGATTGTCCCTGCAATTCCACCACACAATTGACCTTCTTGGGCTGGTCTTCTTGGTGTCGGAGTTAAGACTCTAACACACACCCCACTTCTGTCCACTCCAGTATTGTTCGAATATTTACATGTCAATCCACTAGCACAGATTATCCCTGCAATTCCACCACACAATTGACCTTCTTTAGCTGGTTCACCTACCGCCATCACCCTCGAATTAAAACCAAAAACCACCGTCAAAACCAAGTAAGTAATCAACAAACTTTTCCTCATACAATTAATCTATGCTCTTTTCATGAACATTTCAACTACTAGTTTGGCCACATTAATGCCAGTAGACTCTTCAAAACCTTTGAATTGACATTGTCGGTTAACTTCCAGAATGTAACTTTTATCGCTCTCATCTTTCATAATATCTACCCCACAATAATCTAGACCACAAATTTTAGCCACTTTTTCCGCCAATTCAGAGTCGGCAGTTGATAATTCCCATTTTTGAACTTCTCCACCCAAGCTGTAGTTACTTCTGAACTCGTTTCCAACAGCCGATCTTTTCATTCCTCCCATAGCTTTACCATCCAGAACTATTACCCGAATATCCCATCTGGTTGGCAAAAATTTTTGCCATAAAAACATACCTAGGTTTTTCTCTTGAATTTTATTTGCCCACTTTTCCATTTGTTTTGCATTGTCGAACTTTTTTACACTCTTCCCCTGATAACCCCTCTCGTGTTTAGCAATTATTGGAAACCCCCAATCTCTCTCCATTTCATCTCTAAGTTCTATAATTTGTGCTCTTGAATAGATAACTTTAGTTGGTACGATTGGTATCCCACTCCCCAAAAACACCCCATGCTGACTAATCTTTCCCATTCTTGTCCATTCCAAGTATCCCGCATGATTGGCACAAAATATTCTATTCTTTAACATTCTTATCGCCAAATTTCTACCCTCGGTGTATTTTCCACTAACTGTCCCTGCCACCCTAAACCACATTCCTATAGTATTCTCCATTGTAACTTCCTCTCCCTTAACCAATACTCGTGGCTTTTCGTTCTTTAGATCAAATCTTAAGTCTCGGTATAACGCTCGGTTTACTTCCACTCCCAGCTTATTAGCCTCTTCCTCAAGTCGATTCACCTCAAACTGGCTTTGCTTCAAAGACATTGTAAATGTAACGATTTTTTTGTTCATATACTATATATATTAATAAAAAGTAATAATTCGAAAATATTTTTTTCGAAGCCTTCAACATGCGCCGCACATTGACTAGCGAGAAAAAAGATTATTGAGAATTATCACGTAAGCTAACTAAATATTTAACTATCTCTCTCGGTACATCAATCCCAGTCGCTTCCATAAACCCCTTAAACTGTGGCCCTTTGTTTACTTCCCAGATTACCGGTCGGCTTCGATCGTTATTTCTAAAAGCCACGTCAACACCAGCCACAGCCAGACCGCATGCCTTAGCCGCTTTTACCGCCAATTGTTTTATTTCCACCGGTAATTCCGCCACTTCAACACTTCCACCCGCGCTATAATTATTTCTAAATTCTGTTGAATTCTGCTTTGCAGAACGCTTCATCACTCCTAACACTTTTCCACCCAATACAAATACTCTAAAATCCCCATCATTTGGAATAAATTCCTGCAACATATATCTCTTGCCTTCTTCTGTTTCAGTTTTTCGTAAATCTCTTACCAAAATTTCCATTTTTCCTAAGTTGTCTGCTTTAAATACTCTTGTCCCCCGATCTCCTCCTGACCCTTTAATTATTATTGGAAATTGAAATTTGGATATTGGTAATTGTTTGTTTCTTGAAATTTGGTTATTGGATATTTCTTTCATTGTATCGTATAAATACCACAAACTTCCATAAATGCTTCTTGGTACATCAATCCCTGCTTCACCCAGTGCCAACATTTGGTATGCTTTGCAAGCCATTGAGGGTTTTCCATTTAAAATGATTGGATCAACAATCACTGGTTTTTTACCATTCATCTGTTTCACCTCTTTAACCACCAAATCTACTTCTTCCCAGTGTTTTCCGGTTGTCCGAAAAAAAAGAACGTCATAATCTCCCAAGTTGATCCATTCCTCAGCACTCCCCCATCTTCCCAAGTTTCCCCGAATTTTTACTCTTTTTTCCTGACTGTCAAAACAGACTCTGTTGTAGGAAACCAAGTCAAGATCCACTCCTAATTTTTTAGCTGCCTTACGGATCATTACCAAGTGTTGACTTATCATTCCTCCAAAAAATAATGCTACCTTTGTCTGTTTTTTTGTTTTATTCATATATCATAAATCTTAAATCATAAATCATTTTTCTCTTTTTGCACTAATAAGAAAACCCTCCAAGTCTTTTCGACCTAAGAGAAATTTTGTCCTCAATTTTGCTCTATCGGCTACGTTTACCGCCGTAGTTACCTTTTTACCATTTAGCCAAAAAGTTGCTCCCACTACTGGTCGATCTTTATTTTTCCCCAGGGATGATCGGTAATGTCGATAATATAGTACCCGATTATCTTGGAGTAAACCCAACTTTTCAGCCAAGACTACATCAATCGAACTTCTAAACGCTCCTGTATCAATTTTCGCCCTCACTTCTACCACTCGATGTTTACCCATGCGTAAAATCGGACTTTTACTCAGTTCCGGTCGAAATCCCTTAGGAATTTTTACTTTAATTGTTTCCAAAGGCTCCACTGTTTTTATTTTTTCCTTCTGCTCTACCTTTTCAAAAAAACTTTCACCAAACAAATACTTTGCCAAAGTCACTGCATGGTTTGTACTTCTCACGTCGATATCATCCACCTTCTCCATTCTCTGTTTTAATCCAGCTTTGTTACATATTTGAATTGACAACCCCGGACGCGAATTTACCTCCAACACCATGGGGCCCCTTTCTTTATCCAACACCACATCCACTCCCAAAAACCCCAGCCCTGGTATTGCCTTCTGACAATTTACCGCTGTTTCAAGTATTTCTCTCCACAAAGGTACTTTAATTCCATTGACTTTAATCCACTTCTTCTTACCACTGTCATATAATTTTTTTATCTCTTCACTTTTTCCCTCAATTCCAAAAGTGGTAATTCCAGTTGCCAGGTCTACCCCAAGACCCATCGCTCCTTGTTGCAGGTTTGCTTTACCCTTACTTTTTTCAGTTGGAATTCTAAACATCGCCATCACTGGTACCTTGTTATAAACAATAACTCTAATATCTGGAGTCCCCGACTTTGTAATCGCCAAAAACATTGGATGAATTTTTATTCGTTCTTCTACTAGTACTGTATCTGGCATGCCATGTAGACTGTATTTTCCAGCTAATATGTCTTGACAGTGGTTTTTTATTCCTGATTCCGAGATTATTTTCCCATCCATCATTTGCCACCTCGTCTCTTTATTTTGGACTTGGGATTTAGGATTTAGGATTTTTCTAATTATCAGTATTCCCTCCCCCCCATATCCTGATACCGGTTTAACTACAAAATTACCATCTAATTTTTCCCATTTAAATTTCTCCACCTCGAAGCTGTCTCTGAATCTCTTTATTAACGCTGGTACACCCACACCAGCCTTTCCTAAAAGTATCTTTGTTCTATGCTTACTATCTGCGATTGCTCTACCTAATGAGCTGTTTTTTCTTAGATATACCTTATTCCGCTCATTTTTAGTCAAAAATTGTCTATATTGTTTAAGGTTAATTCCAAACATTTTGTTCTATTCATAAATCATAAATCTTACTTCATACTTCCCTTCTTTCGAATAGCTTTTCCAAACCTTTTTATTTCTGACAATCTAATTCCACTATAGTTCCCGACTAAAAGATTTATCAAGAGTCCAGTAAACAAACACAATTCTGGATACGAAAGTACCGCTTCTTGAACCTCTCTTACACTCATCATTCCCGCTCCCACCCCGGCCAAAATTAGTGTTCCCAAAGTCAACTTCTTAGCTTCACTTCGACTCTTAGCCAATTGAGTTCTCACAAATTCCTCTGATAACAATACCATTAGTAGTATCGGGAAAATAGAAATTTTACTCATCTCCGCCATCGGAACATATGACATCACCAACATCAGTCCCAAAGTTCCCAATGATATAAACACCAGGTTAATCGCTCTTGATGGCCAAAAATGTAGTCGGAACCTTCTCAACATCACATTACTAAGAAGTGACATTACTAAAATCATTGCAAATAAAAGCAGACCAACTGTCACCCCAGTAGCCAAGAATGCTACCGCAATCATTGATGGTATAAAAATTCCATATCCAGAAAAGCCAAATATATAGTGGAGTACCGATATTAAGGTGGCTAGAAGTGGTAGAAGTAGCAACAATACTATGGTGATCTCAGACACCCCCCGACTCATGGCCACTTTTGAAGCTACTTTTACTGTATTTAAACCATTCCATTTCTCAATCTTTACTACTGGATGTGTTGACTCCCCCACAGCTGTTTCCATTATTGCGGTCATTGTTGCTGTTGGTGACACCTTGATCCGTTCAATGGCATCAGCACTTATACTCAAAGACCCTAGACACAAAAACCACACAAAGATCCACATTTTTCTCATAAAGAGTAGGGGAGTTTTTTATAATTAATTGAGCGTATTATAACATCATTTTACACCAGTCAATATACCAAATTTTACCGATATATTCGGCGGTTTTATTTTATTGTATAATCAATTAGTAATTAGAAATTTGTAATTTGTAATTTAATTGTATAATTACGCCATGAATCGCCTCCTCGCCATCGCTATTGATCCACCCACTGGCACAGGTAAAACTCTCTCACAAACTTTTCCCACTCTTTCATCATTGATTTCGGTAATCGTAAAAAACTCATTTACCATTGCTGGCACAATTTTACTTATTCTTTTGATTTTTGGCGGTCTAATGGTTATAATTGGCGCAGGCAGTAGTGATTCCAAAAAGTCTGCTCAAGGCAAAGCCTTAGTAACCGACGCTATTATTGGCTTCGTCATTGTGATCACCGCTTACTTCATAGTTCAAATAGTTGAAGTTACTACTGGTCTAAAAATATTAAACTCCGGACTATAAATAAATGAAACAAGTTTTTTTAACTTTTAACTTTTTACTTTTAACTTTTTACTCTGCGCTGCCAGCGCAAGCTCAAGGCGTCATCGGTGGCATCACCAACCCACTCCCCAAATACGCCAGTCCCAACGGTCAGGGCCTGTTCATATTTTTAGGTAATGTCCTAAAATTCGCCGGTACTATTGGTGGTATCTATATGATCATCCAGCTAATTCTAGCTGGATATGCTTATATCAACTCGGCTGGCGACCCTAAAGCTGCCGCCACTGCTTGGACCCAAATCTGGCAGAGTATCCTCGGTATGGTTATTATTGCCTCCGCTTTTGTAATTGCCTCGGTTGTCGAAAGATTTACCGGGATTAAAATTTTAGCCCCAGTCATTTATGGACCCTAATCGCCTACTCGCTGATGTTAATGTTCCCGAAATCATTGGCCCAGGTGTCAAACCTGCTGGCAACGGTGTCGCTGCTCTTGAAAAAATAGTTGGTCAAGTAATTGGTGTTCTCACCATCTTTGCTGTTATTTGGTTTGCCATTCAAATAATTCTCGCCGGTTATTCTTACATTAACTCCCAAGGAGACGAAAAAAATATGGCTGCTGCCCGTAGCCGACTCACCAATGGTGTCCTTGGTCTTACCATTGTTATCGTTGCTGTTGGCCTTGGTTCTCTCATTGCCACCCTGGCTGGTATCACCAATGTCCTCGACATTAATGCTTTATTCACCCAAATGGGTCTCTAAATATGAAAAAACTAATTTCCACTTTTTACTTTTTACTTTTTACTTTTTACTTTTCTACCCCAGTCCATGCGGTCATTTGCAATCCCATTCTCAAAAACTGTACCTCTTCTACAGCTCCCAAAACCTATTTTAACAGCGTCCTTTCAACCGTTTTTTCCATCTTTTTCATTGTCGGCATAATTTACTATGTTTGGCACATAGTTTTTGCTGGCTATCACCTGATCGCCTCTGAGGGTGATCCCAAAAGGTGGGAGTCAGGCAAGAATGAAATGACTTATGCCACCATCGGTCTGTTTGTCGTTTTTTCTATTTTTGCCATCCTCAAGTTTGTCGGTATAGTCCTTGGTATCCCTGGACTAAGCACTCTTACCATCACTTGGCCTACACTTTAATTTTATTTACTTTACTGTTACAATTAGCTAATTATTAATAATTTATTGAAAAACACACCTATTATGGTCCAAAAGTTCAAAGATCTCGTCCAATACGCAGCTATCGCTGCTCCGGTTTACGCCCAAGATATCAAACTGATTCCCAACGACAGCAATTGGAACAACCTTACCAAATTAACCTTTGGTGGTATCATTTCCGGTGCCATTAGTTTAGTTATGTTGGTTGTCGCCCTGGTTTTCTTCTTCATCCTCATCTGGGGTGGTCTCAAATGGGTCATGTCCGAAGGTGATCAAAAAGCCGTCGAAGCCGCCCGAGCCCAAATCACCAATGCCCTCATTGGTTTGGCTATTGTCTTTGCTGCTTTTGCCATTATGAAGCTCATCGAAACCGTTTTCGGTATTCAGCTTCTCTCTGGATTCAAAGTTCCTTCCTTCCAATAACCAAGGAATCAATCACAAATCAAAATATCCCCGATTTCTCGGGGATATTTTTGTTCTATTCTTAAATCATGAATCATATTTCGTAAATCAACGTTGATTTTGTATAATCTACCCATGAGAAATCGTTTTTTCCAATTTATTTTTACTTTTTACTTTTTTCTTTTTTCTTTCGCTATTCCAGCCCAAGCCCAATCCACCTGGTCTGGAAAATGCCTCGCTCAAGGCGATGTCGCTACTCTCCAAGGTCTCGAGTGTCTTTTTGGTAACATCCTCCAAGTCATAGTTGGTCTCGCCGGTATCATTTTTTTTGTCATGTTTATCAATGGTGGTTTTCAATATCTTTTTAGTAGTGGTGATCAAAAACGAGTTGCCACTGCCTCATCCACTCTTACCATGTCTATTCTTGGGTTAGTTGGTGTTGTCTCTTCCTACCTAATTCTTCAACTCATCAAAAAAATTACCGGTGCCGACGTTACCAACTTTATTATCCCCAGCCACTAAATGAAACCTGTTTTCATATTTATTGTTTTAACTTTTAACTTTTTACTTTTTACTTTTCCTGCTCTGGCTCTCAACCCAATTATCATCAAACGATCCGACCCTGGTTCACCTCCTGCAGACACCGCTCTCTCTGATGACTCCATCTATTATCCCAATAGTGTCGGTCTAGTTTGCACCGGTAAATTCACCATTTCCCAAACTTTCCAACCTGAAGAAAAAACCACCACTGATCCCAATACTGGTGAACAAACTACTACCTTTGTCCCCTACGACGTCAATCGAATCCAAGGCCGTCCCCCCATATTCAACAAAGGTTTTTGGACCAATCCTGCCGCCCTTGGTCGCGACCGAGCCACCAACAGCCATCCCAAGAATTTTCTCAACACTGATAGTATCAACCGCTCCTTTATGTCCTATACTCCGGACAATGCTGAAGGGTCAATTGGCACCGGTAACAAAAATATGCCCGAAGATGTCCTCAAATGTCTCGTTGGCCAAAGACTGGTCAAAGCGGTCAAATTAGCCAATGGCTCCGGTGGTGGAGTTGTCAGTAATGAACAAGTTGCTTGGTACGACGGTGGTTCCGCCAAACCAGTCACCGACTCCGATCAAGATGACGGTCAAAAAGTTCAACTCGAAGACATTGCTATCACCATGGAACAAAACCCCACTCTATCTTTGGTCAATACCGACCCTGCTACTGGACGTTGTCTTCCTGGCACCGAAGAAAATCTAATCTTTTACAACCCCGATGACAATTGCTACAACAATGATCCTACTAATCCTTCCCTCCCCGTTCCCACTCCAGGCCGACTCAGTGACTTTACCGACCCATCCAGTGACTCTTTTCAGGCTCTTGACCCCAGTGAAGCCTGCAAACTCTACAAAACCTTAGGGCCTGAGGGCAGTGGCCCCAGTATGCGTCGCGTCTTTGTCTACAACGACGACCATGAACGTGATGTTAACCCTGAAATCAAAAAAACTAACATGCCCCGCGGTGAATCTCTTGCTTCGGCTAACTCACTGGCCATTATCAACTATGACGGTCAAGACATTCCACCCATCAATTTTTGTGGTACCTATGAAAAAAATGAGATTCGCGACAAACCAAATGATCTGCTCTATGCCATCAAACAGTCCCTTGAAGAGTTTGGTACTGTCTTTGAGACCGCTATGACCTTCTCCCACTCTCTCACCTACGAGTACCACATCGAACCCGCTCAGGAAGCCAATATGAAAATCGATGAAGTCGCTCGCAAAAACCTCATCCCTGAATATGTCCAGGAAGCCGACGTCACTCTCAACGATCCCCATCGTCCTTTTTCTTCCACCGACAGTCACAGCTTTGATCCAGGCAATCCCTACACTCTCAACACCTATGCCCGCCAATTACAACCCGAATCAATGCAGTTCTAATATGTTAAAATTATTCACCATGCGTCGCCTGTTTCTTATTTTTACTTTTTGTTTTTTATTTTTCTCTTTTATCACCCCTTTGTTTGCTCAGACTCCCCCGACTCAAAACAGTGTCTACAAAAAGAAAAGTGACGCCATTCTCAAAGGCAACAATCAAGAACGTTGGCTCAAAGAATCTCTTGACAGTAATGCTGTTATCGCACTAGAAATACTCACTGGTAAGATTCCCGACAGTGTTCTCAATGGCACCGCCACTAGTTATATTCCCGCCGGCATGTTGGGATTTACCAACCAAATGATTGCCAGTCTCTGGACTCCTCCCGCTTCTGGATTCCAATATTTGGCTGGCCTCAAGGATAGTTTTCTTGGCAAACCGGCCTATGCCCAGCAAGGTTTTGGGTTTGCTGGTCTCCAGCCAATTTTACCTATCTGGCGGGGTTTTCGTAACATAGTTTATTTGCTTTCCTCACTTGTTTTTATCATTATCGGTGTCATGATTATGCTCCGGGTCAAGATCTCCCCCCAAGCTGTGGTTACCGTCCAAAATGCTGTCCCTCAACTGATCACCACTCTCGTTTTAGTCACTTTTTCCTACGCTATCGCCGGTTTACTTATCGACCTAATGACTTTTGTCCAGGGTGTAGTTATCGCTCTGCTTTTTGAAGTTACTGGCAAAGGTCTGTCTGCCAACCTTCTTGATGGCACCAAAAACTATTCTTTTGACACTCTGACCAATGCCGGTATTGGTACCTACGCCGATTTAACTTTCCGAGCTATACCAACAACCATGTTTATGTACTGGGGATTTATACTTGGTGCAATTATTGCTGCTATGTTTCTCGTTCCTACTGGCGGGTGGTCGATTACTGCTCTCGGAATTGTTCCAGTTATTGTTCTACTGGTTATGCTAATCCTTGTTGTTATCTGGATGTTCAAGTTTTATTTTGGCTGTCTTAAGGCCTATGTTACGGTAATTTTCAAAATAGTTATCGCCCCTCTTGAGCTAGCTATGGGTGCCTTCCCCAATTCCAAGATGGGATTTAGTACCTGGATTTGGGATCTTATCGCCAATCTTGCCATTTTCCCTGTGTCACTTATTTTCATGGTAGTTGGCAACATGCTGGTCGATTTTTCCAAAAAAGGTATGTGGGCTCCTAGCGTCATTTCCAACATGTCAATTCCCACTGCCCTTACCTCATGGGGGCTTGGTACGGCCAATCTACCTAGTATTATTTCTGTCGGTATTGGTCTTTCAGTAATTGCCCTAGTCTCAAAACTGCCTGAAATGATCCCTGAGTTTGTCTTCGCCATCAAACCATCTCCCTGGGGTAAGGCGATTGGTGAAGGTACAAAAGGTGCCTTTGCACCTGTTACTGGAGCTGGTCGTCTTGGTGCCCAACTGGCCTCTCAAAAACAACAAGAATACTATAACGATCCCAATAATGCAGGTAATCTTACTACTGGCGATAAATTAAGAAATGCCGCTGGTGACACCGCCGGACTGTTTGGCTGGGTAAAACGCAAATAATTTCAGAGAATACTGTTAGGCAATCCCAATAATGATCTTCTTTTCCATTTATTTTTCTCAATCTGTATCTGACCTTTACCGTCACAACTTAATTGTTTAAGGATCCATTCTCTATCGGCCTCATTGGGCAACATTATTTTCATTGCAGTAGTATCCACCACATTTCGCATCGCATTATCCTGAAACTTATCTGCCCCCTGAGTCACAATTAAGTCTGGAATGTTTGCCAGCCCACCACACGCTCCAATAAACCACAACATCCGTTCTGCCAGCGGACTTGGTCCAACCCATTTTCCACCACTCATTAACGGTTCATTACTAAACTGAGGTGCCAATTCTTCATTTTTACTCAAGTCAGATACTATAGACCTAATTCCATTAGCCCACTCACCTTCATTTTTTCCCAACATTAACTTTTGCTTATCACCGCCTTTCATATATTCAAATGCACCGGCCGCAGCTCTAACCACATCTTGATAAGATACCCAATCGTCATTGCTACCTTGTTCATATATTATTTCATAACCAAAATACAACGCTTCAATCATTGATACTTTACCACTAGTAGCAGTCGTCACTTCTGTATTTGCAAAAAAATTTATCATCAATCTTTCCGGCAAAGGATTAATCTCACCACTCTCCCAACGTTCTACAAATTCTATCTCTTTAGCTTGATTTTTTGAAACGGTTACTGCCCCTTGTTGCCTAGCGAACAACCAATCTCCCTGGGACCCTGCCCAAGGCTCAGCTTTTTTAAATTTCTGCGCCCCTTTAGCTGCCGGATAATTTGCATTCCATACCTGATTTTGCAAGTTAGATTTTCCCATTTTTCTTTTCGGGTCAGCATCATTAAACATAAAACCAACCCTAGATAACGCCAAAACTACCCCAACCGCCATTGACGACCCAGCTTCTTTCCCCAAAATACCATCACCAAAATCTATTGGTGGCCTCATTCCTACAAGGTAACCTTTTACATTGTCAAATACTCTATTTCCGACAAAGTCACTCATTAGTACTTTGTCATCCACTTTGAGCCTTACATTTACGATAGATCTTCTATCAACACTTGGGTCGAAAATATTTCCTTCTTCGTCTACGGGGTCAAAATATGTTTGTAAAATAAAAGCAAATGCCTCTCTGGCGCCTGGTGTTTGGTTCAATAAAAAATCCATCCCATCATCATCTGTTCTAAATAATCCACTTCCTTGAACGACTTCACCAATTCCCGAAACCCTACCCAACATAAATGAAGCGTTGTTTAATTCCGTCAGTAACAAAGCATGTCTCGGCTCCATCCCTTTCAACCACTCAGGGGCCATTGGCGAACTTGGCGAGACAAACGAATCAGGCGTTGCTCCACCGGCCATAGCCTTAAAATAATCAGCCTTTTGCCTTGATCCTTCTTCGGCTCTCTGCCTAAGTTGATCAACGACACTACTTTCTCTCTCTTTTTTTTCATTTACAAAATGTACTAACAATGCGTTATCTCCACCCGCATCCAAAATATTCAATCTTGCTCTCAAACTTCTAACTACCAGGCTGTATTCCCTTTTTTCTTCATCATTTACAGGTCCATTACCACCAGTCTTCAAAGAAGTCATAGCCATCTCCAGCAGTTTCCTTTGTTCATCTACAGAGGGTGGAAGTTTTTGCCATTTATCAAGTGCTGCATTTGCATCCATCTCATCCAAGATATTTCTATATTTAGGACTTGTTATTTCCAAGTTTCTCACTTCTCTTGCGATCCCTTTTAGTCTTGCCGGCAGTTCATTTTCAATAGTTGTAGCCGTACCCGATGCCAAAGCCCCCTCCATTTTTACATTTCCCCCATCCCTCATTGCCAAATACACACTTTGGGCCAACATCAATTGTCCTAAAGCCAAGTTTTCATTACCCGGGTCATTTTCTACAGCATCCACTAACTCATTCGCATTTCCATATGAACCACCAGTCATCACATTGAGATTTTTAAAAATCAAATTTATTCCATCTCTAGCTCTGGGTGTATCAGTTACCCCCAAAACTTCTCTTCGGGCTATTTCCGCATTCTCAACTACTACTTTTTTCCATGCTTCATCAACCACTTTTTCCCCAACAAACACAGCCTCACTGGGAATGTACCTCAAGCCAATTTTGTCAATCGCCATATATCCGAAATTATATCACTCCAACCCTATCTATTCCAGCTTCAATTTTATCCTATATTAATTTTTTAACTCAACATCCCCCACCAGTTATCTCGGCTCACAATTGTTACATTATCTACCAAATCTCTGTATTTCTCACTAAAACTGGCTACATTTTTAGGTATATATTCTATCGTCGAATACTTTGCCTCGATTACCTCCAGTCTTCCATTATCTTTTACTACCACCACATCAACCTCCGTCTGATTTATAGTCCGCCAATATCGAATATTTCTCCACCCCCATTTATTTGCCGCCAAATTTACCACCAGATTTTCCCACAATTTCCCTTTTTCAGTCATCAATCTTCCCTCTTCAAGTTTCCGTAATAATGCATTTCTAATCCCCAAATCTTCAAAAAATACTTTTGGACGATGTATCAACTCTTTTGTACTATCAGTTGAAAAAGTCTTTATTTTTCTCACTACAAACCCTCCTTCCAACGCCTCAAGTACTTTTTCTACCTCATTTTTTTTCAAAGCTGTTACTTTAGCGATATTATCTTTACTCAGCACACTTCCCACGTTTTCTCCCACAAAACTCGCCACCAGCCTCAAACTATCTTTATTTTGAATTCCATACATGTTTGCCAAATCAGAAATCAAATAAGTCTCCGCGACTTCTGTTAATTTTTCGATTTTATTTATTGCGCTAACTTGTTGGTAAACTCCAGGATACCCACCAAACCGCAGGTATTCTTCAACTATCTGGTCCAGTTTTTCGAATCTTCCCGTAATATTCTTAACATCAATGTTCATATCACCCAATATTTCCATCAAATCAAGTGAACTCAAGTAAAACTCAATTTTTCTCCCCACAAGCGATTCTTTTGTTTTATTTTTCAGTTCCAATGAGGCCGACCCAGTCAATACCCATTTAATCCCCTTTTTTTGATCGTACATATATTTTATCCATTTCCCCACATCTGTTTTTCTTTGTGCCTCGTCAATAAAGACAAAACATTTTTTAGTCGTCATTTGGGATAAAATAGAATTCAAAAATACATCTGGATTATTTGCATCACTCGGTATTTCATCAAAGTTATAATAAAATACTTCGGACGGACCCCTGTCAAACAGTTCCTTTATTGTTTGCCACACCTCCACACTTTTTCCCACCTGTCTAGCCCCATACAAAATGCTCACTTCTTCCCGATCCATACTTTCAATAAATTCACTGTGAATTTTTCTATTAATTACCTTTGTTGGCAAAATTCTCTCAAAATCATCTCTATTTGTTATTTTCATATCATATTTTAGTACTAGAATCATTGTTATGTCAACGATCAAAGTACTAAAATCACCAAAAAAAATAAACGTCTGAACTTATTCCTGCTTCAATTTTACTTGTCCGCCATAGCATTGCGTAGGTGGATCCTATATATTTTCTCTCTAACCACGTTTGTCTTTTAAACAACCAATTTCCAGTTTCTTGTTACTTGTTACTTGTTACATTTTACTGATTGCGTATTACGTGTTACATGTTACGTATTACGTTTTACGTGTTACATATTACGTTTTACGATCCTGTATAATCTTACCTACCAAATCGCATTCTGTTTTTTAAATTTTAAAATATAAAAATTGGAAATTGATTAAAAATTAAAAATTGAAAATTTTTTTCTAAGGTATGCCCGCCACCATCAACGACATCGAATTTCACGTTAGATCTTATCGCAGTGCCCTCAAAAGTAATCTCGAGATTACCATCAATTCTCTTACCAATCCTCACAATCGACTAGAATCAATTCTCCATCCCTACGGTGAAAACCCCGCAGTCATCGACTTTTCCGCCCTCGTATATTCTCTATTACGACTCCCCAGTGAAATTGATCACCTCAATTTAGTTGTTATGGGCCAAAACCCCGATGTTTTTTCCCAACATGGGTTTCCTCACATCGACACCTGGCCCCAATGCCCCTCCCCCGCCCGCCGCCGCACCAACTTTGTTAATATTAGCTCCGGAATCATCGCTAGCCTAATCGGGTCAATATCTGACGTGGACGATATCATCAACAACCTTATTGCCTACCAAGTTGAGTGGAACAAACTCCACCTTATTTTCGTAGAAAAATACAAAACCATCAAAGAATTCCGTACCGCCGTTAAATCCGGCAAAATTGCCCAGGATCTTAACGCCACCCCCGAAGACTGGTCCAATTTCACTTCCGCCCTTGGCCAAGACTTTCAAAAACGCTTTTTTACTATCTATGAAAAATTTCACGACCTCCGCATCCGCCTCTTAGCTGGCTCATGGATTGACTACACCAAAACAGTTCAAAGATGGTGGAAAAACGTTGCTTCCACTGTTTCTCACTCCACTACCAAATCCCCCATCCACATGTCCAAAAGTTCCATCTACTTTGTTAGTAGCAACACCCATAGTTTACTCAATCTTTTCACCGGATTTCCCATCAAAGCCAAAAACATTCTCATCTCAAAAATAAAAAAAGATCGACCCCAGTTATATGAACTCTGGCAACAAATTCAAGCCGGCAACAATTCCCTTCCCGAACCTGATTTTCTCTTCTATGTTTCCAAATTTTATGCCAACGACCCCATTCTCAAAAAAATGCATTCCGACCTCCAAAAGCAACTTGATGTCATAACCATTCCCTCATCTCACATCCTTGATATTAACGTTCAGATATTTCCACTAAAAAACTTAGTCAAATCAAAATATCTTTCTCCTCAAATTTCTATCAAAGATCGTCGCCGCATTGCTCGTTCCAAAGCTCTGATCTTCAACATTGACTACCCCTTGGGTTTTGCTGCCTATCACATCCTCAATGAAGTCCTCGAAAACGTTTACCAGCTCAATGGTGTCTACGTCCTCGGAAAAGCAGCTGTTCTAAACTCAGAATTAGGTGATGTTGAAGTGCCCAAAGTGGTTTTTGACGAACACACTCAAAATACCTACATGTTTAACAACTGTTTCAACACCTTTTTTCCATTTTCCAACAACCAAGGATCTATTTTGACCAATCAAAAAGCTGTTTCAGTCCTCGGCACATTTCTCGAAAATGAAGCCCTCCTCAAAAAATATTTCGACAATAATCTAACTATTATTGAAATGGAATCAGGTCCCTATCTTTCCGCTATTTCCGAAGCCACCTACGATCAACAATTTCCCAGAAATTCCATTGTTGATTTACACCAGGCACCATTTGATGTCGGTATCATCAATTACACAAGCGACACTCCCTATTCCAAGGCCAAGAATTTAGGAACCGGAAGCCTTCAGCTCAATGGTGCCGAACCTGTATATTTAGGAACACTATCGATACTCCAACGCATAATTAATTTAGAGGAACAAACATAGTCCTCTTTACCAGTCCGTAGCTTTAGCGCAGGATGGCAACGGATAATCAATCTCGAAGAACAAGCAAAATAGTTTTTTACTTTTTACTTTTTACTTTTGGCTTTACTTCTTTAGACATCAACTCTTCAAACTCCACATCATCCAAGCTTTCCTTGATCATTAACACTTTAGCCAGCTCATCCATCTTTTTACGTTCCTTCTTAAGGATTTCTCTAGCCCTATCCAATGCGATATTAACGAATTTTTTAATTTCATCGTCAACTTTCTGTTGCATTCCATCAGATATTTTGGCCGGCTCCATCCACGCTCTACCCATTTCACTTATATCCATCTGTGGTCCATAATTTACTGGTCCCAGTTCTGACATTCCCCAATCCACCACCATATTTCTGGCAATATTGGTTACATGACTAATGTCACTACTAGCTCCCGTTGTAATATCTTTAAATATAATTTCTTCAGCCGCTCTTCCACCCATTGCCATTGCCATCTGTTTTACCAATCTTGACCTTGTTTCGTGAACCCTATCTTTCTGTGGTGGAATCAATGTAAATCCCAGTGCCATTCCTCGTGAAACGATCGAAATCCGGTGAACCGGGTCCAATCCCTCCACATAGTTTACGATTGCATGTCCCGCCTCATGATAAGCCGTCATTAATTTATCCTCATCAGACTGTTCCCTTTTCTTTTCCGAGCCAAGTTTTGCCTTCAAGGCTGCCTCTTCAATATCTACCATTTCGATTTTTGTTTTATTCTCCCTCGCTGCTTTAATTGCCGACTCGTTTAGCATATTTTCCAGATCAGCTCCTGAAAACCCTACTGTTCTTCTTGCCACTGCCGGCCAACGGACCGATTTACCAAAAGGTTTGCCCTTAGCATGAATCTTTATGATATCTTCACGCGCTGCCAAGTCTGGCATTTCCAACATCACCCTTCGATCAAATCTACCCGGACGAAGTAATGCCGAATCCAACAGATCTCCTCGATTAGTTGCCGCCAATACTACTACCGCAGTATTTGCCTCAAAACCATCCATTTCTACCAAAATTTGATTTAATGTTTGCTCCCTTTCTCCATGTCCCCCTTCAAGTCCACCTCTCATTCTCCCAATAGCGTCGATTTCATCAATAAAAATAATTGCCTTACCTGCTTTTTTAGCAGTCCCAAACAGATCTCGAACTCTAGAAGCTCCAACTCCCACCAACATTTCCATAAATTCCGAACCAGCCATTGCATAAAAAGGCACATTCGCCTCTCCCGCTACCGCCTTGGCCAGAAGTGTTTTTCCCACCCCCGCCGGTCCAACCAACAGTACCCCCTTAGGTGCCCTTGCTCCCATTTTTCTGTATTTTTCCGGATGTTTCAAAAAATCAACAATTTCTTCCAGGTCTTTTTTAGCTTCCGTAACCCCAGCCACATCCTTAAATGTTAAGTTTTGTTTACCTTTAATAAATAGTTTGGCGGTCGATTTCCCAAAGCCAAAGATTCCTCCTGCCCCTCCTTGCTGTCGCCCAAAAAACCAGATGATAAATAGTATTGGCAACCCAATTGATATTAGTGTTCCAAATATTTCCAAAAACATCTTCCAGCCAGTTCTATTCTCAACACTAAACTTGACGCTAGCCACGTCGACTCCTTCTCTTTGCAACAACTCCGCCATTGAAGTTGAGGGTTCCTTTGACGATACCAATAATTTCCCCTCATTTTTCAGCTTTACAACAATCTCATTATCCATCACCGTTATTTCTTCCGCTTCATTTTTCTTAATTACCTCAACCACTTGTGACAGTGGTGCTTTTACAATTTCTTCCGGCAAGAAGACTTGTTTTAGTACTGTTAGAGTCCAATAAATTATTACTACGTAAAGTATCCCCTTCATTATTTGCGACGGCCCTATTTCAATTCTCTTTATTTTCACCCCTGGAGGCAGATTCTTCATTACCTCATCCGGTATACCACTATCTTTCTCTTTTTCGGCTTTCTTTGAACCTATTCCCAGTATCTTTACAATTTTTTTCCAAATACTCTCTTTATTTTGCATGCGTAGGATTATACCATTGAACACCTGTCAAATTTCTAAAAAAATCACCCTATCCAATAACCGCAATTTAACCGTTTATACTCCGCAGTCTTCAAGAATCAACCTTACACCCTTCTCTTTTCTTTCTAGTGCCGATGTTTCTGGATTAGTAAGCCAGCCTACTCCCAACTTCGAAGCTGCCCTTTTACGAATTTCCACTGCCTTTGGCCTCAATTCAGAAGATAACTCATCATCTACTAAATATTTGGTTGTCGCTGTAAAAACCAGACCTGGACTACGATCCACCAACTCACTCATCGTGCTCTTTCTTGATCTTGTCATATTTTTCCGATTATAACATTAGCCCCATCAACTTCTCTCTATCATCCCCCTTCCCCTCTCTCACTCCAAACTCATGCCCACATCTATTACATCTGTAATTTATTTTGAATTTTGAATTTTGAATTTTGAATTTTGTCCCAATTGGTTCCATCATCCCCTTGCAGTCACTTTCCCGATCCCCAGGAATTAATCGATCCACATGTTTTGCCCACAAACATTTTGGACAATGATCAGTATATCCATCTCCCACCACCAATTCTCCACAATGCTCGCACACAAAATCTTCCTTCTTCCTAATGAAGTTTTTTTTGAGGTTTTGGTCATTGGTCATTGTTGTTTGTTTGGAAATTGGAAGTTAATTTTCAAGTCTATGTTTTTACTTTTTACTTTTGAATTTTTATTTTAGAAGTTAGGAGTTAGAAATTTTCATTTAAATAATATCGATCTCGATGATAATGTTTTTTTCGAAGCCTTCAACGTGCGTTGCACATTGACTAGCGAGAAAAAATGTTATCGAGAGATTGATCATTATTTTGAAATTTCAACTCCTAGCTTTATATCTCTATCCAATTTTTGATTAAACAATAATTTCTCCCCAACCATACTCGCCGCCGGCTCCACCTGATTTACTTGCCATCCAGTTGGTAGAGTAACCAAAGAGACTAGGCCAGTATCACCATACCCTGGTTGCCTTTGAATGTAGTGTAGATAGGAAAATTTTTCCTTTTTTGTCAGATCAACTTGATCTACATACCTTACCTCCACCATTCGCTTCTTCCCCGCCGGTACTACTACTAAAAAACCTATTTCTTTTTTACCTCTGCTAGTTGAGACATCCAAGCTTTCTCCAGAAAATATTGTTTTTACTCCGTTTGCCTCCATATCAGTCACGCTCACCTCAGCTAAGTTTGCGCTTGAAGGAATATACATCCTCACATAATTCTTATAATCACCTCCCGGCCAGCTGTTGTTTTTTGCCGTATTTTCGTAGCTAATTTTTACCACCCGCCCAATAGTCTGAGTTCCTATATCAATCGTCTGATCAATACTTCGATACAAAAAATAATTGGCTTTATTAACCCCCAAGTTAGCCTCCACCACGTACAAATAATCTGCAAAACAGCGATCAACCGCACATTTTCCTTCGTACAATGCTCCATTCCACCCCAATTCTGCCACCACCTTTGCCGCTGGTTCATTGGTCAAGGCAATTTGGATTTCATTTCTCTCCATCATGTCTACCAGTGCTAGTACCATCTTTAATCTCTGCTCACCCTTAAGATTCTTTATTTCCTCAAACAGTTGTCGCCCCAAACCACCTAAAAAACTGGCTTTTTGCTTTGATCCAGGGAAAAATTTTGTCTCTGAATAAAATTCTGCCTGTTCATATAAGTTATTTTTATTAATTTTTTCTTTAAAGTCCGGCACATAGATCTCCCCAGTTACACCCAGAATTGCTTTTGCCACCGCCAGGTCCACTCCAATTACACCATCCACTTTTCTACCCGTCTCTTTTTCCATAAACCACTGGATGTCTTTCGCCGACATTCCAAAATCAGCCTGCCAATTTGCATCTCTCATGTACCACTTTGCTTCTCCCAAATATTTTTTAATCGCTGCCGGTGGTTCCACATGTCCCTTCAGTTGCCCATCCGCCTCATAAATATCGCTTATCTCAAAGTTGAGCAATTTTCCATTTTCAAAACTCAATATTCCGTACGAACCAATAAATCCACCTCCCGGACGAATTTCACTTTCGTTCTGTAATAGAACCATAAACTCTCTTCTCTTCCCGTCAGTTCCCAACATTTCCGGTAAAAAGTCAACTGCCCTGGTCACTTTTCCTATTACTCCGTTGATTTCCGTTACTTTTGTTCTTGCATTATTAAAGTCCCCCCTCCATCTATTCGGGATCCACGACCAGTCCCCAGCCATTCTGGCTGATAACATCGACATCGTCCCTCTCACATCTTCCATCTCTTTCTTTAGTCCTTCCAGCTCCTTCTTCCAGTCGATGTCCTTTTCCTTAAACATTCCTGCATTTATTGTCTCCGACCTCTTGGCCACAGTCACCACTTCTGTTTCCAGCTTCAATCCCTGTTCAGCCACTCTCAACAGATCCTGATATCGTCTTCCCCACACCCATCTATTCCACTTCCACTTATCTACCATTGTTTGATTAGCCAACACCCGCTTTATAGTCGCACCAGCCACGGTCGAAGCCTCATCATATTTCTTTTCATTTGCCATTTGAGCAATTGCATAGATACTCCTAACCATGCGGTAATTATCAACTCCCCAAAAAACCAACAACAAAACAGTTACGGTGATTATTGATATCCCCATTGCTGCCAGCCATTTCCAAGGCAAGGTTTTATTAGTAACTTTTTCTAATATTTCCAGTTTTTTTTCTTCATGCACGGGTTTTGCCGCCAGTCTTGGCTCTTCTTTTTCAATCACTTCCGTAAGTTCATCCTCCTGTGGCTTCACAAAACGGCTGTTAGAATTTTTTACCAAAAATGGGGTTATTTCTATCGGTTTTACCGCTTCTTTTTTCAGCGACTCCCCATACTCCTCCCTCATAATTTTCGCGATCGAATCGTGTCTATCTTCCTGGATTTCTACCCTAGGAGTCGGCACTACTTTTGCCACCTCTGCTTCAGGTTCTACTATTGTTTCAGGCTCAGCTCCAATTACTTCTGACTCTGTTAACAGTTCTCCGTTCCCCTCATGTTCCACCACCGCTTCAATATCTCCACTTACCACAGCTGACTCAACTACTACCTCAAATCTTCTTGGTACATTTACTTTTTCCTCAAACTTGGCCGGCTTTATCTCAGGTGCACTTTTTGGCCTCCGGCTTTCTTCATCAGCCTTAGCAAAAAAGTATTGCAGCGCTTGGGCCACCGTTATGCCCACGTCCGATCCTGGTTTCCACCTCAACCTCCCCCACTCAGCCTCTACCATCTCACCTTCAGGTAATGGTTGTTGTTCCTCGCTTTCCAACACCTTACTCCGAGTCATTTTAGCTTCATCAATCAGCCATTTGGCCAAATCTTCTACCTCAACAACTTCACCCCAAACATCAAAAATATTATTCTGAGTGTTAGACAAAAACATCCCTCTCATCATTACATCCACAAACGACGGTTCACCTAAAAGTCTTATGTTGGATTTTCTTGCCGGCAGTACTAAGTTTTGGTTTTTTACCGCCAGTTCCATTGCTCGAACCAAAAAACCCACCTCTTGGTTTAACGCACTTAGATTTCTTCCCCTTCCTGACACCCCGTGCGCCCTTAACACTCTCCAGTTAACACTCCCCCCTAGCTCCCTCAAATCCGCCACATCCTCCCCATTAACACCGATTACCATCAATCTAGTCTCACTCCCAACTAACTTTGTCCACAATCTTGGCTCTCCGATAAAGTCAAAAACATAATCTACTCCCTTCAGGTCAGTTGGTATTTCTCCTTTTACAACCACCGAAGGCATTGTTGTCAACCTCGACTCAAACTCACCAACAGCAACTACTTTCATCTCGTTTTCGCTCAGTTTTTCCACCAAACCAGAAGTCCCCAAAAGCCCCAATCCGTTTACTAAAGCCACCGGTAATCCATCGCGCATTCCTAATTCTAATTTAACTAACTCAAACTTAATAGTATTTACCAGTCCGTAGCTGAGCAAGCGAAGGATGGCGGTTAATAATCGGTTATTATGCGGTTATTGGTCAATAGACTGTATCAAGATGTTAGAATTGGGGTTTGAAACGTGAAAAAACGTAATGACGTGCACTGTTAACTTTATAAATTGTCAGTACCCAATAAGGGGATATACGGCTTTGTTTATGCCTGCAAAAATTGTCCGAACAGCCATTTTTCCACGTTTTTAATAAGAAAAAAATGTCCCAACTCCCAAGCGATTTATATATCAAAAAACCTCACAAAAAAACTCTTTCCGAAGCATCCTAATCCAAATTCACTGTTTTATTCTTGTTACTGGTTACTAATTTCTAGTTACTTGTTACTGCGCTCTATTTCTATTCTTCCAAAACCAAATCATCATCCCCATATCAACCATCTCTGTAAAAACAGTTACCCATGCTGCCGCCAAAACCCCAAAGCGGGGGATTAGTAGCATATTCAAACTCAGGTTCACCACCAAGGCCACTATTCCCAGTTTCAACATTTCCTTCTGCCCACCGTCAGCGATCAGCGCAAATCCAACTAGATGTCCCACGTACGAAAACAACATTGCCCACATCAGTGTTCTCAATATCCCCACAGATGGAGCAAATTCAGCTCCACCCAACACATATATCATCCACGGCGCCAACATCCACACCACCATCATTGCCCCAGCTACCATGACGAGGAGTATTACCAATGATGTTCTCATTAGTCCAGGTGTTTTACTTTCCCGATTCGATAGTATCGGAAAAATACTGTTCACAAAGTAATAAGCCGGTTGCAACATTACTCCATGAATTTTGTAAGCCAGTCCATAATAAGCCACCTCCAGTGGTCCCAAAAAATGTTGGATAAGTAGTGAATCAACTGCCTTGTCATAGGTCGCAAAAATAATCAAAAAAAGTCCCATTGGCCATGATGAATCCCAAATTGTTTTAACCTTGGTCCAATTCAACTTCCTAAACTCAACTTTTTCTATTCCTGATACCAACCACCACCCGACCATTAAGCTTACCGCACGAGCGACTACATAAGCCGTCATCACCCACAGCAGAGTAATTTCACCACTCCATTTCCATAATCCAATTAGAAAGGTGAGGGGAAAGGTGATATCCATCAGCACCTTCAGTTCCATTCTCAATCTACTTTGAAAGATTATTTCCATAAATCCACCTACGGATGTTAGAAAAATCATCATTAGTGCCACTGTCGCTTCCCACCTAAAATGGGCAAGTCCATCCCAACCCCACACCACCAACAACCCCAAAATGAAGGAAATCGTAGTCATTGTCATCCTCAGGTTAAAAATGTGTCCCATCAAGTCTTTTTCCGGACTCCTAGACACTTCTCTAACTCCTATCGTCTTTGTTCCAAAATCGGCCAATGAGTCCAAAAATACAAACAACGATGAAATTAATACAAAACCTCCGTAACCAGTTGCACCCAGCTTTCTAGTCAGTATTCCAGTTGTCACCAGGCTGATTATTACCATCACCGCCTTCCCTATAATTTGCACCGCCGTATTTTCCAGTGATTTCCTCAACATAGTGTATTCTACCTTCTACTAATTAATTTTCATCGTTTACAAACAAAACCTTAAACAAAATAACCTTTAGCGATCAAGTCAATTCAAAGTCAAACATGTTTCCGGAGTAGAGATTTCGCAGAAGATCTGTTTTACCCTTTGGAGATCTTCGAGAATTCAGATAACGGCGGTACGTGCGCTTGAGATTAAATAAGCTAGCCGATTATCGGTCTAATTCAACTACAACACCGCCAGTATCACCGCCAGCAACCAATTATTCTGGGGTAGAGTAACCCAATAGTGATCCAACATCCCAGTAAAGATAAGACATATCAAAAGTATTTTCCACTCTTTCCACAATCTATTTCGCCACCAAGAAGCCACCACCCACACCATCCCCATTACCCCCAATATTCCAGTTTCTGAAGCCAATAGTAAGAAAATATTATGTACTGGTTGCCACCAGTAAAATGATAATCCTTGGACAAAGTAAGGTAGTCGACTGGTGAAGTTCCCCAGCCCCACCCCCAAAATAAAATTATCCTTCCACATCTTCATAGCCGACCAATTCAGTGTCATCCGCTTCATTGAGCTATCACTATCCCAGCCACCTACAAAGTCACTCAGTCGATAGTTCATCCCCACCACCCCCATCACAATTAACACTAGTCCCAACAATATCGCCCCATATCCGAGTATTTTTTTACCAAATTTCATCCCACTGGCTATCCAAAACCTCCACACTACCATCGCTCCAGCCATAAGCCATACCACCCGACTACCACAAACAATGATCCCCACAATCAACATCCAAAACACCCACCACCAAGTTATTTTTTCCACTTTTTTCTGCCCATTCCACCAAGCCAAAACCAAAAGAAAGAACCCTGCCATACTATTTGGGTGAGAAAAAGTTCCATATGCTCTTACTACTCCCTGACCCAACCACGATATTTGAGCTACTCCAATTCCACTATAACCAAATCTTCGCTCACCAAACCAGTACCACCACCCCTCAATACTTCCACCCTTAACCACCTGACTTACCCCCAAAATAGTCTCTGCCAATACCCACACCGGCACAATCCACAATAACTGTTTCACCACCAGCAACTTATCTCCTCTAATCAACCCAAAAGTTACTACCCACTGGAACACCCTTAACCACCTATAAACCGCCACCCATCTGTTTCCAGCAATTGCAATATTCAATACCACCAGTAGGGTGGCAATAATGTTTTGAAAATTTACCACTGTTTTAAACTCTATTTTTCTTTTTTTAGAGATCAAAAACATTCCCTTCACCATCACCCAAGCCAGCCACACCAAATCAATTAGGTATAAAGTAGGGGACAAATAGTCAACTCTCACCCCCATTACCATACTCCATTCCGGCCAGAAATGTTTTCCAAGCTGTGTTGGTACCAGAAGAAGTAGCAAAATCAACAGCATTTCATCTATTTTTTCCCAAAAAGCCTTCACGCCCCAATATACCACACTCTTTTTTGTGTTTTAATTTTTGGGTTTTGACTTTAGAATTTGTCATTAAGCTATTGGCTTAATGACAATATGTCGATCTTCACCTTCTCCCTCAGAATCCGAAGTAATTCCTTCGATTTCAACGAGAGCCATATGGCACAACCTTCTCTCGTAAGAACTCATGTTGGCCATTACCACTTCATTTCCAGTTGCTTTGACTTTTTCAGCCAAATTCAACGCCATATTTGTTAGTCTTTCTTTCTGTTCTTGACGATAGTTGTTGATATCAAGGAGTACTCTTACCCATTCACCGAGTTTGTTTTTAACAACCAAGGAAAGAACCAGTTGGATAGCCGCCAAATTGCGACCTCGAAATCCAATCAACCCAGCTGGGTTAGCCACAGTTACGCTTACCAAAACTTGATTTTCTTCTTCAGCCACGTCTTCGACGAAAGCATCGTCAACTTCGAAGTTCATTTTTTCCAACATTTCACATGTGATTTGAAGGATTGTTTGATTACGTTCTTTATTTTCCATGCGCCTATTCTACCATGCCCACCGTAGCTTTATCGTAGGCTGGGCCATGCCCACCGCCTTGCTTTTACTTTTTACTTTTGAATTTTCACTTTAGTATTTAGAGTTTAGTCTTTTTATCTTTATCCATCTTCCCCACCACCAACTGTTGCACCAACATCACCCCACTATTCACAAACCAGTAGAGAAGCATTCCTAGTGAAAAGTTCCAACCAATAAAAATAGTCATTAGGGGCATCATATAAGTCGATTGCATTCTCATCATCTCCATCATGTCATCACTCTTTTCTGGAGTAGCTTTAACATATGCCGACTGGTCAATTTTGCCAACAGGCTTGCCAGTCCGAAGCTGCGAAGCAGCGGAGGACGGCATCATCAACTTAGAACTAAAGTACTGCAACACTCCCGACCCTAATAGCAGGATTAAAGGTAAGATGAACTCCATCCCCAAACCTGTTTTATAAATATCCGCAGGAGTTTGGGATAAATTACTTCCCAAAAACATAGTTTCAAATTTGAAACCTTCACTGATTTTAAAGCTAGAAACCAATTCCTTATTCATACTGTTTACGTCACTTTTTCCGATTGTGTAGTTAGTCACCAAGTTGAAAGCCGAGAAGAACATTATCAATACAGCAATTTGCAAAATTTGCGGCAAACACCCGGATAGTGGGTTTATTCCCTCTTCTTTGTACAAATCCATCTGTGCTTTAGCCAAACCTTCTTTATTCCCCGCATATTTTTCTTGTAACTTCTTTAGTCTCGGTTGCAATACTGCCATTTTCTTAGCCGACTTTAAGCTTGGAAGTACTAATGGAATCAACAAAACCCTAATCAATACAGTCACTACTATTACCGACCAACCCAAATTACCCAGCAAATAATAAAACCCAAACAATGCATTAACAAAAGGGGAGACGAGTATGTTCATAATCCTCTATTCTAGCAAGAAACTGTCCAATATCTAAATCAAACTATTAATTCGACTACTTGCTCCGGCATTAATTCTGCAAATTCCTGTCTGACTTTATCTTCAACTTTTTTAGCATTCACCAACATTTTCGACAAAAACTCTTTCGATTTTCCACTCAAATCATAACTAACATTTTTATAAGTATCTAACAACTCAATAATTTTATCTGTCGGTATTCCAATAAACAAAGCAAAAGCAATTTGTGTATATGCCTCATAATAGTCACCCTCAGAATATAGCTCCACACCTCTTAAGGCCACCATGTTACCGATTGATCTTCTGTGGGACTGTAGTTGATGTTGATTTTTTAGGTCTTTAACATCTTTTACTTTTACATCAGCTAAATATTCTCTCGCGAATTGCCATTCTCCCATTCTCTGGGCAATTGTTTCCCCATCTATCACCTGAGCTCGATAAACCTTCTCATAATTTTCCAGTAACCACTTACACGTCTTTGTCGCATCATCCGCACTTATAGTTTTATTATTTATTCCTAAATTTGCCTTAAGAAATAATCTGAGCCTATCAGATTCGTCACTTGAATACTTAAATACCGTCAACGGAATCCCGATGCTATCTACTTCATTATTTATATTTATTTTTAAACCTTTATAATTGAAAATTTCCTGAGTGTTTACATATTCACCCATACTTTTTCTCACCATTACTGCCTCATTAAGCACCGCAAATAATGGATCATCGGCTTTTTCAGTATTAAATGGAACCTCTTGACGCCTTAATTCAGCAGTTACGACGTTAATAGGCATCCCGTTTAAAAGTAAAAACGCCGCTTCAACCGCTCCCTTACTCCTATCATGTTTTGCCACTTTTGCTATTTCTTCACCCGTTGATTCAATTAAATCATTAACTATGTATTCACTTCTTTCAGACTCAGACAATTCATTCTTTAAATCAGACCAATCAACCAATTTTAACGGCTTTCTAATAAAGATCGACTCTCGCATCCCATCTTCACTTTTCACACGATCACAATACACTTTTTTAAACAATCCAACTACTTCTTCAGGATCTCCGTCTTTGCAATTCACGAAAAACTCACTTCTTAAAGCAGTCACTTTTCGGTCAAACACCATTGAAACTTCTTTTAAATATGGAGGCACCCCGTCCATTTTTTGTATTATTTCATTACCAAAACCCATGGACTATGGTACCAAATCAATTCCACTTTTCCCAAAAGGATGACATTTTGCCACTCGTTTAGTACCGAGCCATAACCCTTTTATAACTCCATACTTTTCCACCGCCTCATAAGTATATTCACTACAAGTCGGGGCAAAACGGCAGTAATAGCCCCCAGAAAGGTACTTTTTATACCAAAAAATTATTTTTAGAACTAACTTTTTCATAAATTCCATTCCAACACTGTTTAATTTCAATTATCTTCGCAGCTAATATACTTTTCTTCACCAATACCACCAGGTGAACATTTTGCAGTATCTTTTTAGCAATAACCTCTGCCAACCTTCTTTTTATTTTATTTCGATCAACAGCCTTTTTTGAAATTTTTTTCGACACAATCCAACCATATTTTGTTTCTTCCGATTTTATATATCTAACTCCAAATAGGGGGGTCTGGATGGTCTTACCCCCACCCAAAATACTGGCAAAGTCTTTTTTAGTTAAACCACGATTAATTTTCTTCAACACATCCTATTCTACTTGAAAAAGTAATGATCAACAAAGCGAGATAATGTTTTTTTTCGAAGCCTTCAACGCGCCAGCATTGACTAGCGAGAAAAAAATGTTGTGAGTGTAAGTTGACAATTTATTTTTCCGAAGACACAGTCAGTCTAGTTCTACCTTTCGCTCGTCGTCTTTTAATGACATTCCTACCATCCTGAGTTGCCATTCTTTTTAGAAACCCATGAACTCGTAGACGTTTTTTTGATTTTGGTTGGTATGTTCCCTTCTCTTTCATAACTAGTATTCTACCTTACTTATCTCCAATTCCCAATAGACAAATCTCTGCTGTTTCCAATGATATAATTTTATAACATTTATTATTTTATAAATTCTTATGCCAGACGGTACTAGATACTACTTAAACGAAAATACCATCCCCATTACTGACGTTGAAGATACACTAGAAGGATTACCGGAATTTGCCAAAGAAATTTTAAGTATTGGCAACTTAGAAAAAAATGGATTAATGCTTGCAACTCTCCCGGACGGAAAACCCATTATGATTAGTAAAAACATATTTGATCCTGGTGGAGACTCACAAGTTTTAATCGCCACTCCAGACGTAACTTTTACCGTCACTGGATTTGATGATCGACTTTACACCCACCCAGAAGCTTTTATTAAAATAGCCTCAACGGCAGATTTTGAAAGACCAAGAATTGCTGAATCACCAGCTGAAAAATTAAACAATGATGGTATAGGCGATGCTAAGATTCTCAAATTTAACCCAAAAGATATTGGTGGTCAAGCAAGAATTCGCCTGGCTGCTAAATACTCCGCCGGTCTATAAAACAAGTTTGTGTTTCTCCCTTTACCTGTGCCCGTTAGGGTATCAAGGGGAGATGTCCGCCATTCAGCAGACAGAGGGGATTTGACATCTTGTTAAATGTGGAAAACTAATTTATTATGATGTGGATAACTCGAAACTTTGCCCCAGTATCGTTGTTTAAATTTAACGTATCTATACTATGTTTTTACTTTTTATTTCTTACTTTTTACTTTAGAAGTTTCTCCCATGGACTTAGATCAACTTTGGAAAAATACTCAGGAGGAACTTCATGTAATTTTGGCGCCTTCAATTTACCAGACCTTTATAATAAAAACTCAGTTAATTGCCATCTCTAATAATGTCGCTACTATTGCCTGTTCCAATGCCTACCTCGCAGATATAAATCAAAAAAGGTACTACTCTTTCTTTAAAAGTGCTCTCGATAACCAAACCAAGAATAGCAACAGTCTTGAATTCATCGTTCAAGAACCTATTAAAGCCGAGTCAGTCGCCACTCCAGCTGGCCCATTATTTACTTACAATCCACCATCCATCCAAAACAGCAACTCTATCCGTTCCAACTTACACCCCAAATACACATTTGAAAATCTAATTGTTGGTAACAGTAATAACTTCGCTTATGCCGCCGCCCAAGGAATCGTCAAAAATCCCGGACTTTCCTACAATCCCTTCTTTATTTGGGGTGGGGTAGGGGTTGGAAAAACCCACTTAATGCAAGCTATCGGACATGAATTACTCAAGAATAATTCTTCGCTCAAAATAAAATACTTTCCCGCCGAAACTTTTGGAAATGAGCTTATTGCAGCTCTAAAATCAAAATCCATCAATCAATTCAAAGAAAGATATCGCCATCTCGACTGTATCCTGGTCGATGATATCCAGTTTATAGCCGGTAAAGATTACACCCAAGAAGAATTTTTCCACACTTTCAATGCCCTTCACATGGCCGGCAAGCAAGTTATTCTCACTTCGGATCGTAAACCATCCGATATTAAAGATCTAGAAGATCGGCTAGTTTCACGTTTTATGGGTGGATTAACAGTTGACATCCAACCCCCAGATTATGAAATGAGGTCAGCTATTATCACCCAAAAAGCGAACGAAAAGGGGATAGTCATTGCCTCAGATGCCACTCAGTTTCTAGCTGATAACCTCCAATCAAACACTCGAGATATCGAAGGTAAAGTCCAGCAGCTTGCTGCCATTGCTCTATCCCAGAATATCCACACAATTACCATTGAGACTGTTGAAAGTTTTCTCAGCCCGGATTCTCCATCAGCCTCAACCTTTTCTCAAAAAGTCACTCCTCGCCATATAATTTCCGTTTGTGCTAAACACTTTAATCTAAAAACTAGTGAACTGTGCGGTAACAGTCGACGTAAAGACTTAGTCACCGCCCGCCATCTTACCGCCTACCTCCTTCTCAATGAAATCAACCTACCTCTAAAAGAAGTTGGTCATCTTTTAGGTGGTCGGGATCACACCAGTATCATGCACGCCCGAGACAAGGTTGCCGCCGACTTATCAACTAATCCACAATTGCGGACACTTATCAACCAAATCAAGTCGACCTTTTAAACTTCACTAAAGTTATCCACTTTCTTGACATACTTATCCACTTAGTTGTCCACATTTTATCCTCACATTATCCCCCGAAGGTTACCCCAATCTAAGCTCGTTTTATAAGCCAAAACGTGCAAATCTACTACTAACCTCCAAGGTTATCGGCTTACTAACATTATTTTATATTCAAAATATCCCCAACTATTAACTATTAATTGTTAATTATTAACTTGTTCACCTACTCTACTACTAACACTACTGTTCTACAAAGCATTTTTACCTAATAACGCATATTCACCTCACCGTCAACCATCATCAAATCTTTATGAACTTTACAAACCTTATAAACTTTATAAACTGTAGATATGAAGGTGTCACTTCTCCAGGAAACGTTAAGCCCAGCTCTTTCCACTGTCTCTAGATTTGTTGCCCTAAGAGCACAGTTACCCATTCTCAGCCATATTCTTTTTACCACCAACAACGGCCGACTCAAGCTCTCCGCTACCAATCTTGAAATGGGTATAAATTATTGGATTGGTGGCAAGATTGATGTCGAGGGTAGTTTGGCAATTCCCGCCAAAGAAATCACTGAATTCATTTCCTATCTACCTTCAGGTAAACTCGATCTTACTCTCAACCCACAGTCTTTACTCGAAATTTCCTCATCAAAAGCCAACTCTTCCTTTACCACTTCGCCAACTTCTGATTATCCAGCCATTCCTTCAATTAACACTAAAACCGCCATCGACATTTCTTTAAAGGAGTTTTCCTCAGCCATATCTGAAGTTGTTTTTGCCTCATCTACCGACGATTCCCGACCTGTGCTCACTGCTGTTCTTTGTATCTTTACTTCTACTAGTTTCAAGTTAGTTGCTACTGACGGTTTTCGTCTCTCAGTCAAAGAAATTGTTCATGTAGAACCGATTACTCTTCCCTCTAGTGTTGATCAACTGACTTTTCTGATTCCTTCAAAGAGTTTGTCTGAAGTCTCCAAGATGACAAAATCGGTCGATAAATTAAAATTTGGTCTCAGTGAAGATTCTCATCAATTAGTTTTTGTTACTCCTGATATTGAACTATCTTCGCGTCTTATTGAAGGTGACTTTCCTGATTACAACCGAATTATCCCTAGTGCTTTTTCTACTACCATCAACCTTTCCAAAGATGAGTTCGCTCAGTCCATAAAAATTGCTTCAGTTTTTGCCCGTGAATCAGCCAATGTTGTTAAGCTGTCTGTCAAAAACAACCAAGTTGAAGTCTCAGCTAATGCTGTCCAGGTTGGTCAAAACAAAGTCACAGTCGATTCCAAAGTGGAAGGTGAACCACTTGAGATTGCCTTTAACTACAAATTTATTTCCGATTTTTTATCTATCTGTCAAGGTGAAAATATTATCATCAGTCTCAACGAACCTCTGACTCCTGGATTATTTCAAGATACTTCCAATCCAACACTAACCCACATTATCATGCCTGTTCGAATACAGGATTAAATTCTAAAATGAATGGTGATCTTAAGAATTGGAACTATACCGAAAATGCAAAAGTATTTGTTTCTCCCAAGAAAAAATTGTTCTTTGATAAGTCTCAACCAGAAGTAGCTACCTATCAGGGCATGCCTCTCATTCATCGCGATGGCCCAATAAACGGTGGTATTTTTGTAATGTCAGACGGGAAAAATATCTACGAAGAGGCGTGCTATGTTGATGATCGAAAAATGCCAATATTGCACGATATTTATCGTTATCTTTTAGCTAGAATAGATACTCCGGTTGATAAAAATAAATTTTCATTCAAAGACAGGGTCTTAAAACCTATCGCTAAAATTGTTGAGCAATATATACCTTATTCCGAAAAAAAACTAACTGTCTACAATCAAGGTTTTTCGTCTGGAGAGCCGGTTGGTTTAGATTATTACATTAACAACCATGTCGGAGTTTGTCGCCATGAATCACTATTAGCAGGATATCTTACCCAAAGGTTAACCGCTGATCAACTCTTGAGAGGAAAAGCTTCACTCGATAGAAATTTAGACGAAGAACTTGGTGGTCATGCGTGGGTAAGGTATACAAACCCCAAGAGTGCAATATATGTTATTGATGTTGCCAACGATGGTTTTGCCGGAACATTAGCCGAAGCCAACCAAACCTTCAATCGGAATTATAATCGACCAGAAGATCATTAAAAAAACTAGTATTACTGTATAATTAATTACTAACCAAAACGAAACTAATTTTATAAATTAATAATTAAAAAACAAAAATGCCAACAAGTGTACCTGATCTTCCAACCGGTTTTCAAATTCCCGAAAACAGTCCCAGTCGTGAAGCTATCGCTCCGAAATACGCACAAATCAGCGATCAAATCGTTAGTATAGAAGCAAATCACCAAAATCCACAACCAGATCTTGGTGGGCTTATTGTGATTGGAAATGAAAGTAAGGCCGGTCGTATCGCTCTTGATGCAGCAATATTTGCTGCACAACAGCAAAAAGGCAAGTTAAATCCAGGAGCTCCTGATGCTAAAAAGTCTGCTAGTTACGCTGACTTGCGCATTAGTATGCTTCAAACAGCCGCATTTTATGTTGACGTTCAAGAAGAATATAAAAAAATCCTTTAATCTGACACTAAACTGTTTGAATGGGTTGAACTAAATCAAACCGATCACTATTTTTTTTGAAGAAAATTTAGCTAACTAAAAATCGTGGGAAATTATCGAAGATTCCTGGCGTGATAATGTTTGGGGTTGGGGTGCGGATCAGTTGGGCGAAAATCGCCTCGGCAAAACCTGGATGGAGCTCAGAAAAGAATATCTGTAGTTTAGATATATTCCTGTTTCTAGTTTGTTATTGCACTCTCGATTTTATCGACGTAAAGAGTTGATCCAGAAAACATCCCTGTAACTCTGACTGGTTTTTTCATATAAGTATCAAGATTTACTTTATTACTGGTAATATTTACGATCCCATCTCTGGTTGATAGTAAATATTCATCTCCCACTTTAGTTGATATTGTCCCTGTTTTTGTCACCACACTTTCCTGCAACTTCTCCTCAGCCGTCTTAACTGTATTCTGTTTTGTTGTACACCCACTTAAAATTAAAGTTGATAAAACAATTCCTAAAATTATTTTTTTCATATTTTTTACTTTTTACTTTTGAATTTTTAATTTTGTATCTCTATTTTATGTTGCCCTATCGCATCACCAAATGAGTTAATCCAGTCGGTAACCGCTTTGGTAGCGTATGTCTCAGTCGCGCCATTAAGAATCATTTTTAAAGTCAATGGTGAAGTGTATTTCTCCACCACAAACCCTTTTCCGTAATACGGTAGTTCGTTTCTCAACGGAAAATCCTTTTTCGGATCCGTCGTTGGCACCATCGTCATTGTCGGTGTTATGTTTACTTCTTCGTTTTGACTTTTGACTTTTGACTTTTGACTTTCACCTTCTCCCCTGTATCCATATTTTATCTTCAATCCTGCCAACAACACAATCGTAATTACCAAGAAAACCACTACTTGATTTTTAGCCAATATTTCTTTACCTGTAGACATTATTAGTATAAACAAACCATGAACTAGGAATCTCAATATACCCAGCATCTTCAAGATATTTTTGAAATACCAGTCTGTTTTTTTCCGAATAATCTTTTATATACACCACAAATTTATCAATCTTATAATCAAAATCGACTACAAAAAATTCGTTATTCACTGGACAGACATTTCTAAATTTATTTATCAATTGTCCCACCCGGTACTCATCATCACTCATCGGTTCATCCTTAGCACCGGTATCACTAAAAAACGGCTCATTAATTCTGGTTGGAATTACCACCTTTTCCGCCGGAACACTTTTTACTTCCTCATCGCTGGGTTTATCAAACAACGCAATTAGTCCTGCTACTACTGCCAACAGTACTAGTGCTATCAAAAGTAATTTATTTTTCCACATAGGTTATTTAATTTTACTCGCATCAATAGTAATACAACTCCGAATATTTCTAGCATACCCATATTTTTTAGTTCCATCAAACGGAGTTTTGGTAGCATAGTAAGGATCAGCAGTTACAATGCTTCCATTCTGAACCGCCACTCCCAACACAAAATGTCCTCCCACTGTCAAGCTGTTGCTGTTATAAAAATCAGCTAGCACCATTACCACCTTTCCAGCACAGATCCAACCACCAATTGCTTTAGCATCACATGGTTGTGAACTACTAGCCGCTCCTGGAAAATATTTATTTATTTCCGCCGTTGCTTGTCCCAAACTAGATCCATCGTTGTTCATTGAGTTGTATGCCGACCCTGGTGAAAATATAACCGAATCTGGTGTTAGGCTCCCATTAAAGTGTCTCAGCATCATTGAGACTGAGGTTGGTCCACAGCCGGCTGTGCAGATTGTCCCCGATCCTCCAGGTAACCCTTTATTTGACCAGGCCTGTCCACACTGCTTTGTCAACACCACTTTATCAGACACAGTACATTCACCTGGTATTTTCTCTCCCTCTAGCCCTGTCGCGTTTGGATTGTACACCGATCCACCACTCTTAGCTCCGTTTAAAGGGGTACTTGGGCCTAGTTTTGCTCCCCCAAAGCAGACAAAGTTCTCGCCTGTATTCGGATCCGTTTCTTCTACCCCACCCTCAGGAGATCCTCCACCACAAGCTTGTTTTGGCACATGTATCGATGTTGGCATTGGCCCAGCATTTAACCATTCCCAAGTACTTTGCAGTTCGGCTAAATATTGTCTTCCTGTTTGTCCTGAAGTTGGATTCTGATAATCAGGGTCGCAATGGTCTGAGCCATTCAGATAATTAGTGGCAAAAGCCAACCAATAATCTGAAATCCCTGAGCAGCCTGAGGCTGGATCAAGTTTGGCAAATGCCTCCCATTGCGCATTAAAATTATTATTTTCTGGGATGTAATGTATCCCAAAATCTTCAATATCACTCCCGAGTGAATAGTTACTAGCTCCTGATTCATGTAGCCATGCCCACAGTGCATATGTCGGATTAATGCCAGCACTTAAAGCCTTACAAACCACATCATTAAAACATCTTGCCGCATTGACTCCGCCACCTGCCGACCAACTTTCTGCTAGGGTTACAAACGCATCTTTACTTATTCCTCCATAATTCGATGCTGGTGCGTTTACATTACAATTGGCCAACGGTCCGGTTGGGGGATCTGTTAAATCCTCTTTTTTGATACATGCCCCCACAATCGGATCTGATTTTGGCACCACCAAACTTGATACTTGGGTTGTTGCCACTTGAAGCAGGTTGTATCCAATCAATACTGCCAATACAATCGCAAAAACTGTCCCTATTATCCCTGTCGGTATAGACATCAACATCCCTCCAATACCAATTATCACTGTTGTTGCCCCACCAATGGCCATTCCCCCAACGGTTACTATTTTTCCCACCCCGTTTTTCAAAAACTCTCGGGTTTTGTACGAGTCAAATCCCAAAAACTCCAACATTTTTATCAAACCCTTTTCCATTCCACTCCAGGCCTTTTTTACCACTGCTATTGCCGCCAAAACCGCTGCTACTATCCATGTCGGCGGTCCTCCAGCCGCAAGTGCTGTTCCGGTTGCGGCTGTTCCCGCGGCCGCTGTTGCACCTGTTGCTCCCACTTCCACTGCCTTTACAGTTCCAGTTCTAAGCAATTGGACTAAGATGTTTTGTAAGCCCTTTTCAAAACCAAAATTCACTATTTGAGAGGCCATTGCCTCCCCCATAACCCCGCCATAACGACTAGCCAGTTGCATTCCAAACTGCTGTAGTCCCTCAATCTTCATTATTCTCCCAATTTGGATTGATGAGTTTCCCATTGCTTTGCTTATTGCTCCACCTGAATATCTATCAATAAAATTCTTTGCCTTTTCAATTTTTCGAATTAGCTCCATTCTGCCCTGCAAATCCGGTCTGTCTTTTAGCCTATCAGCTACCTTTACTACAGCTTCCATTTCCGGAATTGACCCCCTTGAAACAACACGCACATCACCATCTTTTAGTCGTCTCCTTTCACCATGCTCTGTGCCGACTAACTTCGCTTTGTAGTCATTTTCAATTCTCTGAACTAACTCTGGTATTGGTTCATCGCCATTTAACATCGACGTTACCACAGTTCCCATTTCCACCTCAGCAATTTTCGTTGCTGGCACTCCCTTTCCTACCATCTTTATTTTTATTTCATGTTCTTGTGTCAATCCATTTTCAATCCCCTCAATTCCCGACTCTGTCGCTCCCGACCTCAATCTCATTAATGCTTTCAAATCTGCCGCCCCAAAACCATGTGATGTGAGTTTCTCCATCATCATTTTTGCTTCATTTCCGGTTGATGCATTGGTCACGTCAGTTAGTGGAGTTGCTGATGCTCCCAGCTTATTTTCCACCACTGCTTCAATTATTTTTTCCTGTCTACCTGGAATATTTCCTCTGGCTCCGCCTTTCAGTATTTCAACTATTTCTTCAGTCAGTCCTCTTTCGACAACTACCCGCTCATACCTTCCGTTTTCACCTATTCTCGTTTCGTATTTTGCTTCATTAATATTATACTCAGGATGTACTAGTACCTTCTCATATCTCTCTTCAATTAGTTTTAGTACTTCATCTTTCCTACCCCCAAGCGAACCTCCTTCTCTTTCAACATCAGCTACCACATCTCTAGCTATTTCATCAATTTTTATTTCTAGTTCTCGGCTGGCTCTGTTCGTCTCTACTAAGTACTGCAACATTTCATTGGCATCTATAATTGAGTTTTCAGCTTGTAGTGATTTTGCTAGCTCTACTGCCTCGACCGTTGTTTTGGCTTTCTCTGACAGCTCCACAATTTCTTCGGCTAGCCTAAGTGATTCCTTTCCTAAAAACTCATCATCTTCAACAATGGTCGTTACTACTTGCCCAGTCTCCAGGATTAGGTCGGAAAGTCTATCTGCCTCTGCCTTCGTTTTTCCCATCGAATGGAGTTTTTCCTGTATTTCAAACTTTTTTATTAGTGTTGCCACCACTATGTTACGGTCTGCATTCCTTAGCAATCTTTCTCTTGTTGCTTCAGTTGCCATCGCTTCTACGTCATCCCTATGTTTTTTCTCATCAACTTTATCAAGCAGCACTTTTAATTGATCTGACCTAAGTGACATTGGACCCACCTTGTCATTTCTTGTTTCCACAGCAGGATTCAAGTCTGCTTCAATTACTTCCAATGCTTGAGTGACTTTATTGTTATTACCTGTCGTTGTTTCAAATCCATATAAAGCATCCAACATCCTTCCTGGGTTTGTCGGATCAAACTTTCCACCCATTCCCAAGTCAGAAAATAACCTACTGCAGGTATTGTAAGCCGCATTAGATATTTCCAGTATTTCACCTCTGCCGGATAGCCGCCCTAGTTCTTCATACAATTCAAACTTCTTCATTCAATTTATTATACAGTTCACCTACACGTTCCCAAACAGTTTGTCATAGTCCATTCCAGGAGCGTTATTTTGGTTATCTTTTGGTTTATCAGTTGGCATGGTCGCTGCTGTAGACGGTTGAGTACTTACTGGCTGTGGCATTGTTTGATTTTCAAATACTGGTTGGGGTTTCTTCGACAATTGAGGTGGTTGTGGTACTTTTACTTCTTCTTTCGGTAAATTCACAAAAGTCGGTTTGCCAGTATTAGATACTACCTCGGTCGCAAATTGTGGTGATTTTGGAAGCGTTGTTGGTGCTACTGGTGCTGGTGCACTATTTAGCCCCGAACTTGCTGATGGTGCAGTAGATGGTTGGAATTTTGGAAGGGGAGGCAATGGTGGTAATGGAGGTAGTTTATTTTTATTAACAAATAAATCCTGATATTTTGGTAGAGTTCCAAAACCACCCAAAGTTCCTTGAAGCTTCTTTTTTTCGACTTCTTCTTTTGCTAATACTTCAGCCTCTGCCGCAACTTTTTTCTTATGTTCTTCCACCTTTTCTTTTTCAACTGCCTCCATTTCAGCAATTCTTTTTTGCAGCTCTTCTTCTGGTTTAGTATCTCCCACCACCTCAGTTACCATTATAGGTGATTGAACTACCGTTTTTTCCAGCGTTTCAGGAGGTTTAGTTAGTACCAATTCTGGTTCTGTTGTTTTTACTAAGGGTTCCTCTGTTTTACCCATTTGTTTAATGATGTCGCTAGTCCCAAGTGGTCCCATTGCTTCTCTTTCCACCCGCCTATCTTCAGCCTCTTTTGCTCTCTGCAACTTCAGTTGTTGTTTCATCTTCATTACCTCTTCTGGGTTAGATGTAATTAGTTTATGTTCATCTTCCGACGCCACCACTCTAATTGCCACATGATTTTGGCCGGCAAAGAAAATACCTTCTCCTTTGTCCGCTGACAAAAGTAGTTGTTTTTCTCCCTCAGATAAGTAAAAAACCTCCCCAATTTGGTCAATTGCCGCACTGTGTTGTTTTAGAAGAATTTGAATGGCGCTGTTAGTTACGATTTCGCGTCCATAGGCTGTTTCCAAAAAGTCATCTACATCCTGAGTGATTGTAGTTACCCCAAGATAGTATTTCCTTCCTCGTTTAACAATTCCTCGTAAGAATGCTGCCGAATCGGGGTATTGCATTAGGTACCACGCCTCGTCGACAACTAAGATTCTTCTTCTCATTTCTTTCTTAACTACTGTCCAGATGTAGTCAAGAATAATATGCATGGCCACCGGTCGCAGAGTATCTTCCAGGTTTTTTATTCCAAAAACCACAAACTCGCTTTTCAAATTAACTGTTGTTTTTTGGTTAAAAATCCCCGCAAACGATCCTTTAATATATTTTTCCAGCCGAGCCGCTATCATCTGCGCCTGTTTATCCTCCATTCCAATTAGTGATTTATACAAATCTTCGACCAATGGCGGCTCTTTTGACTGTGTCTCTGGATCTGGAGTAATTCCTTTCATTTTGTAAGCGTCAACTACCGCTCGGTCAAGAATGGATTCTTCGATTGGATCCAGTTCACCAAGCATTACTTTTAGTAGTTTATGTACCCCCAAAATCTTGGCATTCAGTGCATTATCACCTTCATCAACAATTAGAGACAAGTCAAAAGGATTAATCTTCGATGCTTCACCATACCCAAAAGCAATGTATTGTCCACCAGCCGCCTCACACAAATCTTTGTACTCATTTTCCGGGTCGATTACAATAATATCTGTTCCCATCATTAGCGACCGTAAAGCCTCCAATTTAATCATGTAAGACTTTCCAGCTCCAGCTGTTGCAAATACTACAGAGTTGTAGTTTTGCATTGAGAATCGGTCGAAAATAACTAGTGATCCATTATGTTCATTAATTCCAAACATAATCCCTTTATCGTCAGAAAGATCAGATGAAACAAATGGAAATGTTGTCGCCAGTGAGGTTGTATCCATGTTCCGAGTAAGGTTAAGTCGATCAGAACCAAGTGGTAGGGTAGTAATAAAGGCATTCTCAGCATCAAATGTTGTTCTCTTGGTCAATACCATTAGAGCACCCATAGCTGCCTCTAAGTTCTTGGTCACCTTATCCATCTGTTCTTTACTTTCAGCACTTACCGTAATATACAAACCCATTTGGAAAAATCTTTCCTCACCTTTAACCAAGTCAGCTTGTAGATTCAGGGCATCCTCAAGTTTGGCTTGTGTTGCTGGGTTTACAATCCTCCCTCTTTGGATATCAGTTGTTAGTTCTGCCTCCATTTCTGTGATTTTACGTCGAAGATCATCCAAAATTTCCTTACCATCTGATGGGTAGATGTACATGGCTACCGTCAAGGATGCATCGAAATTGATTAAAGTTGATAGCCAGTTAATTTCCACAAAACGTCTGTTTATTACTGTAAAAAGAGTTCGATAGAATTTAGTTCCGATCTTGATAAAATCAGTTTCAACCTCCAAAGCACCAGGAGCAATAATATCTTTAGTTGAGACCAACCCTTCTACAAATTGTCTCTCTTTAGTCTTACCCTGATCAATCAATCCAGTTTTAACATCCACCACCGCTGCTGCCATTTCTGCCGGAGTTTTTTTGTTTTTTTTAATTAAGTTAAAAATATCCATTATTGTTTTTGCTTTTTATTTTTTACCTGCCTGCCGGTAGGCATGGCTTTTGGATTTAGGATTTTGGGTTTTCTTTAGTAGTAATCATCGGTGAGTCGTAGTTCAAAGATGAAACCCGCTGTACGGCTGCAGTATCTTCATTATAGATTTTATAAAATAATTCAATCAATTCCCGAGTTGATAGTGTTCTAATTTCCAGCCCAAGTCTTGAAAAAAGGCGACTCAAATGGTTCTTCTTTGGTTCCAAACTTGCCTTAGCTTTTTCTAAGATATAACTTTTCGCAAAAGGTAGTTCTTTTGCCTCTTTCTTTGTAAACACTGGCATCCCCCCCATCATCTGCGAAGACATACTCTTGATTCCTAGTTCCAAAATCGAAAAAGGCACCACCACATAAAAAGCTTTTGACAAAACATCATTTTTCTTGACAGTTTCTTCAATAAATTTTCTGTACTGAACAATCCGTTCCCGTAAAAGCATGTTCGTCTGTTTTTCCTCTGCTTTCTTCAAGTTATTAAGATAAAAAGTTACATCCTTCGTGTTTGAGTAAATCACAATTTCAACTGGGAAGTTGAGAGAGTTTAATATTCCCCCATAAGAAAAAATCAAAGCACCTTGTTCACGCTCTGATAGTAGGTCAAAGTTTACCGAAGAAATCTGTAAAATGCTCACGCAAGAACCATCTTTAAGTAACACCATTCCATCGATAATATCCTCAATCGGCAAATGCTCCTGAGTACTACCTCTAATTGCAATCTTTAGTGGATCAACACCCATTGTTTAATTTAACCATATATTCGAGTCAAAAATTTCTTTATTTTTTACTTTTAACTTTTATGTTTTAACTTTTCCTCATACTATCGCCTTTATTTTTACTGGTTCTACTATTTTGCCGACCAGTTCGACTTCGACTCTGTCAAATTCTAGCTTTTCTTTTTCAGTAATGATCAAATATTTACCATTCGAAAGTGGAGTGGTTGTTCTAAATTGTCCCAGGGAGTTTGTCTTTAGCACTCTACTCGGGTTTCCTTTACTATCCTGTACCTCTACAATTGCCCCATCTACAATTTTCTCCTCACTGTTAGTTACCATTCCTACCATCATATTTGGAATATCTGGTTTATCTGGCATTGGAATTTCGCCAAAAACAACTTTAGCCGTTGCCTCGACTTTATCAGCTTTCAACCCCAGTTCTGCTTTTTTGTCACGCCAATTTTCTTTTGGTGGTTCCTCTGTTTTTACTGGTACATCAGATTCTCTTTCAGGAAGTTTGTTAGTATTTCCCCCCATTCCGATTTTTCCAATCAATGTCCTCTCGTCTTCCTCTATTGGTTCATCTATCACCGCTTCGCTCATTTTTACTGTTGGCAAAGATTCTATAAACTCCCTGACCTTATTACTGTCTTTCACTGGCACTGACACTTCTTCTGCTTCATCAAGGGTCTTATCTCTTCCTACAGATTTGCTATTCATCAAACTTATCCAGTCTTTATCCGGCATTTTTTTGTATGTATAAATTGTCGGAGAATAAATTGATCTTAAGAATGCAATTACCCAAGTTTCTAGTGGTCTATCTTGAAAGGGTACAAATGCCATCATCAGTCCACCTCCACCAAATATCAACATTAGCGGATATTTAAGGAAAAAAATCAAATTAGTTGCATTAATAGCTACCGCCAATACTATTCCCACTGCGGCCTTCAAAAATTGCTTAAGTGTCATGTCTCCCACCAGTTTGAATTCGTACGACGAAATCTGCTGTGGAATTGCGTGCTGTTCCATCTCCTAAAATTCTACCTTATCTCTCCAACTTTATGAACTTGCTAAACTATCCTATGTCTCATCTAGTCATAGTCGACGGTCACGCCATAGCCCACCGTGCTTATCACTCCATCCCCCCACTTACTTCCAATGGTCAGCCTGTCAACGCTATTTATGGTTTTTATTCGATGATTCTTTCGGCTCTCGACACCCTCAAACCAAAGTATCTTATTGTCTGTCTTGACTCACCAGGCCCCAATTTTCGAAATGAAGAGTTTGTCGGTTACCGCGCCCAACGAAAACCCGCCGATGTTGACCTTAAAACTCAGCTTCCGCTCCTACCTAAAACATTAGAATCTGCTGGAATCTCTCATTATTCCATGGGTGGCTTTGAAGCCGACGACCTTATCGCTACAATCACCAAAAAATCATTGAGGCGCCATAAAAAGGGTAAAAAAATCATTACCCAAGTCACCATTATTACTGGCGATAAAGATCTAATGCAACTGGTTGACGACAAAGTTAATCTTTTCGTGCCAGTTCAAGGGTTGTCAGTTACCAAGGTCTATGACTCGGAGGCAGTTAAAGAGCGACTGGGTGTCAATCCCAATCAGGTGGTTGACCTCAAGGCCTTGATGGGGGATCAATCGGATAATTATCCTGGGATTGAAGGCATTGGTCCCAAGACCGCTACTGATCTATTAACCAAGTATCGAACTTTGGATAATATCTATTCCGCTCTTGAAAAATCATCAGAGATCAAAGACACCGTCAAATCAAAGCTCCTCAAAGACAAGGAAAATGCCTATCTTAGTCAAAAGTTAGCCTCTTTGGTTACCAATATTCCACTCAAATTTACCCTCCGTTCTGCCAAGTTACTCCCCGGCACCTACCTCTCCTTAGAAAAGTTGTTTGCAGAATACAACTTCAAATCTCTCTTATCACGAATCCGTCGTCGCCATCCTCAAAAACCTCCCCAGCCTGTGTCAACATCCACTCAAACTACCCTTTTCTAGTTTTATTCATATCTCATAAATCATATATCATAAATCATGAAGATCGCCCTCGTTCACGACTATCTCAATGAGTTTGGAGGAGCTGAACGGGTACTCTCGGAGTTAGCCGATATTTATCCCAACGCCCCTATATTTACCGCCTTTTACAAAAAGAACTCGACTGCCTACAACCACTTTAAGCACCGTACTATTGTTCCATCTTGGGCACACTACATTCCATTTTTTAGTAGCAAGCTCCATAGTCCTCTTCGTTTTCTAACCCCACTTATTTGGGGTAGTTTTGACTTCTCACAGTACGACGTCGTTATCGGTTCAGCCAGTTGGTATATCACCAAGGGCTTTCGCAAAGGTCCTTCCACCAAAGAAATCTGCTATTGTCACACCCCACCTCGTTGGCTTTATGGTTTCAAAACTTCCATCGAGTTTCAAAAGTATTGGCCAGTTCGTATTTATGCCGCGATTGTTGGTCACTTTATGCGACTTTACGATTTTTCACAGGCTCAAAAAGTAGATGTGTTTGTCGCCAATTCTCATAATGTAGCCAATCGTATTAAAAAGTTTTATCGCCGTGATTCTATTGTTATTTACCCACCTGTTTCACTTCCACCAGTTCCAAAAGTATCCAAAGAAAATTATTATCTAATCACTTCGCGAATTGTCGGTGCCAAGGGTCTAGATTTAGCTGTAAACGCCGCTATTAAGCTTGGTTTTAAACTAAAAATAATTGGAGAGTCGGCTGGATATTACACGGAGTACCACCACCTCCAAAAAATAGCCGGTGACCGAGTCGAATTTCTCGGCCGACTTTCTGATGAAGATCGCAATCTCTGTTATGCCAAAGCCAAGGCCTTTTTTGCGCTGTCTGTCGATGAAGACTTTGGAATGACTCCCGTCGAAGCTATGCATTTTGGAACTCCGGTCATTGCCTTTCGTGGCGGTGGCTACCTTGAGTCAGTTGTTGAGAATAAAACAGGTGTTTTTTTTGATGAACCTACTGTGGACTCCCTTATTACAGCTATCAAACGCTTTGAAAAACTAAAATTCGATTCTGCAGTTTGTATCATGCACTCTCAAAAATTTAGCCACGACATTTTTGCTCAGAAAATCAAAAAACTAGTTTCTTCCACAATTCATTCAATGCCACATCAAAAGTAACTATCTCCATATTATTTTTAAGACAATAGTCAAGCAAAATTACGTCTACTACTCCAAGTCTGTTAACCGTTTCAAATAACCCCCACATCTTTGGTGATAAGTTAATTTCACCCCTTTTAACAATCTCAATTTCTTCAGTACCAGAGGCATGCCTTCTAATTTCTTTTAATATCTCAGGGTCGAACTTTTTATATTTCAAAATTGACAAAGTTTCGATTAACACCAAAAAATGTATAACATATAAAAACTGTTTCTCTTTATTTTTTTCAAAATATTCTACTGCTTTTTCATGCTGTCTGTCGTTTTTGTCATAAAACGCAATCCAAACACAACTATCGATCAGGATTTTTTTATTTACCATACAAGATTTCATCCACTCTCATACTGTAATTGGTCTTCTTTTTACTTTTTGCCTGCATTGACCATATTTTCTTCAACTTAGCCATAAATTCGTCAGCATCTTTATATTCTCTAGTTTCAACTGCCTTAGGATGTTTTGAAAGTTTTGCTAAATACTTACCTCCTTTTTTGATATCAATAATTTGTCCCACTTTCAATTTTGCTAAATACATTGCCATGTTATTTCGAAAGTCTGATATTTGCACTGTTATAGTCATTTGTACAAAAATTCTAAACTATTTTGTACAACTTGTCAATGTGATGTACATTAACACCTAGTTCATTATAAAATCCTCATCTTGTCCCTTGAAGGTTGGTAGCTCAATTATTACAGCGCCGGTTCTTCCAATAGTTTCTGGCCGAGCGTAATCATATACCGTTTCAGAATTGATGGGTGTCACTTTACCAAGTAATGGGTCAAATATTACTAACCTAGAAGTATTGTCAATGCAGACCAGTCTGTAATGATTTCCGCTTTGTAAAATTAGTGCTCCACCATTTTTCAATAGATTTGCATTATTTCTTCCCCTCTCAGTTTCTGATAGAGAATTCCACTCGGCCGAAACGCTTGAATTTTTTGTTGCTGATTGAATCTCTTCTTTTTGTTCGGCGTTTATTGAGAGTTGTTCAATTGCCAAGCTGCTATATCCATAAACACCCCCCCATTATTTTCTAGAGCACGGTCTATTTTGTTAATAAGAGATCTAACTTCATTTTTTTGGACGAGATCTTGCATAACTGCCCAAGCAGCAAAGCAAGTAGAGAAGCACTGCATTCCTCCCTATCTCAAACCTTCGATTTTTGCAACATCATTTTGTGTTGGATTAGGATGTTGTACTTCCAAGACAAATGCCGAAGTCCTAAATGTTTCACCCTGTTTATATTGTCTAGAATAGTCAATTTGTATTGGTAGTTGATTGTTCTTGTCTAAAATTGTCATATGTTTTTACTTTTTACTTTTGAGTTTGGGATTTAAGATTTATTCTCCCCCAGCCATCTCTCAGCATCCATTCCCGCCATTGCTCCATGTCCCGCGGCGATAATTGCCTGTCGATATACGTCGTCAACATTGTCGCCGGCTGCAAAAACTCCTGGAACAGATGTCATTGTTGGATACTTTTCACTTTTTCCTACGATCACATGACCTGTTTCTTTCAATTCCACCAAATCTTTGACAAAACTCGTCGCCGGATCGTGTCCAATCGCCACAAACAATCCGTCTATTTGCATAACCTTTTCCTCACCAGTTTTGTTATTTTTTATTTTAATATCTTCAAGTTTTGAATTTTGACTTTCATTTTTTGAATTTATATTTATTACTTCAGTATCCCAAACAAATTCAATTTTTGGATTTAGTTTTATTTTTTCTCTGATATAAACCTGGGCGCGTAAAGTATCTCTTCTATGAATCAAATAAACCTTAGAGGCGAATTTACTTAAAAACATTGCATCTTCGCAAGCTACATCACCACCTCCAACCACCACTACGGTCTTGTCTCGGAAAAACATTCCATCACAAGTCGCACAGGCTGATACTCCCTTACCAATTAGCTCCTTCTCTTTTGGTAAATTAAGCCATCTTGCCTTCGCCCCTGTCGTTACTATCACCGCTTTTGTCTCCAGTACCCGTCCATCCTCTAATTCAATTTTGAATTTTGAATTTTGAATTTTGAATTTTGAAATGCCCATTACTTTGGCGTTTCTTATCTCCACCCCCAAATTTTTTACTTGAGTTTGCATATCCATCATCAGTTTTAGTCCACCAATTCCGGTGGCAAACCCGGGATAATTTTCCACCACAGTTGTTAGCGTTAGTTGTCCACCAGGCTGATCTCCTCCAAGTACAATTGTCCTTAGGTTCGCCCTAATGTTATAAATTGCCGCCGTCAACCCAGCCGGGCCAGAACCAATTATTATAGTGTCGTATATATTTTCACTCATGCTCCCATTTTAACAAATTGCTAATTCCTAATTCCTAATTGATAATTGATTAATGAAGCCCCGTCCTCATAAAGTAATTGGATTTATTTACAAAGTTGCCAAGCAGAAGGCCCCCTTATTTTTCTGGCTACTTGTTCGCTTTATTTCTGCCATCTTACCGCTAGTAACTATCTATCAGTTTTCCGAAGTAATTAAACAAGTCGAAACTGGTGCCCCTATTAAAAATATTCTTTCTTCGGTTGTTTGGATATTTATTGTTCGGGTAATCGATAACGTTCTCCGTCTCAAGTCCATAACCAGACTCGAGCACGAGATCTCCAATATCTCTTTTGATATCCACAACTATTTCTTAACCACACTCAAAACCGATACCAAAGAGGAGCGGCACGCGGCCGTCCAAGCCATTCGAAATTTTGCCGATGCTTCAGCCGTAACCCTGGATTTGGTCAAGCAGCCAGGAATCGATAGTCTAGTTTCTTTTCTCTTTATTCCGGTAATTTTGTATTCACTCGACTTTCGCACCTTCGTCCTAACCACTGCTTACATTCTTATCTATTTAGCTATCGACTACTATACCACCAACCATTATGCCGAGCTTAAAGACCATTTAAATTACAAGACCGAAAGTTATTATGCCAAGCTCCAGGAAAGTGATGATTTCGACCTCGAACAAAAATCATGGAGTCGTCACTATAGCCGTGTCACCAATTGGGGCTTTACCGAATGGTCACTTTTACAGAACCTATCAGTTTTATTTTATTCACTCATTCTTTTTTATCTGATATATGCCACTTCAAGCGGGGTGCAACATGTCTCGCATTTGGTATTAATAATGGGATATGTTACTCAAACTCAAGTATTTTTAAATTCATTTTCAAGTATCCAGGATAGTGTCACCGACATGTTAGTTGGACTCGAGCGACTCGCTGCCAACCACAATGTCTCCACCATCGACCTCGACGATCTAATCTGATTTGTTCTATAATTCCTAATCATGTTTTTATTTTTTACTTTTGAATTTAGGATTTAGGATTTTTCACAAGGTATGCCTGAATTACCCGAAGTCGAAGTAGTTAAAATTTATTTAGAAGACAAGCTGCTTCATCAACAGATAGCTTCTTTGGATATTCTCAATCCAAAAAGTTTTATTGGTGATCAAAGCTTGGTAGTGGGCCAATCTATTACTAGCTTTTCTCGAGTTGGTAAGCAACTATCTATATACCTAAAAAATGGCTACATTGTTTTGGTTCATCTAAAAATGACCGGCCAGCTTGTTTTGGTAAACAATTCTGCTCGGACAGTTATGGGGCACCCTACCAAAGACTCTCTCTCATCATCTCTCCCTAGTAAATCGACCAGAATAATTTTAAAGTTTAAAAACAATTTTACTCTCTATTTTAACGATCAGCGAAAATTTGGCTGGATCCAAACTTTTGATCCAAAATCACTTGCAACTTTTCAGAGTAGTTTAGGTCACGATATCTTTAGTGAAAATTTTACTGCCGACTATCTTTTTCACCAACTCCACAGATCTTCCCAAGCCGTCAAAGTTGTCTTGCTGGATCAGCACTATTTTGCTGGTATTGGCAATATTTATGCCAACGATTCTCTGTTTTTATCACGCATCCACCCCACAACCCCAGCCAATAAGATAACCAAGGAACAATCAACTAAAATTCACCAACACTTAATCGACATTATGCGTCAGTCGGTTTCTGTCGGAGGTTCCACTATGAAAGACAATAAATATGTCCGTCCCGACGGCACTTTTGGTAGTAACCAGTTTTTCTTTCGTGTCTACCAACGACTTGGTGAACCTTGTTTGATCTGTAAAGATCCTATTAAAAAGATTACCCTTGGTGGACGTGGAACATTTTACTGCCCAAGTTGTCAAAAACTAATTGGTTAAGGTGCTAATTATCACCCTGATTTTTTCGAACAATTCATTTGTAATATTTTATCCCCAACTGACGTATCAGTAGGTAACCAAGTTATTTTTTATATAAATATGAAAACAACCAACCTAGTCCCAGTCGCTCTTTTTGCAGCTTTATTTTTTCCTACCGCTGCTCATGCTGAAGTATCTCTAACCTCTACTGTAGCGGTTACCGCTACCTCTCCAACAGTTACTGCTACTACTACAGCCACGGTTACCCCTAAGTCTGGACTCTTTCGCCAGTTTCAATTAAATCGTAAAGAAATGCGCGAAGATGTCAAAGAAAACCGTAAAGAAATCAAAGAAGATGTTAAAGAAATCCGCAAAGATCTTAATGGCACAGAAAATCCAGATAAAACCGATCTCCGTCGCAAACTCCTCACTACTAGTCAAAACGGCTTACTCAGAAGTTTCACTGTCAGAGCCTCTGCTCTTGAGAGATATCAAAAACTTATTGCTGACCGTATTACCCAAAAGCTAGTCAAATTGCCTGGCAATCAAGATTTGTTAAAAGCTCAAGCTTCCCTTGGTTCTGATGAGCAAAAAACTCTTTGGGCCAATTTTAAAGCTGATGTCGCCAAATATGAAGTTTCCATCAAGGCTGTAGCTACTGCCAGTGATCCAAAATCACTTCTAAATGATCTTCGTACTCAAGCTAAGAAAATCAACGAAGACCTCAAAGCTATTCGTCAATTCTTAGTCGTTGATCTACGATTGGTTGTCAAGGCAAAATAAGTTTGTGTTGTAAAATCATTACATGACCAAAAAAATAATTCTAACCACCATTGTTTTATCGTCATTCTCTCTTCTCCTCTCAGCTTGTTCCTCTGTGGACAAGCTGAGAGTTAATGTTGAAACTGAGACTGACTCTGATACTCAAACTTATTCAGAAGATATTTCGACTGCACCCACAACTGATCCCTCAACCCTTTCCGATGATCAGCTTCTGCTCCAGATGGAGTCAGAAAGTAACGCTCAAATCGACCAAGAGTTTTCCCGCCTCGACTCCGAGCTAGAATAATCCCCAAATCAACCACACTAGTGTTGTTATCACTACTGTAGTGATAATTGTCATCGTCCAGATATCACGAGCACTTCTTTTGTAGTTATCTCCCACATTCTTTATCACCGCAGTTGAACCAACTACCATTGTTGCTCCGGCCAAGAACCACCAGTATGGAAAGTCCTCAATCACAATCTGTTTTCCCACTTCACCCAACTCCCACAAAGTCCAAGGTTCGTATTCTCTAACAAAGAAAATTACTGTCGTTATTGCTATCGCCGCCAAAATCAATGTTCCCAAAGCCACACCTTTTTTACCTTTCTCTTTTACTTCAAATTGCCACCTTGGTTTCATTTTTAGTTCACCTCTCTTGATCTTGTCTAGTATTTCCTTTTGAATATTTTTTTTCATATTAATTTTTTCAGCTTTTCTCTAGCTCGTAGTAATAACACCCCCACATTTGAAGTATTTATATGCAAAATATCACTTATTTCTTCATAACTTTTTTCTTCAAAGTAGTAGAGGAGTACTACCTCCCTATATTTTAGCTCTAGTTTTTCAACTGCCCTTAATATCTCTTTTCGCTTTTCTTTTTCAATAGTCAGTTCTTCTATTAATTTTTCTCCGGACTCAAACAATTCCTCACCGTCTTCAATCACCGAGGTTATTGGTGTTTTTTTGCGAAAAAAATCAATACAAAGGTTGTGGGCAATTCTATATATCCAGCTACTAAACTTCTTGGTTTGATCAAAGCTCTGAACGTTTTCATATCCCTTAATAAACACCTCCTGGACAATATCTTCAACCTCCTCTTCGGCTTGATTTGTTACTCTTCTGACATATCTCATCAATAAACTCTGATATTTTTTCACTATCACCCCATATAGTTCGCTATTCCCATTCTTTATCCTCCCTATAATTTCTTCGTCAGTTTTTTGTCGGGACATAAGTCTTTAGTATGGTTGCTCTGTCGTCTAAACTTTCAATTTTGACTTCGTTTGCGGCCGCAGCTGGCACAAAACAACTCCACCCTCTCTCCACCGTTACCCACCCTTCGTCAGTCTCTACTTTTATCCTCCCATTCTTTACGAAGTAATGGCAAAAAGAAGCATCTGTCGAATCACTTACATTTTTTTCAAACTCAATGATGTCCATAGCATAGTCCTTTGTTGTAAATGCATTGTTTAAACCATCACTCTTACCCGAAAAACTTCCCATGTTTAACTCATCACTAGTATCCAAATACTTAAAATAGTCATCAATATTTACCTCTCGGATATTTCCCTTATCATCAATTTTCCCTTGGTCAAATGCCCTGATAGTCGAAAAAGGATCCATTCGGTCTTTTTGAACTTCATAAAGTATATTTCCATTACTGTTCAAAGAGTCTTCTTCCCACGAATGGTGAATTCCCCCCTGACTTAAGTCAAATATTTGCCCAACCTCTGCTGTTCTGCGCTGTACAAATTGCCATGGATTTATTTTTTTAGTGAGTTCATTCGCCCTTATTCTTGCTTCATCTACAGACAGTTTCTGGCCGACAATTAGTTGGCTAATTTCTTTCATTTCTCGATCAATTAATACACATGCATCCTTATAGTCCTTTACCGAAATTCCTCTAGAAATACCGTAAGTCACTTTTCCTTTCTCAAAAAAATACCAAGTCTCCGATTTTGACAGCCACCGAGGATCGCTTGTTCCTGGTTTAATATGTAGCTGGAAAGAGTTACCTTTAGCTTGGGTCAATTTTAAAAGTAGTGGCATTGCATTGCCATTTTTTGTAACGTTGGTCCCCAGTGCCATTTCCGGATTTATCTCTGACAGTTCAAAAAGGCTTATACCTTCGACAATGGGTATCGACAACTCCTTATCAATTTCATCCCGGTCTGGGTGTCCCACCTCATATTGTTTACCTTCGTTCATCAACGTCAACTTCGATCCAGAAAAGAGTTCGTAACTCTGTCCCAATTTTAAGGAATTATTACTGTCGAGCTGGATTCCTTTTTTCGATGATATGTATTCACCACCCCATGTCTTTTGTTGAATTAGTTTTGGAATTACTAAATATGGTCTTAGAAGATTTATCATAGCTTAACTAGTATACCCGATAGCTGTTTTCAGCTCAGTTTCAGTAGCGACACACGTCGTAGTATAATGGGCTATGAGCTGTGATTGTAACTGTAATGCCAAGTGTAAAATGCTCGGGGGACTCGAACAAAAAATCATGGATGCCCTCTGGCATAGTACTACAGCCCAGAAGCCTTCTCAAATCGTCAAAACCCTTGGTAATAGCCATGCCTACACCACTATCACCACCGTCCTTAAAAGGATGTTTGACAAAGATTTAGTAACCCGAAAGCAGAAGGGGAATGTTTTTTATTACACACCGGTCCAGGATAAATCTACCTATGCCTGTGGCTGTCTCGATGATCTTTTTGAGAGGCTTTTTGATAGTTACGGTGACGAAGTTATCGCTTCTTTCAATCGCATGGCCAAGCTCCAAAAGATTGAACCTTAGTATTCAAGGTATTTATAACCCTCGTTATTTATCCCAAATTTTAAAATATGGATGGAAAATTCTCCATCCATATTCCTTTTCTAGTTCTGCTTCAATATATCTAGTTTTTATTTCAGTTGGTTCTGCGTTTAACGGGAATTGTTCTACATTTCCCCACCAATGAGCCCCGACGTTTTTCTTGTATATAGGAATATCAAATATTTCTCTATAAATAGGTATTTTGTATTCCAACATTCCCACATCCTTATTTTCCACAGTCAAGTATTTTTCAAAAAATATTCTCGGTATTATTTCAATAATAAACAAACAACATGGCAATTCATCTTTCTTATATCCATATTTTTCTTTAGCAAATTTTAAAAAATTATCAAAATCTTTTCGATATTCTCGAAGTGGGCTAGTCCACTCCCAATTAACTTCTGTGTATTTATCTAAAGTTTGTAATCCAGACAAAAACATTTCATTTTTCTTTATATTTGGAAATTGATTATTAAAACTATCAAAAACTAGCATATCCCATTGCACTATTACTACACTATCCCAATCTAGTTTGTTTCCTCTTTCTCGATACCAATCTAGTAACATCAAATCTCCATGTATCCATTTCCAATCATTATCCGTTGATGTGTGGCAATAAAAATCATCCAGATATTTACCAAGTTTTTCTTTATACAAATACTCTTCTTCCCGCTTACCTCCAAAAACTCCAAATATTTTTAAATCAGGGTTATGTTTTTTTATTAACATAAGCCTATTGATACAAATTTCCGGTTCTTTATAAAACCAAAATATGACCGCCAAATTTAGTTTGCTCACCAAATTATTTTATCATTGACAATAATTGACTTCCTTGTGGTTATCTACTACACTCAGTAGTATGAAAACTGATATGTTGGGTCCACTCGAACAGCAAGTAATGGAAATCCTTTGGAACTCAGAGAATCCCCTAAAACCACAGGATGTCAAAAATCTTCTAAAAGGGGATTACGCCTACACTACCGTCATGACCATCCTCAAAAGACTTACTGACAAAAACTTTGCCTGTCGTAAGCTAGCTGGAAAAGCTTTTCTCTATGCTCCTTGTCACTGCCGTGAAGATTTTGTCAAAACCAATCTCTCTGGAATCTATAATGGTCTGGTACATTCCTACGGCAAATTAGCCATATCCCAGTTTGTCGATTCTCTCAAGTCAAACAATGAAGATCTGGAGCTTCTTAAAAACTATCTAAATAAAAAATGAAATCAACAGCTGTCAATTTCTATCGCCAGCTTTCATTTATTCTTATTATCTTAGTTGGTCTAACCTATTTCACCTCACTGACGTTCTTTAGTCAAAAAATATATTCTGGGTTTCTTATGCAGTTTATTTATCTTTTTGATTCACTTATTGTTCATCCCAATTCTATATCGACTCTTTTTACCCGTCAGGATTTTTTAACTCAGTTTTCCGCCGGAATACTTTGGACATACCTTCTCACTTTAGTCGTATCTGGATTCTATCGGCTGCTTAGCCAAGTAATTAACACTTCAAAATATTTAAGCTCGTTAAACATTATTAAAACAAATGCTCTCTATAAAGTATTCAGCTCCAACTATGCCACTGTTTTTACTGCCGGTTTGCTAAAACCGCAAGTCTTTGTTTCAGATAAGGTCATCCAAGTCTCCACTCCGGACGAACTAAGCTCCATCCTAAACCACGAACAATCTCATCGTCATAATTTTGATCCACTTAAAAATCTCTTTGTAGATTTTATTTCCTATATTACCCCTTACTTCCCCTGTAAAAGTTGGTTTTTTGGACAGTATTACACTCTTATCGAAATAGGTTGTGATATTCACTCCCAAAATTCAACCACTCATCCTGACTCCCTTATAACCGCCCTAATTAAGATCCAAGAGTCTTTTCGTCCTAAATATTATTATCTAAGTCACTTTTCCGCCCAATCTGAACGTATCAAAATATTAGTTGGTAAGAAGAAATTATTCTTCGGCTCCATACTCTATCCTAATCTGTTAATGATCAGTCTCTTGATAGTTTCTGTGGCTTATTTAAATCAGACTGACTTCTTTTATCAATGTCAACATCTTGTCAAATGTTTCCAAAACTTAGTCACTCCAGACCATCTTATGCCCCCACCAATTATTAACAACCAAAACTGTGACTTCCCCAGTTTATCTTCTTGACAAATATTTAGCATGTACTACACTGTGTAGTATATGAAACGTACAGTCTATTTCATCAAAGGTCTCCATTGTCCCTCCTGCGAACTTCTAATTGAAAAACGTCTTAAGAAAACCGCCGGTGTCAACTTCGCCGACGTCTCTCTTACTAAAAATACACTCACTTTAGAAACAATCCCAGGATTCAAGCTTACCCACAAAAAACTAAATGAAATGTTTGAAGTAGATGGTTATTCTTTTTCTTTAAATCCATTTAAGCACACCACCATCATTCAAGATGACACCTGTCCCACACCATCAAACCAGCCCTCAACCATAATTTCATCAATATTCTACGCACTTCTATTTATACTCGGATATATTTTTCTTTCTCAAACCGGATTTTCTTCAGCTATATCTGTTAACGCCCAGTCTTCTCTGATAGTTTTCTTCTTTTTTGGTTTATTGGCCGGAGTCAGTAGTTGTGCTGCTCTAGTCGGAGGTATTGTCCTCTCAGTTAGTAAACAATGGCTATCGCTCTACAGTCCAGGTGACTCGTTTGCCAAAAAAGCCCAACCACACCTCCTCTTTAACGCAGGTCGCGTGTTAGGTTATGCATTTTTTGGCGGTATGCTTGGGTTAATTGGAAACTATTTTCGACTTTCACCTTTAGTTTCAGCCTCCATGGTAATTGGAGTCTCTCTTTTGATGATTTTACTTGGTCTCCAAATGCTTGGCATCAAGTCACTCCAGCGATTCCAGATTAGATTACCAAAATCACTTACCGGAAGGCTTTCAGATGAGTCAAATTTTACTGGTAAGTTGGCGCCACTTCTAATGGGTGCCCTTACCTTTTTTCTCCCTTGCGGGTTTACCATCACTGCCCAGGCACTTGCCCTAGCTTCAGGAAGTCCATTGACTGGATCTCTGATCATGGGTCTGTTTGCTCTTGGAACAGTACCAGGACTTCTGGCCATAGGTCTTAGTAGTGTTAAGTTCTATAGCAATCCACGTCTGGCTTCAAACTTTTCCATGATAGCTGGTCTATTGGTCTTATTTTTTGCAGCTTTCAATATTAATGCCCAATTATCTGTCCTGGGCATTACCAACATCAATGATCTTGTTGGTAGTCAACCCACTAGCCAGTCAACGTTAAATGCTGGTGAATTACCAGCTTTAGTAAACGGTAAACAGATTATAAAAATAAACGCCTCTGCCTCTGGATACACCCCCAACCGTATAGTAATGAGAGCCAATACCCTAACTCGTTGGGAAATCACTTCCAACAACATCAGCGGCTGCACCAACGCCATTATGTCCCGTGGTCTATTCGAAGGTCAAATTGATCTTGTCGATGGCACTACTTCCGTCAAAGAATTTACTTCACCCAAGCCTGGGGTTTACAAATTCAGTTGTTGGATGGGCATGGTCACTGGTACCGTCGAAGTAGTCGACACAAGTGGATCAACTGGGGCAATTAACAACTCCGATCTGAGCCAAAGCCTGCCTGCCGACCGGCAGGGTTGTGGTGGCGGTGGGGGAGCTACCTGTGGAGGTGTCCGTTAATAATTTAAAAAAATATGAAAAACTTTTATTTAGTTGGAATTTTTGTAATGTTAGCCGGTTTTGTCTTTTGGTTCTTTAGTCGTCAGCCAGGTAATGTCTCAGCTGCCAATCTTCCTGAAATTGTTAATGGTAAGCAAATTGTCAAGATGTCCGCCTCTGGCTCGGGCTATTCACCGTCTCGTCTCAAAATTCGTGCCGGCATCCCTGTCTCTTGGCAGATTACCAGTGTTGGCAACGCTGGCTGCGCCAGTGCGCTTGTTGCCCCTTCATTTTTTTCTGGCATGATTGCTCTCTCACCAAATACAACCGTTACCCAAGAGTTTACTGCCGCAAAACCTGGAGTTTACAAATTTAGTTGTAGCATGGGCATGTACACCGGTTCCTTCGAAGTCGTCAATTAAATATTTTAATAATTTATTAAGCAAACTAAATTCCTAATTCCTAATTATTAATTCTTAATTATTCCCAATGACTACTCAAACTATCACCTTTAAAGTAGATGACATGCACTGTCCCTCTTGCCCACGTCTTATTCAGTTAGACCTTCAAGATAGGCAGGGAGTTGTCGTTGCTAACGCTTCTCTCGACACAAAACTTGTTGTCGTTGAATATGACCCCGATACAGTTTCCCCTGTAGAATTAATTAGTACTATCAAAGAAAGCGGGTACACTGCCACCACAATTTAATTTTTTTTATTATTAACTACTACGCAAGTAGTACAAAAAACTATGAAATCAAAAACAAAATCAAAGCAGGTAGTTTTATCGGTTCCCGACATGCATTGTGCCTCCTGTCCCAAGATAATTACCATCGGTCTCAAGGATCTCAAGGGTGTTACCTCTGTCGCCACCTCATTGGATACCAAAAAAGTCACTGTCGACTTTGACCCATCCAAAATCAAAATAAACGACTTGGTAGCCAATATTAAAGAGTCTGGTTATGCTGCTTTACCCGCCGTAGCTTTAGCGAAGGAGGGCTCAAATACTATAGCTGTAGACAAAACAGAACATGATCATTCGACAATGCCCACAGAAGTAATATCACCAGCTTCAGATGTTTCATCTACTTCCCAAGTCACCCTTCTTAATTTAACTGGTATGCACTGTTCTTCATGTGCCGGTCTTATCGAAAGATCACTCAAAAAAGTCAACGGTGTCACCGAAGTAAATGTCAACTTTGCTTCCGAAAAAGCTCGTATTGTTTACAATCCATCAACAGCTAAAGTGGAGGACTTAATCAAAGGGGTGGAATCGGCTGGTTACTCTGCCTCACTTCCCGGTGAAAAAGAAGAAAACCAAAAAGAAAAACGCCAAAAAGAAATTAGCTACTGGTTCACCAAATTTTTCCTGGGTTTTGTTTTGAGTATCCCCATGATTCTCTTCATGGTTTACGATTTCACCTCTAAGGTTCCCCTCGAATCCACCATCATGCCCTATGCTGGTATTGCCTCGCTTATTCTGTCCACCCCGGTACTTTTTTATGTCGGTAGCAATTTCTTTGCCGGATTTTGGTCTGCTCTAAAAATGCGTACTTTTAGCATGGATTCACTAATCGCTATTGGTACTGGTACTGCTTTCACCTACAGCGTTTATGAATATGTCAAATATTTTCAGCAAACAGGGTCTCTGGTTGGTCTAAACGGATTTAAAGTCCCTAATCTTTATTTCGAAGTAGCTGCTTTTTTAATAACCTTCGTTGCTCTAGGCAAATTCATGGAAGCCAAGGCTAAGGGTAAAACTTCGCAAGCTATTGAAAAACTCATGGGTCTAGCACCTAAGACTGCCCGTGTAAGTCGAAATGGTCAACAGATTGATATCCCAGTTGAGCAGGTTATCGTTGGTGATATTGTTATCGTTCGGCCTGGTGACCGTATCCCAGTAGATGGTGAAATAACTTCCGGTTACTCCGCAGTCGATGAATCTATTCTTACCGGAGAATCTTTACCTGTCGAAAAACAGGTGGGTTCCAAAATATTCACTGCTTCGATCAATAAAACTGGTTCGTTCGAATTTCGAACTACCAAGATTGGTGCCGATACTGCCTTGAGTCAAATCGTCAAATTAATTGAAGATGCCCAGGGGTCAAAAGCCCCAATTCAGGCAGTCGCCGATAAAATTTCTTCTGTCTTTGTCCCGATAGTTATCGCCATTGCTATTCTGACATTCGTTGTTTGGTACTTCTTCCTCGGTGCCACTCTGACCTTTTCACTCCTCGCCTTTGTCGCTGTCATTGTTATTGCCTGTCCCTGTGCTCTTGGATTGGCCACTCCAACTTCCATTATGGTTGGTACAGGTAAGGGTGCTGAATACGGTGTTCTTATTAAAGGAGGGGAACCATTAGAAATGGCCGAAAAAATCAAGGCTATTGTCTTTGACAAAACCGGTACCCTTACTAAGGGTAAACCTGAAGTTACCGATTTTATCAACTATCTCCCAGGTGATACTTCAATTCTCTCTATTTTGTATTCAATAGAGCAAAAATCAGAGCATCCTTTGGCAGAAGCCATTGTTAAATATGGTCAAAGTTCCGGTGCTGTGAATTATCCTCTTGATGATTTTCAAGCCATTCCTGGTCACGGTGTCAAAGCCAAAGTTAATGGTCGTGTCTATTATGTTGGTAACCGCAAATTAATGGAACAAAACGGAATTCCACTTTCAGCTTCTTTCGATATGGAGCGATTTGAAAATGACGGCAAAACTGCCATGATCATAGCTGATAGTCAAAAAATTCTCGGTGTCATTGCGGTCGCCGATCAGTTAAAAGAAACCTCAGCTCATGTAGTTTCCAAATTACAAAAAATAGGAATAACCGTTTATATGATCACTGGCGACAATCGACGCACCGCCGAGGCTATTGCTCGTCAGGTTGGTATCACTAACGTTTTAGCTGAAGTTCTACCTCAGAACAAAGCCGAAGAAGTCAAAAAACTCCAAGACAGTGGCCTCAAAGTTGCCATGGTTGGAGACGGTATCAATGACGCTCCCGCACTTACTCAAGCTGATCTTGGTATTGCTATGGGTTCCGGTGCTGACGTCGCCATGGAATCAGGAGGCATAGTCATTATTAGTAATGACCTAAATGGTGTCTTAACCGCCATCAGCTTGTCGCGAGAAACAGTCGGTAAAATACGCCAAAATATGTTCTTTGCCTTATTTTACAATGTCTTAGGAATCCCCATTGCCGCTCGTGCCCTAGCATTCGCTGGTATTGTCCTAAAACCAGAGTTGGCCGGTCTTGCTATGGCTCTCTCTTCAGTCTCGGTCGTTACCAATTCTTTGACACTGAAGTTGTATAAACCCGGTAAATTTAACTGGGTTTCCAAGCTGGCACCCTATGCTATGGTAGCTGTCTTTATCACCATTTTCTTTGAATTTGCCCGCTTCTCGTCACAAATGGGAGGTATGGAAAAATCAACTGCTCTAGCTGCTTATCTAGTCAATAATCCCTCAGTTCAGACTGAAATAAACCAAGCACTTATTAACAATCCATCAAGAATTGGAATGGTAGGTAAACTCCCCAAGCTTTTCTTGGGTCTAGACAGCTTACCTCAAAGTCTAAAACTGGCGGAAGGTTCACTTGATCTTTCGGCAGAAAACAGTGTCATTATTGGCTCAGTAGAAGCTTCAATGATGAAGGGAGAGGGACTAATTAGCGGAGTCGGCTCCGAGCTAAAAGATTTCTTTGGACTGCCTAGTGTAAAAATAGTTGGCATACTCGAACAAACTGGAACCGCTCTAGATGAATATCACGTTTTTAATCGTTCAACTTTTGACAAGCTTCTTGCCAAAGAAGATATTCTTGTAACCGAGACTGGTATGGGGGAGTTGAAGATGTTCTACCTCTACGATAGAAACAATATCCCAGCCTTACTTCGCAGTGTGGTTAACCCTCTCAAGCGCAGCTATACCATGGGGAATATGAAATTCCTCCCGGTAACTATTGGTTACGACGAAGCAGCCATGATGAAGTCTGAGAAGTTGATTAGTAAGAAACTAGATACACTCAAAGACTTCTTTGGCAACAATGTCATTGTTGCTGGCTTACCCAAAAGAACTTTGACCAGTTTAGACATGATGCACTTCGTCCCCCGCGAGTTTAAAGACAATTATTTGAACTCCTTAAAAACCGAATCATCGGTCATGCCAACTTCTGAAGATTCAGTAAACTAACTCTACCGGTAACCTAGGTAACCCCAGGGTGCCATAGCTTATATGAAAATAAAGTATGCTTTATTGTCATTTGTTTTATTCACTCTCGCTAGTTTTGTAATTCTCCACTCGTTTAGGTATGTAAATGCCGAATCTCTTGCCCCCTCTGGACAGCCAATCACGCCAACACCTACGATTATTAAAGTCTCGACTCCTCCGGCAAATATTCCACCTTCACAAGTACCACCGCCAGATTCAAGTGTTGAAGTTATTAGAGCCACCTATGGACCGCCTAATGGATTTGTCCCCACCCAGTTCGCTGTTAAGCTTGGTGTCCCACTTCGCCTCGAAGTCACTGCCACTGAGGATGGTATCGGTTGTATGGGGAGTTTGATGATTCCGGATTTTTCTTCTCAAGTCGAGTTTTTTGAAAAAGGTAAAACCAATGTTATTGAGTTCATTCCAACCTCTAAAGGACTTCATTATATAACCTGTGGCATGGGAATACCTCATGCCAACCTTATCGTAAAATAGTGATCAGAGTCATTACTCCCCACAATATTGGCTGGTGTACCAAATACACCAGCAGTGATTTTTGTCCTATCATAGTCAAAAGTTTACACATACCACTTACCGCTCCCACATTCAATTCTAGCTTTTTAGATAAACTTTTCCCAATTATCACACCCAACAACATCACCCCAAACCAGGGGATAAGTGGAAAATAATCCAGACTCCCAAATGTTTTAGGTACTATTCCAAGAGGTATTAGCCAATAATGTGTAGCTACTATATTTGGGATAAATATTGCCAAAACAAATGTAACTAAAGCCATTATTCCTATCCACAAGTTATTCTTTATATACAACAGGGGTACTATCAACAACGTTGATAATCCCAAAAAATGTAGTATGCCCATCACCACAGTCTCTCCAGGAAACATTATATAAGTCACTGCGCTAACTATCCCAGCCCAAAACAGTATTTCTAATGCCCTTTTACCATAACTCAGCCAAACCGCTCTTGATCCAACGCTTCTAATCCTTTCAAACTTAACACTTGCGGATATCCCAGCTAAAGCAATAAATAATATCGCAGTAATTCTCGCCAAAATCACCACAGGGAATTTATATACCCCTATTGGGACTTGAAATATCATCTCAAGATCCACTAAAAAGTGATATATTACCATTCCTGCTATTGCCACTCCTCTTAAGGCGTCAATTTGCCAATATCTTTCATTATTCACAATGTCATTTTCGACTACTTAGCCTCTCGTAAACCCAACCTACCGAACAAACGAGTATCCAAACCATTCCTGCATAAAAAGTAGCGCCTACCAACATTTCCGGTACCGTCAGCACCGACGCCTGTAAATTGTTTATCCTAATACCATGAAAAGACAGGGCGTACATTCCAAACGAGAAGTCAGGAAGCAATATTGTCACCACACTGCAAAACAGATAGTAGAAGAACATAACAATTGATGCTGAAGTCGCCAAAACTCTGTGTTTTATCATAGATTCTATTGTTTAATAATCTGTCACCTAATTCTACAACAGTTTTACTTCCCCACAGCTTTCGTTTTCAATTCCTTTGGCATCTTTTCAATCGCGTATCTTAGTGCCGTTCGAGGCATAACTGCCTTGTTTTTCATCACATAGTCAAACACTTCTTTTTGGTGGCACTGTGAGGCAGCTTTTAGCATCCACCCATAGCCTTTTTGCACCATATCATCACTATCCAGTAGCATAGTGTCGGCTATTTCAAAAATGTCAGAGAGATATCTCCCTTCTCTGGCTGGAATTATCAAAGTCACTGCCGCTGCCCTTTTTACCCAGCGATTAGGGGAGTGTGCCCACCTTTTTAATCGACTAATTAGTTTTGGATATTTGTCAACGAGACTTGCTATCGTGTGGTTGCACAATGTATCACATTTTGCCAAGTCGTCCACATATTCACTGACCCATTTTTCAAAAACATCCATATCTTTTTCAATATATTCATTTCGTTTTTCATAAGCCAAATTTGCCGCCATCCATCCTTCCTCGCAAAATCCAGATTTAAATAGCTCCTCACAATTGGCAAACACTTCATCCTTACTAAGAGGCTTGGCCATTTCTTTCACGGTCTTCCAAATTTCTTTACTCACGCTCGACAACACCCCATGTACCTTCACTGCTTCCTTAAAAAATCGCTTACTACTTTCCCTGGTTTTTTCGTTCTCCAGTTTTACCATCTCGTCGTGTATGTATTGTGCGACAGTTATCTTCATCTGTTAATTTTAACCCTGATTACTCATTCTCTGATATCAGTTCATACTTCAACCTTCCTCTTTTTTCATAACTCACCATCTCAGCGTTACCATTTTTGACCATTTCTCTGTTCACCATCTTTCCTTTGCTGCACCCATTCGGGTTTGTCGTCACATATTCCCTCGACTGTTTGCCGCTTAGATGCATATAGTCAGCCGGTGGCATTTTAACCATATCAGTCTCACAATCCACCCACACCCACGCCAATATCCGTCCATATTTGTCATCCTGGTACCTGTCATATTCCAGCCATATTTTTTGTTTTTCAGTTATTTTTCTGAGTCCATCTTTCGCGGTCTCATAGCCATCCTTTCCTCTGTCGGGTGCATTTACCCCTATCATTCTTACCACCTGTCCGCTATCTAGTCTAAAAGTGTCCCCATCCTCAACTTCCAATACCATTCCACTTTTAGGAAATATCTTTTCATCTTCGTAATAATTTCCAATTTTATTAATATTTCTTACTCCATACATCGATGCAAATATTATCCCCGGGATCAATATTGCTGGCACCCCCTTTTTCAACCACTCTTTGTAGCTATTCTTACTTTTCTTCACTACCAAAGATACCACTGTTAAAATAGATAAGTGAACTATCTTCCTATCGGCATCTTAATTTTTTTTATTTGTCTCTGGCTCGTTGGCTTTTTCAAAGCCAATGACCTCTCAATACCTTCCCGCTCCCCAAAAAACATCAGAAAAATTCTTGTAATTTTACCCCATCCTGACGACGAATCGCTCACTGTTTCCGGTCTATTAAACCAGTTTTCGGGCGAAAGTTATCTTCTTACTCTTACTCACGGTGGTGCTGGTGAAAACGCCAGTGGTCAAGCCGGAGATCTACGCCAAATTAGGGAACAAGAACTACAAAAATCTGCTGATATTATCGGTATCAAACATCTTATCAATGCTGATTTTGTTGACGGCAGTCTCACCTCCGATCGTAATCGCTTGTCAAATTTTATCGATAATAAAATTAACGAACTCCAGCCCGATCTCGTCATTACCTACGACCTCTCAGGTCTCTATGGACACCCAGATCATGTTGTTGTTTCCGAGATAGTTACTGCTCTTGTCAAAGACAAGTACTCCACCACTGCCCTGTGGTACACCACCCTTCCTCAAAAATTATTATCCATGATTAATCTCCCTACCCATATGGCCACCGACCAGTCTTTCCTAGAAAAACGCACCACGCCCAATCTAAAAGTCTACATAGATACTAGTTTTATTACTCGCATCCGTTCAGTCTATGCCCATCGCAGTCAGTTCAATTCTTTCCGCTCCGGTGTTCCCCGCCTTCTCCCGCTTTGGTTTGCCTATTCTTTCCAACTTTTTGAGTACTATCACGAGGTTTAGTTTTTTTTAAGTCTTGACATTAATTCCATATCTACTACAATTGTAGTAACTATTAATTAATAAAACATGACCAACAAAAAGACCGATCAAAAAGTCACTACAACTCCAGAATCCACTGAAGGTGGTTGCTGTGGTGGCAACTGTCACTGCAATTGCGGTGATGAATAGATATTCTCCTATGTCCGCCGTAGCAATAGCGTAGGCGGATCGGTCCACTTATGTCTTTTTATAAAGCGTAGGTGGAAAAGCAGGTACACGTAAACAAAAAAAACCCGCCACATCGGCGGGTTTAACTTAAAAATTATTGTTGGGAAGGTTCGGGTATTGGTCTTGTGTCTGGTGCAAAATTCTCTGGTACAAAAGTCAGTCCACTTCTCGATCCATCATCTTCATTCCACCCAATGGCCAAACCATCGTTTCCATAGCTTTGAAAGTTAGATTCACCATCCATTCTTCCAGCAGGTATTCTAGTTACACTACCGTCATCTTGTAGAACTATCGCTAATTGATCATTGTTTTGACCAACCTCTACCTGATTACCTAGGTATGCACCGCCAACTCGATCCCATTTGCCATCTTCACCTGCTGGATGAGTCCATCTCTCTACTCTGACAGTTTTGTTTTGACTAACCTGAACCAAGCTATTAAATAAGTTTTTAAACTCAGCCTTACCCTGAGCATCAGTTTTAGTTAAATCAAAACTAAAATCTGCCACAGCATCAGCATCAAATGGGAATTTATTAAGTGTATCCATATTTAGCAATACTAACATATTTTTGGTTCCGGAAACAAATCATCTTGACTTACCCGAGACTGGTACTGGGATACCAGTCTCGTAACTACACATCATGATTCCATCCATAAACCCAATAGGCGACTAATATCAGCACTACTGCCGACACTCCCCATACTTGGGTTGGTGTTATCAATTTGGTTAGGGCTCCGGACACCAGTAGTCCTAAGACTGCTCCTGTTGTACCGGCACTAGACCGAAGAGAGTTCACCGATGTCCTGATATGGTTGCTGATTCTGCGGTTGGTATAACTCCACAGTATTGGTAGCCACATACTCCGTCCAATTTCGTGAATTACAAACGGAATCAGTAGCATAATAATCCAGCTGCCTCTAATTGGTGTAAGAAGCATTGGAATCCCAATACTTAGGACAATCACTGCCAATCCTTTAGAATTTATCACCCATTTTTCGGCGAGTTTACTTCCTAAGGCTGATGCTAGGGCTATTCCAATCCACATTGATCCCAGCCACTGTGCTTGTCCGGTAGCATCCCGAAAGATCACCGGCCAAAACATATTAAATGGCTGAAAACAGGCCACCATCAGTGCAGTGAATATGAATGTTCTTCGCAAAATAGGATCTTTCCACGCATCCTTGGCAATATTCCAGATTTGTAGATCTGAACTTGTGGCTACGTGATCTATTGGCTTTTCCGGAATATCTTTTAACCAGATACCAATCATCACCATCGCCATAATTCCAGTGACTCCAGATATCAACCAAGGCCATTCCAATCCCCATCTAGCCCCGATTATTCCACCTAGTATTGCTGTTGGAATTGTTGCTAGTCTACCGTAGTAAGCCCCTTGAGCCATCGCTTTGTGGGTTTTCTCCTCGGTACTATGGTTACGTAGCCAGCTTTCTAGTGCTTCCGAACGGGAAGCTAGTCCCACCGCTCCGATTATCTCAGCCACAGCACACCCCCAGAATCCACCTGACATCCAGTAGACTATATGGCTCAGTGACCACATTAGTAAACCAAACAGGTAGATTCTTTTTTGTCCAATCCGGTCACCTAAGTTTCCCGTGAAAGGGTCCAGTACCGATGATAGTCCCATGAAGATACTGTTCAGAAGACTAGCTGACAGTAGATCGATCCCTAGTCCTTGAAGGAACAAAATGTATGTTCCAAAAAACCAGGCAGCAGAAGTGGACTCCAAAATTTTGGCGACCACAAACGCTTTTTCAGTTGTTTTGTTCATCGTTTTCTCCTTTTTCAAATTTTTAACGTACGCGCACGAAACGTTAACCATCGGTTTTACGTTTCTCAACTCTGACTATTTCCCAGAACAGTCTCCTGATTACTCAGGATTGAGTTGGAAAAACCTCCGAAAAAGGGGATCAAGTATTTTTATTGGGAAAAAGTTACTAAAAAAGCCTCCTTTCGGAGGCTTATCTAATTCAATTCGTCCTATTCTTAGACAGTATCTCCATATGCGTCCTCGGGTTTGGTGTAATTGGCACCAAAGCTTCCGCCATTGACGGCGTCCTTGGACTGTCTAAATTGAAGCGAACAAATATGTATCATAGTTTGTAGACTATCACATTATAGGATTAAATTGCAATCAACAATTACGTCCTCTTTACTTAGTTGGCACAGCCCTTACTCTTCCAATAATCACCACTGCGGCTTTATCACTTACCGGAGTTCCGTCAGGGTTTAATACTTGGAGTTGCTCAATTCGACAAAAACCTGATTTAAATCTCGATATGTCATCATTCAACGATTGCGCCCCCATTCTTGTTACCGCCAACACTCTATCACCCGGTTTTAATCCATATAGCTCAGCTTGCGACTTGTCCAGAGTTGGTGTCATAGCCCGATTATAGCACCAACTTCGGGTGGGCTTTTAGCAACAAAAAACCGCTCCGAAAGCTTTCGGAGCGGTTTGTAGTTAACTCTTTAATTAGATCGAGTCATTAACTAGCTTCTCCATTTCGGTATAGCTATAAGCTCCAGCAAAGTTCTGCGTGTTTACAAAGAAGCTTGGGGTTCCGCTAAATCCAAATTTGGTAGCTGTTTCCATGTCGGTAGTCAGCCTGTCTTTGTACTTGGCATCTTTAAGACAAGACTCCATAAATTTAGAATCAACAGCTTTTTTCAAGAAGTCAGCCATTTTAGCAGCTTGTGTTCTATCGTTCTTGACTGAGGTATTTAGAATCTCATAGCCTTCAGCACTCATTAGAGTGTCGTGAACTTCCCAGAATTTACCTTTCTCATTAGCACAGTATAGAGCTTCGGTTCCCAGTTCTCCATTTCCATGTCCATTAGCATAGACCCACACCATTGATGCCTTACCTTCATCAACAAGCTTTTTCATCTCAGGTACTGGAGCTACGTATGTCCCACCATCTGCTTTCAACATAAACTGTTGCCCCATTTGTTTGTTTAGAGATGCATTTTTACCCGCAGCTACATGACAATAAGGGCATGAAGGATCAGAAAATTCTACAAAAATCAATTTGCTATCCTTTTTACCAAAAGCCAATGTTTTTCCATCAAACAATCCTTCAAGTTGGTCACGGGTCACTGTCACTTGTGGTTGCTGTTGTTGCTGGGCTGCTGGAGCTGCTGCTGCAGTGCCTGCTTTTTCGAGCCCTTTCACTTTTCCGTACAAATATCCACCAAAACCCATCATTGCCATCATCACTACACCTGCAAACAAAACCGCACTTTGAGATACCTCAATTGTTTTTTTATTATCTGTCATATTATCTATTACTCTACCGATCAAGTTCATTTCTGTCAACCACCATCTTACTACACTTGTAGTTATTATATTATTTTTGTTAAAATATTTTATGAATTTGTTAATCAGTTTTTTACTTTTTACTTTTTACTTTTTACTTTCCGCCATACCAGTCTCCGCTCAATGCCCTGTCTGTGTTGTTACTGTTGGTGGAGGAATGTTAATTGCCAAAAAGCTTGGTGTCGATGACTTTTTAGTCAGCATCTGGATTAGCGCTCTCAATACCGCTCTTTCTTTTTGGATGGCCACAGGTATGAAAGATAAGGCCCTTCGTCCAAAATTTCTGCACAACCCTTGGATATTCTCATTTATCATGTTCGCTACCACCATATCCTACTTTTACTTCACCGACCAACTTGGCGTCACTGGCAATAAATTTCTTGGCTTTGACAAGATCCTTTTTGGTCAAACCTTGGGTATGTTTGTGATGTTTCTAGGTAACTTTATTTATGGTTTTACCAAGTATCGCAATGACGGCAAGACCCTGTTCCCATATGCCAAGGTTGTCTTTCCTGTCGGTCTCGTCATTCTCACCACTCTCATCTTCAAGCTGATTTTTAAGCTATAAAAACTCACACGTCATTACGCTTTGACAGTCCGACTTGTCCACCATAGCGAAGTGAAGGTGGAAGCTTCAGCGTAGGATGGGGGAACGGTTATCACAGTGACCTGCCTGCCGGCAGGCAGGCGCGGCAATCTCGTTGGAATCTTGTTAGCCTTTTAAGCTTAGCTTACCCTTTACTTTCTCAACATCTTCTTCCGGTTTTAATTTTTCCGGCAATATTCCTCGTTTTAGGAGAGTTCTCCGAGTCGCCACACTGTTCTCATAAACTTCCTGATTTAGTTTTGGCTTACCAACCAAGTTTTTCTCTTTGATATTATGATCTGTCATAGCCAGAGCAAAATCCTTTGCTTTCAATTCCAAAAAAGAATCAAAGTCGGCCAAAGCTCTATCTTTTGGTATTTTCCGTTTATTCTTCAATGTCGTAATTCCCATTCCACCATACAATCCTCGAATATATTTATCTTTAAATTCAGCAAAATCCCTTGGTTGTTTTATCCCTCTTTTGTAAACTGTCCCCTCAATCTTTCTTTCCGTTTCTTTTAGTCTCTCTCGAGCTTCAATCCTTTTTAATAGTTTCTCCCTATCTTGCTGCATTTCCTGTTTTCGAGTTTGCACTGCAAAGTATGTTTGCGCTCTAGCAATTTCCGGTTTTCGACTATCGCCATTTTGAGCTATCAGATAACAGGCGTATCTAGTTAATAAAAAATCACGAATCTCCATTTGTGCTGTCTTTCCGGTACTTATCTTCTTACCGGTGCCGATAAAATGACCCATAACATCATGATTGCTTTCAGTGCAAGCACTTTTAGCCTTTTTAATCACCATCTCAAACTTTTGCCACTTTTCATATCCCAACACCTTCATCAAATCTCTTGCCGACCAGTATTCCAAATCGTTTTTAATTTTCTTAATTCCCTCCAAGTCCTTACTTATCACTGCAATTTTATTCATAAACAATATTAAGCCGAATATAACCCGAATGTCAATATAACCATTATTTTCCTCTCAACCTTCTTTTCTCACCATTTGCATCAACTTCCACGTCAACCATACCGATACTAGTCCTAGTGTCCACCCGCACAATAGGGCAATTCGCGGGTCTGTTTTATCAGCAACCCAGCCCAACCCGTAAATAAATATTGCCAACGATATACTTCTTCCTAGAGAGTTTAGAGAACCCATGGTTGCTCTTTGCTTATCGGTAAATTCATTTTGAAAAATCGAGTTTTCTGCTACAGTACTTGGACCGTACATTATCGATGTTGTTGACATCAAAACCGGTGATAGTGGCGTTGGCCACAATAGAGCTACTAGATCAATCAACTTTGACGATATTTGCTCAAACATCAACACTCTTTCCGCCTTAAACTTTTCCACTATCTTTCCACTCCATCCAAATCCAATCGCTGCCCCGATATTGCTTAGCATCCTAGCCACTCCGATAGCCCAAAGTGGCCACAGGCTCAATACAAACAACGATCTAAAATGAAACCCTGCTTCTCCAATTCCAAATCCCACAATCGAAGACAAGCTTAACAACCGTAGTTTTTTATTACCAAGGAAATTTTTTATAGCTTCGCTTAAATGTGAATAAACATTACCTCCTTCCTCTCCTTTTTTATTTTTTATATCAATTAGCCACCAACTGGTGACAAAGCACAGAAGTAGGGGAATCACTGACAGCCACATTACCAACTTAAAAGAAATTGCCGCCAGCATTCCTCCCAGTATCGCCGCCGCTCCTAGTGCCCATTGTTCTGCTGACCCAATTTTACCCATAAATTTTGCCAATTCTTCTTTCTTGTCTGATTTATTCAGGCTATCATATAAGTAGGCATCATTATTTCCACTATAAAAAGAACGGCCCAATCCTCCCAGTATTGCACCCAATACTAACCACCAAAAATTTAGTCCTATCGCATAGGCTACCCCCGACAAAGTATAAGCTAATCCACCCAGCATAGTAGTATATTTTCGACCTATCTTATCAGAAAAATCAGAAAAAACACCAGTTGGAATTTCAAAAATTGCCCCACTAATATTCGCAACCGAAAAAATACTCAACCCCCAAGCGAACGATCCACTGACTTGAGAAAAATAAATCGCCGCAATTGGCGACCACAAACTAAAGCCAATAAAAAATCCCTGCCACGTTAATAACCTGATATTTCTCGAGAAATCCATTGTCATGATTCTAGCACCACTTACACATGTAGTAGTCAACTTTCAGGTGACTTTGTTACAATCAGCTATGAACAAAAACAATGACCTTCAAAAATTCATGGACAAAGTTAAAAGCGCCGAGTCTGGTCACGAAATGGACCTAGCTTCCGGGGAAGACCTTAGTATGGCGGTCATGAACCTCATCGCCATCGAAGAACATATGTTTTTTAATGCCAATAAAACCGGCAAGACCAAATACTTTGAACTGCTCACCGAAGCACGCGAAATGCGTAAAGTACTCATGAAAATGCTTATACCTAAGTACGAAGGTGAAGTCTGGTGCACCAGTAAACATCTTTTGGCCGCCTCCATGCGGGTTATGGAAGTTGGCACCAAGTATCAGACCAAGGGTGATACCAAAACTGCCTATGATTTGTTCAAAAAATCCTACGATCTCTACAATCTTTTCTGGGGAATTAATCTAGGAATGGTCAAAGAAGGCGAATTGACAGCTATAACTGCTGACAAAAGTGAAGGTGCAAAGTCACTTCCCCAACCAGAAGTTCACAAGGAAACCACGGTCATGGGGAAACTCAGTGGAATGATGGGTAAAATTCTAGACTGTTGTCGCGAGTAAATCAGTACTTTTTCTAAGCCACTCTTCAGTCTTGCCACTTTTGTCAAATAACCTTAGTTTGCCCAATAGCATCTCATCATATTTCCGATTCCTAAATATCTCTTTACTGGTGCTGAAATATAAAAACTTCTTCCAATTCCAATAAGACAACAAATGGTCTATTTGTCCGACGCTGATTGAGGTGTCAAGTTTGACCCCTCTCTCGATGGTTTTTATTACTTCTTCTGAGGCTATTTTTTGCTCTGGGTGTTTCTCTAGTAGGTATTCTTCTCCAATAATTGTCAGTTGATCGGCATCTTTTATAAGTTTAGTGTATACATTTGAACCCTCGTAGACCGCCAAACTATGGTCATGTACAGCTTCGATGATTTCATTATCTTTGTACCCAGCCTTTACTAGCATCTCCGCCCCCAAAAACGCGTGGCTCACTCCAGTCTGCTTGTCAGAATAGCTTCCTAAAAGTGCTTGCTCAAATCTACCGACATCGTGAAGTAAAAAAGCTCCCATTGCTCGACCTACATCCCAGTCTTGGCCTTTTTCACCTTCCAGTATTTCTTTACCCGTTTCCACCACTCGCCAAGTATGGTCAACCTTCCATTGGATCATCTCCAAAATATGTTCATCCTTCGCTTTTTCTCTAGCATCATTCACCAATCTCTCGAATAGGCTTATTGTTTCTTCTGGAATCATCATACCTACTATACCAAAAATTTTTCCAAACCTTTTCTATTCAATATCTTTATCTTTCTATTCGCATTATCAATTAGTTTCATTTTTTCCATTTTAAGCATTTGTAAAGTTACCGTTTCTCGCGTCAAACCGGTCAAACTCGCCACTAATTTATGAGTTAGGGGATATCCCTCTCCAGACATATCTAAGATGACAGTTGCTACCTTCCCGATTGCACTCGCACCGGTAATATTTACATATCTTCTCGTTTGTTTCAAGAAAAGTTTTGAAAACTCAGTCAAAGTCTCCATCTGTTTCCGGGAATTAGCCTTGATTTCTTTTAGAAATTTATCTTTCGGGGTTTTTTCTAGCTCGACAATTCCCATTGCCTCAACCATATAATCGCTTTTTTCTCCAGTCAAAACCATCATCTGACTCCATTCCTTAAACATCCTCATGTTTGGGATACAAATATCTCGACCTTCAAATGGTTTATATAGCTTAACCTCTCCTGATTTAACAGATGCTATAAAGTTAACGCTGTCTCCCAAAGAGACTATTCTTTGGCCTTTTTTATATCTTATGATTTCACGGCCACTGTTTTTTGTTATTTTTCTCATACTCATACTACAGCTGTCGTAGTATTATTATAACCCTTCAAGCTGGTTTTGCCAACCCCGAATCAATTCGAACCCACCTCTCCAAAAATTCTCATCACTCATATCCACCCCTACATCAGCCAGCACTTTTTCTGGAGCTCTTGATCCACCATCTGCTAATACATTTTCAATTTTGCTAGCAAACTTCCCACCTTCCTTTTTATATCTGGCGTACAAAGACAATGAAAGTAGTTCACCAAAGTTGTAAGCATAACAATAGAACGGTGATTCAAATATGTGACTAATATAAAGCCACTCATATCGGAAGACCTTATCTAGTTTTACTGAAGGTCCAAATTGTTCTTTAAGATTTTCCCAATATGTCTTGCACAATTCTTCAGCGGTCGTGCCTTTACTGATCATTTCATGAGCCTTTAGCTCAAACATTACAAAATAGTTTTGCCGGAGAATTGTTGCGTATGAATCCCCAATTTTCTCGGATAACATTTGTTTTTTGACACCCTTATCCTTCTCGCCCGCCAACATATATTCAAAAAGTACTAGCTCGCCAAAAGTCGAAGCTGTTTCGGACAATGGTAAATTTGCGTGCTGTGATGAAGAATAGTGATGATTAGCATACAAGCTATGAACTGCATGTCCCAACTCGTGAGCCAGTGTTGACACATCTCTCTGGCTATCAGTGTAATTTAGAAGTACATAAGGGGTTAGTTTTGGGTTGACTGTGGCGCAAAATGCACCGCTACGTTTGTTTGTTTTGGGATGAGAATCAATATGGTTTTCATTTATTACCTTAGCAGCCATATCGGCAAATTTTTTTGAAAAGGTCGCAAAACTTTTTAGTACCAGTTCCTTTGCTTCCGTATATTTTATTTTTTTGCCTGATTTTAGACCTATTGGCGCGTACACATCAAACCGGCTAAGTTTCTTCTTTTTTAGAAGTTTTGCCTTAGTTTCAAAATACCTCCAAAATACCTTTCTCTCTTCTTTACATACTCGTAGTAGGGTTTCAATGGCTTCGTTTGGCACATGATTACCAAAGTTTCTAACTTCAATAGCCGAGTTATAACCTCTTAGCTTTGCTTCGTATCCCCAATCTTTGACTACTGACTGATAGATTACAAAAAACTTGTCAATGTTTTTAAGATGTTCCTTGAATAAAGCTCTGTATGCAGATTCGCGCTTTTTTGGATTAGCATCATGGACATATTTCAACAAATCAGCCTGGTTTTTTATCTTTTTTCCGTCCATATCGTAGACCAAATCAGCTTCAATCAGTCCTCGAAGGTCACTCACCGCCCCCATTCCATTTACATCTTTATTATCGATGATTTCTTCTTCATTCTGGGGGAGGGTATATTTCGCCGCCAATCTGCCGTAGTTAAGTCCATATTCCAAATCAGGTATGGCCGAAAATAATCTTCTAGCGTTTTCATCGTCCAGTTTTTCTTTGTTTTCTACCTCAAGTCCCTTCAGCCAATGCCCTATCTTTCGGCTAGTTTTATTAAATTTCAAAGCCAAGTCACTTGCCTTGCTCTTCATGAGACGAGCCTGACTATCCTTTTGGTTAGTCGATTCCATCAGTTCCGGTAGGTACATCAGTCTGGAGAATTTATCGTCGAGAAGTTCGTCGTATTCCATGAATTCAGCAAACTCCTCCTTGCTCATTTTAGGGTTTAGTTTCTTCCACCATTTTTCTACTTTTTCAATATTTGAATCTATTTCTGCCAGTAATTTGTCATAATCGGCCACTTTTCCAAGTTCGCTTAAGTTCCAGTTTTCTGCTCCATTTTTAGCCATGTCTTATTGTAACTTATCTTTGAGCATAAAACATACCCCATAATGTTGACTTTTAACGTAGCTTATCCTATAATCCGCCAACGTAAATAATTCAATAAACACACAATCGCGTGTGTTTTTTGCATATTTACAGTACCTTAACAATTCAAGTGTATATATATAGTCTACATCGCTGTAGTGCACCCAGTGTCGAAACCATTTTCGGCTTTGAGCGCACTACAGCAATATTTGTAGTAGTTGAAATAAAAAAACCAAACCATGCATCAGGAGGTGCTACCGATAAATCGTAAGTAAGAAAATAAATCTGAAAGGAAGGAAAGGTATGCGAAACAACTTAGCACGAAGTCAACCTCTAGTTGACGACCGTGTCTGGTTGTACAGCGCTCTGTTCTGTTTGTTCTTAATCGCGTCAGGTTTAATTATGAACGCCTTTGACGCTGCAGAGCTTCGGGATCTAACGGCAAAAATCGCCGAACTCGAAACCCGCAGAGTCTCACTAGACGTTCAGCTACCCAGCGCTGAAAAGGAATTTATCGAGCAGTCGCCAAAGTACGCCAGGCATTGGAGTGAAGGTTTTGATACTCAGCTGTCCACAGCGAGGTCAAATCTTCAAGGTTCTGTTCAGGCGTTGCAAGCCCAAGCCCAAAGCTCTCTTGATAGTGATGATCGTGACTCTGCCCGCTACTATTGGGAAGAAGCCGACATCAAGTTAAGAAATGCCGAACAGATCATAGTCCAGATTTTGGGTCCACCGTCATATTATTCACAACTTCAAGCAAAATCTGAGGCTGTGGATCGTGGGTACATTGGCGAGGTTCAGAAAGTGATCGATACAGAGACTCTCTACGTTGCAGCAATGCCAACAAAAAGCCTCTGCGGTCAAGGAACCTTGTCTTATGCCTCCGCAATGACGTATCTAACCCAAGCGCAAAGTCAACTCGACAATGTCGCCAAAGTAACATTCCGAACCACCCTCCCTGAAGGAGTTGTGGATAAGCCGCTCGTTTATGATCAAGCGCAACAGGCAAGTATTACCGCCCAAAACGCGTCTTCAACAGCGGACAATCTATCATCTGAAGCTGACAATGCTCCTCTAGAGATTGCTAGCTGTCAAGCGTCCATAACCCGAGCAGGTGGAGAATTAATAGGTGCCTATGATTCGTACGGAGCGCAAAGTAACTACGACAGTGCTGTGACCGAAAAACAGCTTGCGCTCAATGCTTGCTACGCTCAGGATTTCTCGAGCGTCAGTACGCATGTTTCAAATTGCACTAGCTACGCCAACCAGAGTTACGACGACGCCCAAGAGCCTCCACCCACAGCCGTTCCATATGATCCTCCTGATGATGACACCAGTTCGACTGGATCACCGTCGTATGGAGGTGATAGCGGTTCGTCTGACAGTGGAAGTGATTGTTGCGGTAGTTCGGACGATGGCTTCGGTGGATACGATTCACAAGATTCTGGTGATGGTTTTGGAGGAAGTGATTCACAAGATTCTGGTGATGGATTCTAAGAGAGGAACAATATGTCAGGAAATCTTTGTATTGGTTCTGGAGTCGTCGGGTTGATCATCATTGGAATTGGATTCCTGCTGACCAATCCTGCACGAATACGGAACTTCCGTGATACCCTGCAGACATTCATACGCTCGGCTACAAAATCAACACAAGAACTGGAAAATCTTCGTGATGATCTAAAAGACCAGCGTGTGCCCGCAGAAGCTCCGGCAAATGATCGTTTTGAAGATTTGCGTGTTGGCGAAATGGTGGAACTTGCGCTTCGCGAGTCAGGTCGAAAGATCGAAGTGACTCTCTCCGCGTTTGGAATTTTCCACGGGCTCAATCGCCGCCCCAATACCCAAATTTATTCCCGTCGTGGTGAAGAGTGGTCTGTCCGTGTTTTTGATAACGGCACCATGATCATTCACCGACCGGAAGGCTACTACGGCTTTACGCTAAAGAAGCGTGTCTCCGTTTCCCCGCAAGGAGGCGAAGATTTCAACAAAGCCGGTGAGGTATTCAGCCATCCGCCATACGATCAGGAAGCACGAAGCTATACTTTCAAAACTCTGGGAATTGATATCACTGTGGTCGACGTCGGCTACTTTGAAGTCGAGACTCGCGGTGGCACATTACCCTCCCCAGATGCCATGAAAGTCAAGTACCTTTTGGGTGAAGATCCACAAGGGAATACTGTCTTATTCACCAACCACTTCAGCGGCACAGATTATCTCTGGACCGAAGGAGTCTATCTAGGCGAGTCGATTGACCCATTCATTGGCGAAATGACCCGTGCTATGGCATAAGTTTGGAGAAACCATGGAACAAAACGGAATTTCCGGCAAGGCATACCTACTTCTCAAGTTTGTGTTGCTTTCGCTTGCATTCGCTGCTGGTTTGTACTTTTTCGCTCCCAGCGGACAGTCCATCAATGATCTCTTCGCGTTCCTGACCAAAGGATTTCTCATTGGTCTCAAGGTTCGCGGTGGGGTCTTCGTCGCTTATGTGTTGATCATGACTTTCATCTCTTTCGAACATGTCATGGATACCCCGCTGCTTCGCTGGCCCTGGAACCGAAGGGGTGCCATTACACTTCGTGGTCAGCTCGATGCCGCACGCAACAATTCCCACGTGATCATTCTCGCGGGGATTTTGCTTTCCGGCTGGCAAGTTGCTACGGTGTTAGATGCCTCAACCCCCGACATGTTCATCTTTGCTGTCCTGACTCGCGGCGCCGTCGGCGAGATGATTGGTGACATCATCACCTTCATCATTGCCTATCTTTCAGGCATCCGCAGTCTCGACAAGTTCAATGAATGGATGGTTGAAAAGGACAATGACTCGCATGCCATCTTGGTTGCCGTCGTCAAGTTCGTCGCGGTTGCCATCATTCTCAGAGTCGGATCATAAGGAGGTCAACAAAACAGTTCTCTGTGTCGTAATGTCATATCGTCAAATAAACTAACTTTTGGAGATGAAAAAATGCAATACCTAATGAATCCCACCGTCCAGATCATTCTCGCTGCCCTGTTCGTCATTTGGCTTTTTGCCAGCCCGGATGCCCTCGCTGATGTCATTCGCGTCCGTCTTTTTCACATGCGCAGTGTCGTCATCCGCAAGCTCGACTCCGCTGTCGCCCGTCAAGAAGCAGCAGTTGCAGCGGCAGAACTCGCCAAGTCCAGATCGGAAACCCATCTGCTTGAGCTGAAAACCGCCCGCAATCTCGCTCTTGAACAGTTGAAACCCTTCGATGACGAAATCTCCACCATGGACCGCGCCGCAAAACGTGCCGGTAAGTTGGGTGACGAAGCATCCGTGAAGGAAGCTGTTGAAAAGATGCAGACTGCTCAGGAAGACTCGGCTGAAATTCGGACTCGTTATGAGGCTGCCGACGCTCGTGTCAAGAAACTCGATATTGACATTGACGCCCTCGACACTGAGATCAAGGTCCGCAAGTCCAAGCTCGCAGAAGCCCGTTCTCGCGCTGCCAGTGCTTCTTCCGGCAAGGAAATCTACCGTATCATCGCCGATCTCGATGAAGCTGGCAGTCAGCGCAATCAGCAGAAGGCTGAAGAGATTCTTCAGAACGCAGAAGCCGAAGCAAAGACTTACGAAGATGAAGCGAATCTCAAGATCGCTCGCCGTCGTGCAGATGCCAAGCTCCGCGCTTTGGGCACAGAAGTCGAAACACCTTCCGCTTCTGACTTGGTTGCCAAGTACATGGGCACTTCCGAAGCCAAGTAATTTATCCTATTCCCCACAACGCCATAGGGGAACATTCCCGACTCCCATCTAGTCCAGCCTCAGTGCTTGTGGACATAAAAAACCGACTCGGAGTTGTTATAAATGTATGGCTTTATATATACCTTGAATTCCCTTCTGGGTATCGCGAAACTTCTGGGGTCAGGCAGCAGCCTGACCCCATTCGCGAGCCTAGAAGATGTTGTAGTCCGAAATCTATCGGACCTGATGAGCCTTCGGGCGAAACAACTATTCTGCCTTAAGTACCATCTCTTTTCCACAGCAAACTAGTGTTCCACCACCGATTTACCCGCCGTAGCATGGCGACGGCGGGCTCCAGTCTTAGTAACCGCCATATATAATTTGAATTAATAACTAATTAATTCTACTCGTGAATCTTCCTGATTTTAAGTTTGAAAAATCACAACTTCCATCTGACTGTCGCTATCTGCTAGGTATCGATGAGGTTGGTAGGGGACCTTTTGCTGGATCGGTAACCATCGGTGCCTTTCTGCTTGATCTTCATACATTTGATCCTCAGGAATTCATCAATCTTGGGGTTCGTGATTCCAAATTACTTTCTGCTCAAAAACGCCAAAAAATCCACGAACATTTTCTTAATTCAGGTCACCGATTTACAACTTTTTCTTCTACCTCAGTCGAAATAGACAAACAGGGGATAGCTATTTGTATCTATTCTTTAATTACCAAAGCTCTAAAGTTCTATCGTACTAATTTTGATTATTGCCTTATTGATGGCAACTATAATGTTAATAAACTTATTAACACGCAATCAATAATTAAAGGTGACCAAAAATGTTTTAGCATTGCCAGTGCCTCTATTGTCGCCAAAGTCGACCGGGATCAACAAATGGATCAGTGCGACAAAGATTTTCCAGACTATGGTTTTTCTGCCCACAAAGGCTATGGCACCAAAACCCACCTTGAAGCGATCAAAAAATATGGACCATGTCCCATTCATCGGTTTTCCTTCTCCCCCATCTCAAAAGCCAAGTGAATTATCTCCACCTTTTTTCCAGATCTATTTTTTCCACATCGCTTAGTCCAAACTCCCCGTCACTTTCTTCTCTTTGTCTCTCAACTTCATATAAGCATATCGCTGCACTTACCGATAAATTAAGGCTCTGAACCATTCCTCTCATTGGTATGTACACCTTCCTATCAGCTAGTTTCACCGCTTCTTCTGTTAACCCCCGATGCTCATTTCCCAACATTATCGCAATTTTTTTATCCTCAAATTTTGACTCATAAATTTCACTAGCCTCCCTATCAAGCACTGTCGCCCATAGGCCATATCCTTCACGATGTAATTCCTCTATGCATTCTCTGGTCGACTTAAACACCTTAAAATCCAACCATTTATTAGCCGAAGCCGACGACTCTCGTCCCATTTTTTTAGGATTAAACACTTCTTCTTGTTCAAAAATCAAATATACTTTTTGCCACCCAAAAGCGTCAATGCTCCTCCACACAGCAGCCGCATTATGTGGGTCATGAATATCTTGCAACACCATCACCCCCTCACGCCTTTGCCCGATAACTCTATCCAACTTTTCCTGTCTGTTAGTAACGTCCATTATTTATTACTCGCCTTGCCCGTATTTCTCCTGTAGTTGCTGGAGTTGTTCCAGTTGCACCCCCAGGTCTTGGAAATCAACATCGGTGGGAGGTGCCAACTCACTGTCGCTGACTGTACTCGGGTTACATTCAAATTGGAACTCTTTGTTCCAATCAACCTTCCCGTTTTCAGCACTATAGTCCTGAGTTTCATCATCCTTTATGGCCATCTTAATTCCCTTCTTACCCATTTCGCTGTTCCACATATATGTGTAGCTACCATCGGATACTACTGTAGCTTTAGTTTCAACATTTGTTTCTGCCAATTCTGTGGTTATTTCTTGTTTAAACTTCTTGCCAGATATCCACATTTGTCCTTCTGATGTTGTACCATCAACATCCGACTTCCAAGAACACTTTTGACTTACTCCGGACGCCACTAGGTCCTTAATTGATTTCTTAGCCTCTTCTTTTTTTTGTTCAACTTTATCAACCACATTAGAAACCACTCCCTGCTTAGTACATCCGCCCAGTATTAGTAGGGTAGCCGCTAGTATCAAATACTTTTTGTTCATTTTATTTCAAATAACTAATTACTAATTCTAGCACCACGCATCCGATTATATAAAAAGTACCCCAAAATCATCGGCTGTAATATCAATTGGACTATTAACCCCTCCCAATACCAGCCAAAAATGTACAAATAGATAAAATCCCGTTCCGGGAATTTAATTTCTTGCCACCCATTTTTAAGTATCAGTATTCTATCCACCACTCACCGTAGTGCCAATAGCTTTTCAACAACATTGCCACTCCTATCGCCATATATCCCCCCCCATGATCCAATACCTCACCCATCTTTGTTTTCAAGTTATTTCTCACCGCGTAGTATCCATCAAACCCGTCCAGCATCATCATTAGTATAATTAGTCCTGATGTCTGACCGACGTCATTAAACAAACTCATAGTTGCCGCCCACCCCACCATCAAGTTCACTACTGTAATATGGTTTGGCCGTATCCATGTTCTCTTTTCCAGCCAATCACACCAATTTCCTATACCCGTTTTCTCGAATACCTCCATCTTTTTCTGGTGTATATCAAGTAGGTTAATCATATTTTTTAGCCTGCTCCTCCACCGCCACCTCCGCCTCCACCGCCACCTCCACCCGATGCACCACCTGACGAACCTGTTCCACTGGCCCCATAACTGGCACTCGCAGTCGAAGCAATTGAGTTCATTGCTTGTGAAAAAGAACCAAAATCACCTCCAAAAACTCCATCGGTTCCTGAAAAGTGCCCCCCTCCCCAATAAGTAGTTCCCAAAATGGCGTCTTCAGCGCTAAATTTTACTGGTAGTTGTGACAACGTTTTCATCGATACTCCCAGCACTGTTCCATATACCAAATATTTTTCCCAGAGGACAATCGAATCAATCGGGTACTTTTGGGTCTGCCGATAGTCACTCATATGTTTTTCAAAGGCCATCCATTTTGCTGCCTCTTCACTCCCTTTCTCAGTTCTCTTCTCACCATACTTCTTCATGTAGCCCCTTATTGCCATTATCACCACCATTATTGGTACACATGCTATTTCAGCTATCAAAAACCATGGTGAATTTGTTAGCAGCGGAGATGTAAACGGTATCGCCATGAATACTAGAAACAAAGTCAGTCCGTTGCCGACCTCACCACCATAATTGTTGACCAAAAAATGAGCTTTCTTGTCAAAATAACCTTCTTCGAGATTCTCTCTTAGCGCCGTTTTTTCAAAGGATTTAAAGAAGTTGTAACTGGTTGTTCTTCTGGTTCTGGCGTATTTAACAACGTCAGAAAGTCCAATTTTCCCCGTCCCTACTTTATCAAGGTATTCAATTGTTTTTTGTTCAATTCCTGATGGTACATACTTCTCATTTACCTGTTTTTCCAGATAATATTCATATTTCTTAAATATCAAAAAACCTATTTTTTGATCACTTCTGGTTAGCCTGTAAACTCTGTGTTGCACTAGTGACAAAATCGTCGCCGTAAATGATTTCGGAGTAAGTGTCTTTTCCGCTTTTAGTAGCTGTTCTACTTGTGCCGGGTCAATATTGCTTGGCGGTTCCCAAATTCTGTCCGCCAGATTCACTCTAGGCATTTTTAGTTCCAAACCATTTTTCAAAAATTGTCCTAACCTTCTTACAAACCTAACCACCGCCCACAGTGTCAGTAGTACCACTCCAGCTACCGCTGCTTGCGCTCCCATCTCTTTCCTTTTCTGATCAGCAATTGTGTCCTCAATGTATTTTTTTTCTTGTGCCTCTATCTCACCTGTGGTTATCGTCCCTTTAACTCCTTTATAAAAAGTCTCTTTGGGCATCAACACTCGGATCTCAAAAAATGTTTTTGTAGGCAATCTATTCACCGCTGCTGTTACTAGGCTGTTTGTCGGAATCGACACCACTCCACCTATTGGTCCGTGTGCCCAAGCCTTAATCTTATTTCCATCGACCGCTAGAGGTAGTTTTATTTTCGCATTCATATTACTCGTCGCTACTTCCCACCCATCTCCAATCAATTTCCAATACAGTTCTGCAGTATCTTTTTGTTGAGTAATTGCGTTGGCGACCCGATATCTCAGCTCAAAATTCTTTACCCCACTATTACTCCGGTAAAACCACTTAACATAGTATCTATCAGCCTCTTCGATTACATAAAACGTTCCTTCAGGTCGGTTATCATCTGCCGCTCTAATTTCCTCCTGCTGGAGTCCGCGATAACAAGTTGTTGCCTCGCATAGTGAAAAGTTATCTAACTCATAGTCTTCGCTTCTCCTGTTTTCTATTCCCTTCCCACCTCGTTTATTTATATATTGATAAGCAAATGTGTAGCTCCCGTTGAAGCTATATTGCCTTGATTCTCTTACTTCCATGGATCCGTCAATATCTAGTATGGCCTCAATATTTGCCGAGGTAATTTTAAAAGATTTGCTGTTAGCCGCCCACAAATCCTTCGTCCCGATGTATAAAAAACTTACTATTGCAAGAGTCGACAACAATATCCTTCTAATATTCATTCACTTCATTATACAATCAGTTCCCCGCCATTTTACTGATTGTAGCGACGATATCTTTCCACACCAACCAGTCCATCCCCAGCACTCCTACCACCACCCATGTTTTCCATTGAGTAATAATGTTCACACTTGATTTATACCCAAATAATACCCGAAGTCAATATGACAAAATGTATAAATTATTATCAAATAATTTCCGTATTCTCCGCACAAATGTATCATAATCGACTAATAATATATATCTGTTACACGTCCTCTCCAGTATAATCAGTCATGGCCACCAAGATAAAAAAACCAAAAACCGAAACTTTCAAAGTTAGTGGCGAGGATCTTTTAAAAAAAGTTAAGCAAATTATTCACGAAGGTAACATCCGTCAGATCTCTATAGAAGACAAAACCGGAAAGACTATTCTGATCTTACCACTCACTATTGGAGTTGTTGGAACAGTATTGGCCCCGCCATTGGCTGCTATCGGTGCCCTTGCCGCGCTACTAACTGAATGTACTATTAAAGTCGAGCGAAAAATATAGTTATTTTTTCTTTTTAGTGACCGTTTTTTTCTTCAGGTTCTTTTTCTTTGTTGCCTTCTTTGCTTTTGGTTTTTCAGTTTTACAGCAGTTGTCACCACAAGGTTCGACTAATCCCAAAAATTTACCTATCTTACAAACAAAACAATCACAGCATCCTCCGTGTGTCATATCTCTACCGCCAAATGTTAATAATTTTTGCGGTCTCCTTTGATCAATTTAATCATACTTCAATTGCCAATTCTACCTTTGTTCCCGTGGTGACTTCACGGTAGTATTTTATTCTCCAATTATTTCGATCACAAATTTGTTTAACCAGTGACATTCCTACCCCAAAACCGTCAACAGCCGTCTCATTTTTTTCACCTCTTGAAAACCTTTCAAATATTTTTTCAAAGTAATTACTCTCAATACCTTTTCCTTCATCGGCCACTTGTATCTTCAGTGTACCGTCTGTTTTTAATATCGATATTTTTATCGTCCCATTATTTCGGTTATATTTAATCGCATTTGACAATAGATTCGACATTACTACCTCAAATCCCATTTTATCTCCATAAACTTTACCGTCACATTCCACTGTGTTTTCAACCTTCAAATTCATCTTAGTAATTTCATCTTTATGTTTTTTTATTAACTCAGTCACCACTTCCTCAGCTGAAAATTTTTCTTTTTTAATGTTTTTCCCGACCTGATCATACTTTGACAAAAGTAGAAGTCCCTCAACCTTTATCGACATTTGCATCAACTCATTTCTAACTTCTTCTATCTTTTTAATTTGCTCTTTATCTTTTATATCCATTCTCATCACTTCCAAGGTCGACACCATTCGTGCCAAAGGAGTTTTTAGTTCATGTGATGCGTTTGATATAAAAGATTTTTGTTTACCTACTCCCTCGGCAAGTCGGTCTAATAGCTTGTTGTAAGTTTTAACCAACACTCCCACCTCATCATTTTGATTACCGTAGTACTCGATCTTGTCACTCAGATTTTCAATTTCTACCTTTTCCATGGCACTCACCAATTCATCTACAGATCTAAATACTACTTTTACTAGTTCGTGGGATAATGGCCAGCTTAAAACCATGCTTAAAACCAATACTGCCAATAATATCCATAAGCTAATCTGACCAAAGTGTCCCAATATCAACATTGGTATCGCCAATACTAGTCTTCCGACCTTATTTCCTTGATAAAGAATCGGAGTTGTCAAAGTCATGTACTTTTCGCCACCTTTAGTCACCAATTCAGAATATATTTCATTCTGATTATCTCTCTCATAATTTACCAACTCTCCTTCGTTTTGAAAAACACCATATTCAGCAATAACTGTGTCTGTCGCGTCGATAATCTCTGCTGACATGTTTTCATCCCTAAGATATCCACTCAGAGTCCTGCCTTCGCTATCTAGTTTAAATTTAATATTATTATTCTCAAAAGTAAGTCTATTAGTTACCATCTCTGTCGCCACACTATCCAAATCATTTCTCATTCCTTTAGTGGCAAACCAGAAATAACTACCCGCCAAAAAGGTTAATGACACCAGTAGGGTCGCCCCCAAATAAGATAGGATGTACACCCAGGCTCTAGTTTTAATCGACCCTCGCAATTGCATAGCCTTTTCCTTTAATTGTTCTAATAAGTTTTGTTATTCTTCCCTTGTCTATTTTATTCCTTAGATAACGTATATGTACATCTACTGTATTAGAAAAAATATTCGCATTTTCGTCCCACACGTGCGATAGCAGATCAACTCTTGAAACAGCCATTCCCTCATTTAAAGCTAAGTATTCCAGTAAGGCATATTCTTTAGTCGATAAAGCTATTTCCTTACCACCTCGTTTAACTATTCTCAGAGCTGTATCAATCTGTAAGTCATCAATTATTATCATTTTCAAAGTTGACAATCCACTCCTTCTTAAAGCCGATCTAATTCGGGCCAAAAGTTCATCCATTTCAAACGGCTTGGTAATATAATCATCTGCTCCAGCATCCAGTCCTTCAATTTTATCTTCAACCTGGCTATTGGCGGTCAGCATTATTATTTTTACTTCAGGGTTATTTTTTCGAGTTTCTTTACATAGATCAATTCCATTACCATCAGGTAGTTTCCAGTCCATTAGCACCAGATCATATTCCATCGAAGCCAACTTATTACTGGCTTCGTCAACATCTTTGGCCGTGTCGACCGCATAACTGGCACGTTTCAAAATTATCGAGATGTTTTTTAACAGGATTTCATCATCTTCCACCACTAAAATTCTCATACTGTATTTTATTACAATTAAACAAAACCACTGTTGTAGCTCTTTATCTAAATTTTATATTGCGCCATTCTCTGCAAGAAAGAGTTGGGATGTTGTCCATGAAAAATGGCTGACATATCAGTCCCACAAGAAAAAATATCACCACCAGAGTGTTGGTTTCTAAACACACTAACATCATATCTAACTCCATCAATTGCAATAATGCACCTATTGTCAGCTACTGGTTGTGGTGGCGCTTGTGTATTTACGGGTTGGTTATTTTGTGATGGCTTTGAGGTAGCTTTGGGCGCTGGCGCATCTTTCTGGCTAAAAATAATTGCAAATGGATCGACTGTTTTATTTTTTACTGCCGGAACAATTTTATTCTTTGGTTTAATAGTTGGTGTTACAGTTGGTATATCTGGTTCTATTGTGGAAATTGCTCCCACGGCTATTGGTATCTTTGCTTCTTTATTTTGCATCGCCATCACAATAGACCCCACTACCAAAAAGTTAAAAAGTGATATTAGAAATATTGTTTTAATTATTTTCATTTGAACGCAAAATCTTCCATAATAATATTTTTTCTTTTGACACCATTTTTTATTAGTTGTTCACTCAAATTTTCCATCATAATAGTCGGCCCACAAATATAAAATAGCTTATTTGAAAGTTCACCCAATTTCTCTTTTAGCACATTCACACTTACTCTCGGTTTTATCCCTCCAAAATGTCTAAAGTAATTTAAGTTTGTTAATTTTTCTTCAATTGCCGAGATTTCGGTATCATATACCGCATCTTCGGTTGAACTAGCGCCATAATACAACCAAATCTTTCTTTTTAAGTTCTTGGTTAACTCATTATTCAGCATGCTCAAAAACGGAGTAATTCCAATTCCACCAGCTATCATTACAACGTCTTTTGTCTCATCACTCATTCCTTTATAAAACCGTCCATAAGGTCCCCATACGTTAGCGATCATTCCATCTTTAAGTTGATTCAGCTTGACTGTATAGTCGCCCAAAGCCTTAACCGAGATTCTTAACTCCTTAAATGTTGGTGCAGAGGAGATTGTAAACGGGTGTTTTTCCTCAAGTCCTAATGCCTCAAAATTTATAAAAACAAATTGTCCCGGTAGAAAACTCACCTTATTGTCTTTCGGTAACAGGGTAATCTCATAGACATCTTTCAGTCTCCTGATGGAGCTAACTGAATATTTATATTTAGGACCAAAACTCGAGTATAAAAATACCTTATATATAAATGAAAAAAAAACCTACGCCTAACAATCCGAACATCCATATTCGTAGTGGTGCATATCTCGACACATCGCTACTAATTGTATAGACATGCAGACTTCCTAGAAGCAGGGCAAGCCCCATAAAATCATGTGTCTTCAGCCACAAGTCATATGGCAATTTTATTACTAGTGTCAGCAATAAAGTAATAACAAGTGTATATAATGCACCCACTCCCAAGCTATAACTCAAATTGGTTGATAACCAAAAATACCTAGTCGCTATTTGAAAATTTGGTATCGCATCTATTGCCAAAAAAAGTGGGTGGTTAATAATCAACAAAAAAGATATGCCACCTACTATATGATGTACCTTCATTACTTTATCCATTCCTCCAAAAAGGCTTTCTAAGAATCTCGCCCGGCTACTAAGTACAAAACTCATTGACAATAAAGCAGTGCCCACCAAGGCTAATGCTTGAGATGCACTTAGCCATGGTGTAGCCATAACTTCAGTCATGTCTGCTTTGGAACTTACAAACATTCCCAGTGTTATCAGTATTATTACCCAGAGAATCCAGTTTCCAGTCGATTTCATAGGTAAATTATATTACTTAATTGTCTTTACTTTCTAATTCTCGACTTTCACTTTTTTCTTCAATTTCCTTAGATTCGGATTCTTTCTTTTCATATCGATCTGTATGTTCGCTATCTTCTCTCTCGTCGTTGTCATCTTCAAACTCCATTGAGTCGTCTCCACCCTGTTGTATTGGCTGTGCTGTTGGCATAGCCGACACTGTGGCTCCGCTAGTTGGAATCGTGGTTGGTATTACCTCATTGTTTGTACTTGTGGCACCGACTAAGTATTTTTCCATTCTACTTACATCTTTACCGTATTTAGCTGAATATTGGCTGGACATATCTTCTCCGCAGTCAAAAATATCTGTACTTCCACCAGTCTTATTTACCTCGGTTACATCATACTGTTTTGAGAATAGTGTTATCACACATTTACCTTCGGTTTTTTTAGTTTTTACTTCTTCAATTAATTTCAAATCAACTGATCCACTTTCAGTTACCACCGTTCCATTTGGTTGAGGAATTTCTAGTCCAGTTTTAGGAATTTTGCTTTTACCAAAAGACTCTGTAGCCTTCGAGGCAGCTACTCCCATAGTTGCGACAGATACTCCCGCAGTCACTAATAGTAATAATTTAAAACCCATTGAAGACAAAAATGTTTCGTTCATTTGTAAAGTAATTAATAATTACTTTCCATTCTAATACCACCTACATTAAGGTTTGATTAAAATATTCTGACTAAGCTTACCTACTATTGGATACTTTCTCTTAATGATTGATCCTCCAGCAATGTTAAGTTCCTTCGTGGCATCTCTACCTGCTAAAGAATGATACACACCTCCGGGCTGGTAGTACTCTTTACCATCAGTTACATTGTAAACATAACCCTCATAAGCCAAATAAATCGGTCTATTTTCCACTGTTCCATCATATCCCTTTAGTTCTTCTACATATATTATCCTCGTCAAATTATTCACTACCACTCTCTTTGGTTTTTGAAGTAACCGTCCCATTCTCACTGTTGCCAAAATTAAGATCAGTGTTGCACCCACTAATAATATTTTTTTAATTATTTCTGACATATTTTTACTGTTCTCATTCGCAAACTAGCGAGCTCCTCAGTACTAATATTTCCAGTCCGCAACAGTAAGTCTGCCAACCTCAGTCGTTCCTCAGGGGGTAGATTTATCCTCAGCTGACCTTGAATCCCCAACATCGCCCTTACCTGGGTTGGGTCAAACCGACTCTCGTCATAAACAAACTCCATTGCTCCCATTATTCTGTGGTTACACCGTCAAACTCCGCCTCGTTGGCTACTGCCTCTGCTTTTGTTGCTCGAACTATCTTGTCTTTATGATGTGCTGGTGAATAGATCGTATATAGTTTTAGATCTTCAGTTTCTGAGGTATTAATTACGTTGTGCTGGGCGCCAGAGGGCACTACTATTGCTGACCCATTAGTCACAATATATTCATTTCCATCAATAATTACTTTTCCAAATCCACTTTCAAATCGAAAAAACTGGTCATTATCAGCATGCACCTCCATTCCTATCTCTACCTTTGGTGGCAAGCTCATTAGTACTAACTGGCTATGTTTTCCGCTATAAAGCACCTGCCTGAAGTTAGTATTTTTTATAGTTGCTTCCTCAATATTGACGTTGTATCCCTGCATGTTTTGTAAAACTATTAACTTACTAATTATAGACCAGTGTTCATAAAAGTTATCGAAATTTGCAGTATAGTGGCATAGCCAACCCACAGTAGATAGGGGATTTGGGCATATGCAACGAATGGTTGTTTCGGATAAATTGATCTCATTGCCCAGACTAGAGTCCCCAGCACTAACAATATATCCAGTAGTGCTAGCCAGTTATTTCGAAGTCCAAATTGAATGGGTGTAAATAGCAGGTTAAAAACCAAGTTAAGAAAAAATGGCAGAACTAGTTTTCTGTATGACTTTTTTCTCCACGCCAGTCTGAAAACAAACCCAAATGAGATGGCAATTAGAATGTAAAGCACTGTCCAAACCGGTCCAAACAAATACGCTGGTGGTGCCCAAAAAGGTTTAGTTAGAGTTACGTACCATTGCATTGTTGGGTTCATACTTTATTCTAGACCTAAAATACACCCACTGTATTATCAGTGCCCCGATCATCACCCAACCCACCAGCCACGCCAACATATTTGGAGAATGTTTATCTATATAATCACCCAAAAAATAGGCCATAATAGCCATTGGCAATTGTGATAGTAATACTAAAGTTGATATTGAAGTCGCCCGACTTTTTGAGCCAATTAGTTTGTTAATTACACCCGACCGGGTGTTTCTAAAAGTTGTCGAGCTCGATATTCTGGATACGATTAAAATTGATCCGACAATTACCCCCACCCATCTCGCTAGTAAAAACGATCCAATTAATACTGCCGCCACTACATAAAGTAGCTTTCTCGCCCCAAATAACTTCCGAAGTATTGGATAAAACTGTGAAAACATCGCCGACACAATGTACCCGACTCCGAATAATATACCTGCCCACCTAGAATCCATCCCATATTCACGCGCCTGTGAAATGCCCATCATCTCAGATGCGATAAAGTATCCGGCACCTAATATTACAAACACCACCGTCATTTGGGCGACCTTATTATTGGCAAATAGCTCAGAAATACCAGCGGTATTTCCCTTCCACGCTTCTTTCCATGAATATTTTTTAGAATCAATTTTCGGCTCAACCAGACCTAGTGCTATGAATCCTGAGACTATATAAAGCGAACCTTGGATAACATAAGGCGACCTAAACCAAAAAAAATACAAAAACCCGCCGAGTACGGAGGATACAAAGAGCCCCACCCAAGCAATACTCTCCATATTCGACACCACTTTATCGTAGCTTTCTTCTTCACCATCCTCTTTCAAAGAATCATACACTAGTGCTTCCATACTTCCCGAATAAAATGCGTTCGCTAATGCTTTAAAAATATCAAGAACAATAAACATCCAAAATACCGATCCTCCAGCAAAGCCAAACATAACTAGACCATATAAGAAGAATGAAATTACTATAGCCCTCTTCCTTCCCGCCTTATCAGCAAATACTCCAGTGGGAACCTCAAACAAAATTGACGATAGTAGTTTTACGGCTGTCAATATTCCTATCTGCGAAAAGTCCAAGTATCGGAGGTAATAAAACAACCAGACCGATATTGGAAAATACAACTCGCTAATAAAAGAAAGAATATATGCCAATCGAATATTATTTTTCATCGTCGGTTACTACCGGTTCCACCTTCTTGGTTTTTAGTGGTAATCCTAACTTGTGCCTCAAAATGCCCTGCATCTGATCATCAGTAACTTGACTGTTCTCTTTCATCGCATCCTGCAACAATACCTTTGTTAGTAAACTCATATTCTCGCCACCCGAAGCCACGGCCAACGCTTTTATTAGGGCAGCTCTTGGTAGTAAATCACTGCTACTAGCCATTTATTTTTTAGTATCCAAATATTTCTTGGTTATTTTCACGGCGATACTTCCCCCGGGTATCAACATCCCAGCCGCATCAGCCCCCAGGTCAAACAAAAAGTTTGTATCCAGCATTTTCCCTAAGTATTCAGAAAATACCCTCTCTCCCGGTCTTACCTCACCGGTCAGTCCATCCACTTCTACGATGGCTTCCTTCCCTTTTGTTTTCCACCTAAACTTAAAAGCATAGATTGGGTGGTAGTAGAGATCAACACATTCCACTTTTACGGTTTCTTCCAAAATTGCATCAGCCTGAATTCCTTTGATCATTTTTGACAACGAATCTCGCATAATTGCCGATATCCGAGTCGAAGGGGGGATCATGATCGAGTCTTTTTTAGTCACTTTATCAATATTCTTTATCTGCTTTGGCGATAGTGATAAATATTTTTTCAGATCAGGGTTATTTCTTCCATTTACTCCATCTACCAGCACCTCATCCAATTCTTCCTGGGTGCAATGCTCCAGCACTGGTAGGTGAATATGTCCGTTTTTCACTTCAAATTCTGTCTTGAAGCAGTTAACCGAATTCACCTCAGGACCGGCCGTTTTTACTTCATACTCAGTATTTCTATCGTACACATAGTGAGCTCTGGCAATCACGTGCCAAAACGGTTGATATCGATGTTCTTGATAAATTAGTTCAAAATCTTCTTCTTTTGGCCTAGATAAAAAACTCCCTAGCTTATTCAATGTTCCAAACGAATCGACCTTCTTCTCCCACGCTTTTTCCTCTGCTTCTTCCGGAGTTAGTTGGTCATCAAATATCAATACTCTTTGATCAGCTACGGTTAGTTCCATAGATTATTTTACCTTATCGGCGAACCAGCATTATTCCAAAGGGTAAATCTCTTCCCGGTCCGGCCACATATCTGCCATTATTCCACATGGCAATCGAGCCACCACTATCCAAATTAATTGCATTTTTTATTCCCTTAGACACGATTACATTTGCCATTTCCGCCACTGTCACGTTATAAACTAGCCCAATATAAACTGTCGAATCAGTCGCACCGATAAATGCCCTAGTACCTTTTCCTGATTTTTTAGGATCACCGTCTCCAGCAAACATCGACTGTCCATTAAATACTAGTAGTGGTTGCCCGGCTATAACACTGTCAATTCCAGTATCTCTTCCCCATTCCGAAGATTGTCTTACAAAGCGAGAGTTAGTCGAAAAAATTGCTGCGGGTACGGAGCTGTAGACATTATTCCCCGAATTAAAATATGTTTTATTTTTATTCATCATCAAAGTATCAAATGAATTTTTCTTACTGGCACAGGCAGGGTAGCTAGCTGGACAAAAATATGGTCCATTAATCGCGGCAAAAGCCCCAGATCTTTGGGCAAAAGTAGCTAGTGGTAGTACCGGACAATTATCAGCACAATCACTTGGCGAGGCGGTATCAACAACTACTTTTACTGACCGTAAATCAGCGCTAATAATATTTGTTCTAAACTCACCACTTTCAGTTTTAACAGTTCCTGTAGCCCCGCTGTTTCCAGTTGCCACCGGTACTGCAGCCGCAGCCGCCAAGGCTCTCTTTTCCTGTTCTTTTTTGATTTCATCTTCCAAACCCTTTATCGTTGCCGCCGCTGAAGCATAATTATTCTCCGATAACTGATTTAGGGCCAATGCAAACATTGTGTCTACTTTTGCATATATTTTTTTCTCACCTCGTAGATCTACTAGATGTTCATAAGTTCCTATGAGTCCACTGTACCCAACCTTAATATCTTTGAGGTCAGCTTCTAGCTTTTGGTTAAGTAGTACTTGGTCGGTCTTTTTAAAATCTTCAAAAGAATTATTTTTTTCTTCCAATGATTTTTGTAGTTCAGATAGTTTACTATTTAAAGTCTGCTCATTACCCAAACGCTGTTGCTCTTCCTCACTTAGTACTGCCATGAACACTTGTGTCGATACCAATGCCACCATTATTAGTATTAGTCCAACATGCCAAGGTTTCATTATATAAGTTTAGCAAAATTTTTGACTTTTATATCTCAAACTGCTATCATATTAGTAATAGATTATGTTCCAACCATTATTCTATACCTTAGCCAATACAATTCTCGGAATTGTTGAGTTCTTACTAGGTCTTCGAATCATTCTCAAGCTTTTTGGAGCTTCCTCAGCCGCACCATTTGTAACTTGGGTTTACGAAACTACCCAGCCACTATTAGTTCCCTTTATCGGTGCCTTTCCTTCACCTCGTATTGAGGGGGGATTCATCATCGAATTTTCTTCTCTGTTTGCTCTAATTGTCTTTGCTTTTATCGGCTACCTGGTTGATCGTCTTTTTATTTCTCTGGTCTTACCACGCAAAACCAATCGGGTTACCAAATAATTGTGAAAGAATTTTTCATTGGCATTCTTACATTTTTGGGATTATTAAGTCCATCCAGTCCTTCGGCAAAGCTGAATACTCCATCTCCGCCGCCGCCTGTTTCCGATTTACCCACCATGGTTCCCTTGACCAAATCAGACTTCACTCTACCTACTCAGAATTTTTTCTCTCGTGTCACCAAAAAACCATTCGGTATACATGTCAGTCCAAATTCTTCTCCGGTTAAACCGGAAAAATTTACCGGATACCATACCGGAGTTGACGCCGAATACGAGGATGTTTTAACGGAGATTTCCGTCAGTGCCGTCCATTCTGGAAAAATAATTTACTCTGGAAGAGTAAGTGGTTATGGCGGCGTCGTTGCCCAGAGTCTAAAGTATCAGGATTCAGATTATATTGTCCTCTATGGACATCTATCTCCTTCCTCTCTGGCTCCACTTGGAACCGACGTCGTCGCTGGTCAACAAATTGGAGTCCTTGGTAAGGGATACTCACCGGAAACTGATGGTGAGCGTCGACATCTTCACCTATCTGTTATTAAAGGATCAAAGTTGAACCTAAAAGGTTATGTACCGACAGAGTCGGCTCTTTCTCTTTGGCAAAATCCTGGAGATTTCCTGAATTCACGCTAGTTTACTTTTTTAACCTGATAAAATAGGTCATAATCAAATTCCTAGCCTCAAGAAGAGCTACCAACATCGGTTTTAGCCTCCTTATTCTACTTTCCTCTGTTTTCGCGAACTTTATCAGTAGTTATCTCCTCTCCTTGCTTAGCCTAAACAGTGAGCCAGTGGGGGATCTTCTTCTCAACTATATCCCTCGTATCCACTGGACTGGCTATGTCGCAGATGTCACCCTTATTCTTATAGCTTTACTGATTTTTAGTGCTTATCGTCGATACCCCGACAAAATTCCCTTTGTTGTTTACTCCGTTAGCTCCATTCTTTTTGCCAGAAGTCTCCTTATTTTACTTACGCCGGTTGGCAATTCCTTTGGCAATGTCGAGTATGGAGATTTATTTTCCTTTGGTAAGTTGCCCTCAGGTATGTTTCCCTCAGGCCACACCGCTTTCGCTTTCCTAGGATACCTTCTCGTCCGTCATCAACCAAACATTCGTTACCAGCGAACTTCTTTTTTCCTTTTATTAGTCGAAATTACTTCCCTGATTAGTTCTCATGGACACTATTCCATCGATATCGTCGGAGGCCTCATGCTCGCCTACATTACTTATCGACTAGGTCGTGATTATCAAGATAATCACCCTATTTCTTAGTAGCGACAACTTTTCTTTCAGTCGCCAATTTGAAAATAATCCCCATTCCTAAAAAGCATACTACTACGCTCATCAACCAACCAATTAGTGGAATATTAGTTATTACACTAATTACAATCAATCCAATGATGGATAGTAAGTAATTATTTTTAATAGGTAACCACCCGTTTTTAGAAATAACATTTCCCAGTGCCATGGCTACAACTAAACTGCTCAAATACAATGCTAGTAGGTAAACCCCAAAAGTAATTATCGATAGTGGAATCCCTAGGACACTCATCATCAATATCATCATTACAAAAGGTGTGACTATAGTAACTACCATACCCAATCCTAAAGTTGTCCAAAACCTGGTCATTAGTGCTCCAGCAGGTGCCATTAATTTCCCCCCAATAACCACCAATACTAGTAGAGTAACTAGTTTACTCAAAAAGTAGACTATTTTCCCAACCGCAACTATTCCTCTCATAGCTTCATTACCAGTTTCTGACATCCTTGGAGACTCAACTTTGTGAATATTTACCCTCCGCTCCCCAGCAATTTGTGCTGTATCCACTATCATTACTTTTTCTACATCGGCTTCCAAATTTCCACCGATATAAGCCATTTCTCCAATAGTCAATTTTGAAGTTGCCGCTTTGACTGGACCCTCCACTTGCCCATTTATGATTACCTCACCACCAGCAGCTAGCACATATCCGCCTACCATCGCTGTTTCTTCAATTTTTACTTGTCCACCGACAACAATCAAATTTTTACCAATTCTTCCACGAATTATCACGTTACCTCCCGCTACTATTAAGTCCTGGTCTATCACCCCGTCAAATTCTACTTGCCCTCCGGCTATATAAGCATCCCCAGTAATTTCACTCAAGACTTTCACTTGTCCTCCCGCTGAAATCAAATCGCCATCTATTGGCTCGGTTATTTCCCGATCTTCACCAACTTCAAACTTTGGTAATCTAATCTCCGGAGCCATAATTAGCCTATCCTCTTGGGCTGTCACAATTTTTCCACGCAGACCAAACAAAATAATAACCAACATTACTGCTATTCCTGTCATTATTTTCATAACTAATTCTATTCCAATCACAAACACTTGTCCATTTACCTACAGACGACTCATCGAGGGCTATAATACTTTAAGTTATAGATCGAGTCATGAATCTTTTTATCGCTGCCACCGATTGGTTTGTCAAAACCTTTATTTATCTAGTCACCTGGCTCTACAATATTTTGATGAACTTATTCCGTTCCCTTTAGCTCACGTTGTAGACCCTCTCTAACTCGGCAATATCAAATTTTTTCATCTTTAAGAAAGCTTGAGTGACCTCTGTAATTTGTTTTTGGGTTCCTTCAGACATCATCTTATCCATAGCATTTGGTACTATTTGCCAAGACACCCCGTATTTATCCTTAAGCCATCCGCACTGTTCCGATTCTGGAACCGCCGATAGTTTTTCCCAGTATTCATCAATTTCTTCCTGGTTCTCACAATGAACCACCAAAGATACGCCTTCACTAAACCCAAATTTATGATCGTAGGCACTGTCCATTGCTGTAAATTCCATACTATCCAGAGTAAACCTAGCATGTTTTATTGTTCCAGGTTCATCAGAACTTTCGCCTTTTTCGTATGTGGAAATGTCTCCATTTGAAGAATTAGGAAAAATCGATGTGTAATGATTAATTGCCTCACGTGCCTTTCCACATACTTTTCCCACATACATTAGTGCCGGAACTACTCTTTGGGTGATTTTTTCTTTTTCTTGATAAATAATTTGCCAAGATACCCCAAACTTGTCCTGTATCCAACCATATTTATCAGCAAAAGGGTATTTATCTAGTTCCATCAGCGCCTGCCCATCGGGTGACAGTTTTTTCCACAATTCCTCGACTTCATTTTCAGTCTCACACTTCATCGTAAAAGATATTGATGGGTTTATTTTAAAAAGGGGACCGGCCGATATCATCCCAAATTCGTAACCATCGACTAATATATTGGCGATATCCACACTACCAGATGGTGTGTCATCTAGTTTTGAAGTATTAAGTATTTTTGAGTTTTTAAATGTCTTCGAATAAAACTCTGCCGCCGCTAATGCCTCTTTATCAAACCACAAATGAGCTGTAATTTTTTGTCTGTCCATATTTAGCTAAATTTATAATTGAAAATTAGCCCATCATTTTCAGTACACCCGCTGCAATTTCCAAGCAACCAAGCGCAGCCCCTGCCTGTATTGCGATCTTAGTCGTTACCCATTTTCCTTCTGTTCCTCCAAATATAACCCCACTTACTTGTGTCGGCACCACAAATCCAATCCAGAAAAATCCCGCCATAGCGTAAGCATTCCAACTCGGTTGGTAGGCGATAAATATGGCCAGTACAACTGTAGTGACTAGAGTTACCAAAAACTGAACTCCATAAATCGGCCCCATCTCCTTCATCATTTTTTCCTGTACTTCCTTCGAAAGTTTATCAAATCCATGCATTTTTCCCCAGAGTTTCCCAAAAAAAGCGCTATACCACACCGCACCCCATATAAATTGAAGTATTGTAGCCAAAAGTACCGCTCCAAAATTTATATTCATAACAAATTATACTACTATTTTAGTACGAGTTTCTTGGGTTTCTTTGGTGTTGGCTCTGGTAAATTTTCGGCAGTAATTCTCATCAACTTATCTAGCCACTCCCCATCTTCAATCTTTTCCTCGATCAACATTGACGGTTTCGCTCCCGGGTAAGCCACACCTTCTTTATAATATTTGCCCACATATTTTTTCCCTGGCTCAGTAATTTTGACGTACAAATTATCGTCACAAATCAAGGCTATTACTTTGTTTCCATAGTAGAGCGCATACTCTCCAAACATCTTTACCGCTCGATACTCAATTTCTCTACCTAATTGATCCAGTATAAATTCTACAGTCGAACTATCGGTCGCCATTTTTACCCTCCATCAACTGTCGCAACTTCCTAACCGTATTAATATTTCTAGCCGTCATGTTTTTATAAATATTTGTCCCAATAAATTTATTCATCCCACTCTTGGAGTAATTTACTCTATCTATGTGCCACACCACTGCTCTCTCAATATAGAGTAGGGTATCCACCTCCGGTTTTATCTTAATCGACTCAATATCTTCCTGAGTATCAACTCCCTGCCACAAAAATATCACATCAGTTTTTTGTTCTACATTATTCATCCACCCCGTGGGCACCTTTTCACATATGTTCTTTATATTCTCAAAGCTTCTAACTACGATTCTAATTCCAAATCCAAAAACATCTCTCATCTTAGTCTCCATCTCCTTAATCATTTCTTCTTCATCAATCCTTTCCGCCTCAAAAATCACATTTCCACTGTTTATGTATGTGGCTACGTTCTTGTATCCCAGCGACTCAAAACACTCTTTTAGAGTCGCCATTTTTACTTTACTTTTCCCACCCACGTTTATCCCCCGAAGTAGTGCAACATATTTAGTCATATTCTAGTTTAAAACAAAACGAGATCTAAGTGAAATTGTGTGAGTGTTATAATTTCCGTTATATGGTAATAGACAACAAAGCGACTAAAATATTTAATCAGCAAGATAATAATCGAGTTTCTGTGGCTGAAAAAACAACTTCAATGTATAAAACATGGAAGGAATTAAAAAGAGAGACAAATAATTTTAACCCCCCAAGTCAAACAGCTGAGCTAGTTTTTGTTAGAGACGGTATGGTATCCGCATTTAATGGCGGATTTCCAGAAAACGGGGTATATTCTCAAAAATGGATGGAGGAAAGACTTGTTGATTGGAAGAAAAGTTATACAGAAAAAACTGGCAGAAAAGTGCCATTCAAACTTCAAGAAAGATATACCGCAGATGTAGATGATAGCCCCAACAATGTTCAATATGTTTCAGTGTGGACAATTAAACCTGATGATTCAAAAGACGGTGGTAAAACAACCAGAATGGATATTCGTAATGCAAGTGAATCGTTCCGACTGTTTTGTGATGAGGAGTTGGTCATTGAGGCAATAAACGCTGATGGGGAAGAAACTTTAGTGACTATTTTGGACGATACAAAGACCGAAAATACTGTAGTTGCTGACGATGAGTTAGGAATTAGTATTACAGAACAAGCTGGTGGTGAATGGAACACGGAATCGTATTTAAAATGGAAAACAAATGATCCACAAAAAATTGAGGCGATAAGACCTTTTGAGGAGATTGCAAATATGACAATTGAAGAACTTTATGGCATGGGTAAGGAGTTTGTAAAAATTAGAAATAATTTAGTCAGATCAACTATCCTTGGTGTAGATAATGGTGATGATAAGTTAATGGACGAACTGAGGGGATATTTTGTGGAGTGGTATGAAGCAAGAATGGACAGTGGCAGACCTCATGATTTTGCCCAGCACCCCGATATGGTATGTCTCGGGACATTTCCAATTAAAGATGGTGATGGCGAAAAGGCTGTTGTAATAACTACAGAACCTGATTGTGTTGGTAAAAACAAAGTTTCTAATCTGATTTGTGCAAAAGTAGATTTTGAAAAATTTGTCGAAATTCGGAGGAGAGGAGAAGAAGAGCCAAGGGTTGTGGTGCGTGATGATGTATAGACGCTTCCGACGTTTTTATCGCTCGGCATCCCTCAAGTCCAATTAGCTACCAGACAAGTAAATTCTGTTTGATGAACATTCCTTACAAATATTTTCTGTTAGAATCAGTTATGAAAAAAGAAGAAATCTTACTAAAAGACTGTTGTTCACCTGCTCACAAACACTACTCCCGAGGTGGTAACTCCAATCCGATCTATGGTCTTGGAGTCATCGGTGCTCTCTTCTATTTTTTATCCTCCGCCGGTTCGTTTTCCGAAGTGATGATCGGTATCTTCAAATCAGTTTTCTGGCCAGCCATACTCATGTTCGAACTTCTCACCTACTACCAATTCTAGTTCAACTCCTTTTTTACTCCATTCTCCTTGCCGGTCCTTAAGCTAACCTTCAGAAAAGGCGGGTACACTCACCTAATTAAAAATTAAGTAAAATCTATGATCTCCAAAAAAGTTCTCGTCCCCGCCTTCATTGTCGCCGCCCTAGGTGTCGGTACAATGTTTAGAGTCAGCCTCATTCAGGCAATTTCTACCAGTCCTCAAAGTGGACTTGTTTTATATTTATCCCAAAAACTTGGCGTGGACCAATCCAAGGTCCAAACTGCTATCGATGGTTATCGTCAACAGGAACTTTCCGAGCGTCAAAAACAAATGACCGAAACTTATACCACTTATCTCAATGGCTTAGTTAAGGAAGGCAAAATCACTGATGCCCAAAAAACTACCATTCTCACCAAACATGCCGAACTTCAAAAAGCTCATGAGTCTACCGATTGGTCTACCAAAACTATCGCCGAACGACAATCTCAGATGGAGAAGAGTCGAACTGATCTCGAAACTTGGGCCAAAGACCAAGGAATCGATATTAGTTACCTCCGATTTGGTTTTGGAGGTGGTCGTGGGGTCAGAGGTTTTGGCCACGGCAACATGATGCGCGGACAATTCTAAATTAATGTTAAACAAAAACACCCCCTGTTTCGGGGGTGTTTTTGTTTGTGCCTCCAAACAGACCTAAAGAGTACTTCTTTCGTTAATTAATTAACTCTTATCACCTGAAACACAACAAATAGTAAGTAAATAAAAAGTAACCCCGCCCCTTCCCTTCGGCTAAAAGAATATTTTTTCCCCAGTATCGCAAATACGTAAACAGCCAAAGTCGCCATCGTCAAAAATAACAAATCGGTTCTAAAACCGGTCACCACCACTGGACGAATAAAGCTGGAGACTCCCAAAGCAAATAATAAATTAAATAAATTCGATCCCAATATATTCCCCACCCCCAGCTCACCATCTTTTCTCTTAACTGCAATCCAGGTGGTGACTAGTTCTGGAAGCGAAGTCCCTATCGACAGTATGAAGTAACCCAATATCGTTTCCGCGATTTTCAGTTGTTTAGCCAATAAGATAGTTTCTTCAATACAAATTTTTCCACTAAATACCAGTAATATCAGCGACCCTATTAATAGCCAGGGTCTAAATGTGGCATATACCCGATTACTCACGTGAGAAAAGTGGTTATAGTCTTTAGATAACAAGATCAATATTAAGAAAATCAATATCAGCGAAATTCCAAAAGCCCAGTTCAGTACAAATCCCGACCAAGCCGAAAATGCCCAAAACACCATCATCGCCGCAAAGTTTATTGGAATGTTGATATCAATATCCCTCCTCCGGATTTTATAATCGTTAAACACCGCAATAATTCCAAATATCAAGCACAGATTGGTTATATTACTCCCGATCACGTTAGACATTACCAGTTGGTTGTGTCCATCAATCGCCGAAAAAACTGTCGATACCAGTTCTGGCAGCGATGTCCCAAAAGCCACCACTGTAAACCCAATTATAAAGTCGTTTACTTTCAGTTTTTTGGCAAGTGAAGAAGCTTGGTCAACAAATACATCTGCCGACTTAACCAGTACCAGCAGACTTATGAGGACTACTATTAGAGTAATCATTACATTAGCTTACATGATTACAATCAGTCCTGCTATTTTTTTAACTTTTATTATTTTTTAGTAGTTTGTAATAAATAACCAAAACCGACACCATCAACAGTTGTACCACCAACAGTGATCTGGCCACTCCAAACCTGTCCGCTGCCATCCCCACCAAGACTGCCGATACTGAATAAATAATATTCCCCACAAACGAATTAATCGAAGTCATTGTCGCTCGCTGTTCGTTGGTAAATTCATTTTGTAATATTGTGCTTTTAGCCACCACACTCGGGCCATACGACACTGAGGCAGTCGCCACCAAAAACGGTGAGGCAATTGTCGGGAAAATATAAGCTGGCAATACCAATAATCGGCAATAAACTTCTGAATAAAATAGTACTTTCATTGCCTCAAACTTATTAATTAATTTTCCACTTAGTCTAAAACTAACAAAACTAGTCAAAAAGTTTAGTGACATTACGATATTTGTCGTCCAAATTGGCAAAAATAAGTTATAAAAAGTTGACTGAAAATTCCAAAGTACCCCACCCATCGCACCAATTATATCGGTAATACTCAACAATCTGATCTTTAAATTATTTCTATACATCAACCACGAGTCAGCGAAATGGTGTTTGACATTTATAGTTTCATTTTTAATAATTTTTGGGTCAGTAAAACCAAAGCTTAAAACGGCGGCTATCATGCGGGGGACTATTGATATGTAAAACAATAGCGACAGCGATTTTGTCACCATGAAACTTCCCAAAAACACTCCAGCAAAGCCGGCTAATTCTAACCATGAATTCATTTTGCCATATTCATGGTGATACTGATCCTTTTTGTCTTCAGCTTCCAAAGTCTCAAATAACAATGCATCATTATTTCCCGAAAACGCCGCAAAACTAATACCATCAAAAACAGAACCGACTAAAAGAACCCAATAATTTTGGCCTATGGCAAAAAATATTATCGCCGATAAACTGCTGACGGCTCCTGCCTGTAGGCAGCTGCTCCTTCCGAACTTGTCCGAGTAATATCCCAATGGAATTTCAAATAATCCTTGTGAAATTTAAGACACTGAAAATATGCTCAAAGCTAAGGTGTATGAGTGGGTAATTTGAAAAAAATATATTACTGCCAAGACCGAATACAGCCTAAAGTTGTGAAATGCGTAAAACAGTGAAAACAGTTTTACATTACCGATTTTTTTTAATTTTATGAACATAATGATTTAAATAAAATAATGATGACCAAAAAAAACCCGGCTCGGCCGGGCGTTAACTATCAAAAATTAGTTTTTATAAAAAATTTGACACGTCACACACCAGGCCGACGATTAGTCGTATCCGAACTTTGGTATGTGACATTGCTATCATAATAGATTGATTATAGCATCGAAATTCTTCCTGTCAACATTATAGGTTATTACATCTGCTCAGTTATTGAAATCTAGTTTAACTCCCATTAAAATAGTATAAGTTGTTACTAATTTATTTAGTCACTATAAAAGTCTATGATGCTCACTGTCGATACTCTAATTAGTTCACCCCTCGAAAAAGTTTGGCAAAATTGGATCGACCCCTCTGCTGTTACGAAATGGAACCACGCCAGTGATGATTGGTATTGTCCCAAAGCCAGCAATGACTTCACTCCTGGTGGTCGCTTTAGTTACACCATGTCATCAACCGATGATAAGCAAAGCTTTGACTTTACTGGGATGTATACAAAAATAGTGCCAAATGAGCTTATCGAAACCAAGCTTGATGATGGCCGCGCGGTTACAGTTAGTTTCGAGTCTGTCGACGATGAGAATACTATCATTACCGAAACTTTTGAGACAGAAGCTACCAACTCCATCGATCAACAACGTACTGGTTGGCAAGCAATTCTCGATAATTTCAAAAAGTACTGCGAGTCAAAATAGGCTTACACTGTACAAGTCTTAGCTGTTTTTCTGAAGCGGCGTAATCTTTTCAATCGCTACATAAGGATTGGCTGCGGAAGTGACCGTATATCCCGACACCTTATAAAACCCCTCGGTGACTTTTGGTTGGTTAAGTTTGCCCAGAATCAATCCTTCATTCCCCGAAAGGTTTACCCAACATGTATTGTCATCTATCACTCCAAAATGGGTTACATAGAAAAGCTTTTCAACGATATCTCCTCGAGAAATTACCAGATTATTTTCAGTCGGTGTCACGGTCATCTTATACTTTCCAGCCGACAAATTAGCCGTAATTGTGGTTGACATTGTCCTTAGCATTCCCAAAAGTAATGTTGATGCCAGTGTTCCTGCTGACGCCATTGTCAAGACTAATCCCCACCACGCAGCAAACCCTAAGTCGGCAAAAGCTCCTCTTGGTGGTTGTTCTATTACAGGTGCAGAAGTGGGGATTGGTGTCACTATCTCCTGTGTAATTGTGGGTTCTAGTGTCACCACTTCTTGCACAATTGTCGGCTCTGGTGGTGTTGGCGTTTCTTGGTTCTGAAGACAGATAACGCGATCAATTGAATTAACCAGTCCGTCATTATTTAAATCAGTATTCGCGCATTTATCGGCTACCGCAATAACTGATGAGGTTGGAGTCGCTTCCGTCAAGACCTCAGTGGTTGTTGGAATTATGGTCGCTTGGGTTGTTGTGGGCGTTGGCGTTCTTGTCGGCGTTGCTGTATTGGTTAGCCTTGGGGTACTTGTTGGTTTTGGGGTGGCTGTATTGGTCGGTATGGGGGTTGCTGTGGTTACTGACGCTCCAGGAATCGTCGGTTTTGGTGTCGGTGTTCTGTTCTGTATCGGAGTATTTGTCGGTGTCGCAGTATTAGTTGGCACTGGAGTGTTGGTCGCCTGTGGAGCAGTGGTATTAGTCGGTTTTGGTGTATTCGTTGGGTTTGGTATTGCTATACTGGTTGGTCTTGGTGTGTTTGTCGGTGCCGCTGATGCTGTGCATAAATCTGCCCTATACCTAGGATCCAAATATTTAGAAACTTTTGCCGAATGGTTACTTGGAAGAATTGAAGTTACGTCCATTCCACAGGGATGCCCCCGGTGTGGACTTTTTCGACTTCCCATTTCAAAAACTTTTCCCGTCAGTATATACAAACACCGACTGTCAGTACTTATGCTAGCCCTGTCTATACACGACGCTGCCATAGTCCGTGTCTTTACCCAATAATACGAGCCACCCAGGTTTGCCAAGAAAAGCAAGGCAATTACTTGTATTCCCATCGACTCTATTTTTGGCTTTTTTTTCATTGCAGTCCAAAAAATACTAGACAGATAATAATTGTCCAAAAAATTATCAACGTCAAAGCAATTGCGTTATTCATATAAAGCTAAATTCTTCTGAATGTATCAACTCTGGTTTTATTCCCACACTCTCAAATTGTTTTTTAAAACCTTTCATCATCGGGCCGGGTCCACATAAAAATATTTCTTTATTTTCCAATTGCCCCGATAGTTTCTCGACCAGTCCACTATCCATCCTCCCATACTTTTCCGATACAAAAGGAAAAATTCGGAAATTTGGGTTGGCTTCGGCAATCATATTAAATTCATTTAGAGCGACTAGATCGTTTTCCTTAGCTGCACAGTAGTACAGGTCAACCTTGGTGTTGTCTCTCAAGTCAAAACTTTTGGCAATTCCCAAAAATGGAGCTATGCCTATCCCTCCAGCAATCCATATTTGGGGAAATTCTGGTTTAACAATTTTATAGAATTGTCCATAAGCACCCTCAACTTTAGCTCCGGTACCCTCGGTCAATTTATCAAGACTTTTAGTAAAATCACCCAGGTATTTGACCATCACTCTTATATTTTCATCCTTTGGTGCAGATACTAGCGAGAAAGGGTGATACTCCTTGGTTAGGTCCTGATCCTCAAAACTAACATATACAAATTGCCCTGGGTTATATTTCAACGGTGATCCTGCAGGCTTCATTGTCACCGACATCACCGAATTATTCAACTTTTCTGTCTTTATTATTTCGTATCGAAACTTTTTAACCATTACCGCTCCCAGTACACTCCGATATATCCAGCAGATTAGACCAATTCCAACTATTATTGCCATAAAAATATAAAGCGGTGGGTAGCTACTTATATCGCTTGGTATAAAAAAAGAATGTATCCCACCGATAAAAAATGCCACCCCCAAAAATTTATGTGTTTGTTTCCATAGTTGATATGGTAGTTTTACAAAGAAAGTCACCACCAAAAAAGCCATCATAAACATGAGTGAGCTTATTCCAAAATATACCGGCCAATTACTGGGTTGTGGTATCAAAAAATTTGCCGCCCCTTTTATATCAGGTAGATATGACAAAGCCAATGTCAGTGGGTGTATTAAAAGGAGAATAAACGACATCCCGCCAATCAAATGATGAGACGTATATATTTTATCCATCCCTCCAAAAAATTTTTCCATCCACTTCACTCTGGTGCTCAGAATTATACTTTGAGAAAACATCACCATCCCCAAAAGCCCTGATATTCGGCCGATATTAACCATTACTAGAGTAGTGTTTCCAACCCTGTCTGATAGCCCCATATAAGCCAACCAAAGCCAAACGGTTACCAAGTTTGTGGCGATCAGCGTCATCCACCCCAATTTAGTAATAAATCTCATTATGAAATTCTAGCATCATACCCAATATTTCTTTGTGTTTCTCAACTATAAAAATTAGTTACTGACTAATCTTTTTTACAAATCTTTGAGCCTTAGTTTCAAATCCATACTTACTGTAGAAACCATGGGCTCTTTTTAGACCACTGTCTGACTAGAGGTTTACTTTCTGGGTGTTCTTATTTTTTGAATTCATCCAGCTCTTTTTGTAGTTTTTGCTGACACTGGGTAGCATTGGCAGTGTTCGATGTGTTCCATGTGCCACTTCGTTCTCTGCTCCTGAGTTGGATTTTTTGGCATTTTGTTTGCCTCATACCAGTCTTTATTGATTTTGCCCATTATTAATTATATCGCTACACTATTGACGGCAAACAATTGATAAAGTTGGAGTCTGTTTTGTGACGAGAGAAAATTACTTTCCCAATATCTTTTGTACAAGTGACATAACCGCTCCGCATAATAGTGTCCAATTAATAGTAATCCAAAAGAAAAGCTTTTGATGAGTGGAAGTATGTAGCTATAATCAACAGTAAGCAGTCCAGGTTATAAGCACAAGCAAACGATACAAAATGAATTTTACTAAAGCAGATTTAGCCAGTTATAATCTCAAACTTAAGTCGGAAATTTCAGATCTGCAAAAATTGTCATGGGTTATCGAAAAGAAAAACCCGGTCTACCCCGAACTACTTACCGCCATTAATATCTCAACCATAATGATGGCCACCACCTGTCTATATCTTGACGGGAAACACTCATATCTAATACCAGCTAACGAAGATGTGTTTCAAGATCTACAAGTGGTTATGCACAAAGTTTTTTTAAATGAGATACAGATTTCAGTTGAATGCGAACTAAGAGAAATCATTAAGAAAAAACATTTTCCTGTTATAAACACCAAGAATAAAGCGGAAATAGTTGTTGGGGAGATATCCCAAAAATTACCTGACGCAGTGATCTTCAAAAAGGAGATTAATAAAATATTAAAATTAGGGGCAAATCACATAACGTTTAACGACTACTTAGACACCGTACTTAATAATACCCCAGGACTAAAAAGTAAATTCAAAACCGATAGTAGAAATTTTTTTAAAGATGGCTTAAGCATCTTGAGAAATAAGGCCGATCATTCAGATCAGCACTTTACCGAGGACGAGAAACAAAGACTCATATCTGCAGGATTCAGAAAGGCAATTAGGGCGACAGGATTACCCCAGATGAGTTTTGAATCATATCGTCTAATTATCACGCAATGCGTTATGTTTTTTGATACCATTTATTTTCACCTTTGATAAGGCAAATTATACGACAACTTTCTATTGTCACAATATTGAGCGGCGAACCATTGATTTATGTTGGCTTGTCGAAGTGCGCAGTTAGAACCTACTATCTTGAGCAATCTTCATTAAAAAATCTTCAAAACTAAGTCTTTTGCGCCAATAATCTAAAAATATCGACCAATTAGCCCGTACTTCCGGATATGAACTTATACTACTTTCTGTGTCTGTCTCTGGAAATAAATTCTTGGCTTTTGTCTCAAATAATGCCAATGCGGCTACTCCTTCGGTAAAAATAGTTCTGTTTAATCTCGCCGTCATCTTCATTTTGTCGACCACGTAGTAATAGTGGCTGTGAAATAACTCATGTCCTATTAAAAACTTGGGGTTAATAATTGCCCCAGTGGTTAATGCTATTTCCTGACTCCTTAAATTAAATGGATTACTAAAACCAATTATTGGACTAAAAGCCAAAAAGTAGGCATGGTAGGTTTTATACAGCCAAGAAGTTTCGGTAATATCTTCAAACAGCTTAAAACAACCTTTCTCTATTAACTTCCATTCGCTTTCAATTTTCTTGGTTAGTTCTTTATCGTCATCATCCCAGAAATCAATAATCTTCTTTGTGATTTTAGTTTTATTTTTGATTGGAGTAAAAGAAAAAATGGACATACCTTCAAAACCACGGGTGTTACAAAAAAGCTGGTGATATTCGTATTCTTTTTCCGGATTAATTTCAAACTTAACCGTTTGCATCTGGCTAATTATACCTTGTCACAATATTGAGCGGCGAACCATTGATTTATGTTGGCTTGTCGAAGTGCGCAGCCAGAACCTATTTTATACAATCACTGGTTCAACCATTTTGTGATTTTTAATGGAATTTGTATACAGAAGTAACGATGGAATCAAAAACATTCCAGCCAAAACAAAACTAAATCTCAGTGATACGGCGGTTGCGATAAATCCCAACAGGGGCCCGCCAACAATCTGTCCTACAGCATTGGCCTGACTGCACATCGAGAAAACAGTCGCCCTAACTTTTGGTTCTAGATTCTGATTTGTCCATGCATCATAGATTGGACCTCGCGCTTCTCTAAACATCGACACCATCCAATAAGCCACTGCCGCCATCACAAAATTCCCCGATAGACCAAAGATCATTACCACTATCGCCAAAATTCCATTAACAATTAACAAAGTTGTTACCGTCGACTTGTGGTTATTGGTGTCTGTTTTCTTCTCCGCAAGTCTCACCGCTACTATTGCCAAGGCGTTGGCAATCATTGCCAAAATTCCAAACCAAATCACCGGTTTCAAATTCCAAATCTCCGGAAATGAAAAATTATTAATCATAAACGGTGTCCACAATCTATCAAACCCTTCTGAGAATATTCCAAAAATTAAACCAGCTAAGATTATTGTTAATAAGACAGGGCTAGCTTTTATTAGTTTTATTCCATTAGTTAGGGTTTCTTTCATTACTCCAAAAGTCTCTCGTTTCCCAATTGGTGTCGGGTGAAAGTTGTTCTCAGGCATAAATAGCCACAAATATATTGACTGGCAACTATAAAGCACCCCACCAAGAATTATTGGCAGTCGAATATTGATGTTGGCTAAGGCCATACTAATAGCTATTCCAATAAATGACCCAACCAGGCTCATCTGAGAACCTTTTGAAAATGCTTTCCCTGCCTTATCTTCTCCTATCTCGTCAGCAATCCATGCTTCTCGTGCACCTGATACAAATGTAAACCCAATTCCCCAAATCACTTGGGCAACCAGGATGGCTGCAAATGATGGAAACAGGCCCTCAACAGTAAACCCCAAACCAATCAATAACAATCCAATAATCACCGATAACTTTCTACTATAAACGTCAGCCACAATCCCAGTTGGCACTTCAAACAAAAACGATACGGTTTCCAACACTGTACCTACCAATACCAGTTGTAGGGGATTTAATCCTACTACTGTCGCTTGATACACCAAGTTGACAGTAACTATTACCGAGAATAATAATGCCGAGGCAAATCGAATTGCCGAATAAACTTTTACAGGATCATGTTTGCCCAAAATCACAACAAATTGTATCAGAAAGCAGGCAAAATATACCATCAATGCCAATCCTATTTAATCGGCAAATAGATTTCAAAGAATTGCTTTCGTGGGTCACTATTAACTTTCCGATATATTTCAAAATCCGGTAACTCATGTCGAACTTCTATTTTGTTCAATCGACAGTATTTCTCGAGTTCCTTCCAAAATAAAGACAACAGCTCCCCGGCTCCGTTATGGGTATAAGTGATTACTTTGCCGGGATTGTACTCAATCTTTTTAATTGAGTCTTTAAATTTAGGATCAATAACCATATCAGATCGAGCCATGACAGAGATTTTTATCAACGACTTCTTGGGTTGATATGTAGGATTCTCGAAGATAGCCAAGGTGATAAATTCTTTACCTTTGTTGATAAACATCCCCGCCAATTCTTGGCAGTACTTTCCAATGCCAACGTAAGAACCTATCTTCTCAATATAATAAACATCAAACGGCTTTAATACTTTAATTTCCGGCTTTATTAAAGTTTTGTTTTGGTCGAGGTTGTGCATAAATTTTTCTAAGTTCTTAAGCCCAAATTGAAGATTATCAATCTGAGATTTAATTGATGCTTTTTTCTCCTCAAACAAACTTCTCAAATCATTTTTATCTTTTATCTCCTTTAGGGTAACTCCCAGTGTGGTCAATAAAAGGATCATTTGATATTCCAAAACCTGAGCCTCGGAGTAGTAACGATAACCCTCAGTTGACACTTCTACTGGCATAAGGATTCCTAGTTGGTCATACCAGAGAATAGTTCTTTTGGTGGTGCCAGCGAGCTTGGCTAATTCTCCTGCAGTGATGTAGTTATTCATCTTATTGACTATAACGTAACGTAATAGGTTATTATATCACACCTATGGATAACATCGTCATCAAAGGCGCCAAAGAGAATAATCTTAAGAATATAGATTTAGCCATACCACGCAACAAAGTTGTCTGTTTTGTTGGCGTGTCTGGGAGTGGTAAGTCCACCATTGCTTTTGATGTCATTGCCCGCGAGGGTCAGCGCCAGTACTTTGAAAGTTTAAGTAGTCAGGCCCGTCGCTATCTTCAAAAAAGTAACCGTCCTGACGTGCAAGATTTAAAAGGTATCTCATCAACTGTGATTATCAGTCAAGACAGAATGCATCAAAGCCAGCGGTCAACAGTTGGTACCATTACCGAAACCTACACTTATCTTCGTCTTCTCTATTCTCGTGCTGGTCGGCCGATATTTGACTCGTCCTATTATTCTTTCAACCATCCTCTTGGTGCCTGTCCCAAGTGCAAGGGTTTGGGTAGAGCCATGGACATAGATACCAGTAAGCTGATAGATGTGAATAAAAGTCTTAATGAAGGGGCAATTTTGTATAGTAATTGGCGGGTAAAATCGATGTATTGGAAGATCATCAAGTCGACCGGTTTTTTCGACATGGATAAAAAGGTCAGAGACTATACTCCCGAAGAATTTGAGAAGCTAATGTCCGCCCCCAAGCAGAGAGCCAACAATAATGATGACGGGGTAGTCATGCCCATGTATCAAGGAATAGTGACTCATCTAAATAATCGCGGTTCAAGCGTTAGTCGCCATGTTAATGAAGAGGAAATGAAATATTTTAATTATGTTGATTGTCCGATGTGTCAGGGGTGGAGACTCAAAAAAGATTCGCTAGCCGTGTTGATAAATAATAAAAATATTGGCCAAGTAGCCAATATGCCCATAACTGAAGCTTTGGATTTTATTAAAGGCATTGACCACCGAAATGCTATTGTGATTAAGCCAAGATTACTAGAACAACTAAAGTTTTTAGTCGACGCTGGTATCGGTTATTTGTCGCTCAACCGCTCAACCAACACTCTGTCAGGAGGGGAAGCCCAGCGAGTCAAATTAGCCCGACAATTAGGCTGTGACTTGATAGAGACGATTTATGTCATGGACGAGCCCACAGTTGGATTACACCCCAGAGATTTAGAACTTGTGGTTGGCAACTTAAAAAGATTGAGAGATAGTGGCAATAGCGTTTTAGTTGTCGAACATGATGAAAGTGTAATCCGAGCGGCGGACTACATTGTTGAGGTTGGCCCCGGTGGTGGCCAGAAAGGTGGAGAGATAGTGTTTGCCGGAACAAAAGATGAAATGTTAAAAAGTGACAAGTCGCTGACAGCAAAGTATTTGAATCGACAGACAAATGGAGAAACCTCAATAAGACAATCAAGAAAGCCCACTGGCTTATTAAAAATCGAATCCACCAATAGAAATAATTTAAAGAATATAAGTGTCGACATCCCAAAAGGATTGTTAGTGGCCCTGACTGGTGTGTCAGGTGCCGGCAAGAGTTCTCTGGTCGAGGAAATTGTCGCTCAACATCAAGACAAAGTAGTCTTAGTCGGCCAAAATAGTATCGGCAACAATCGGCGGGGATGTATTGCTACGTATGTGGGAATATTTGATGAGGTCAGGAATTTGTTTGCCCGTGAGAACAAGGTTAACCCATCACTATTTAGTTTCAATAGCAAGTCTGGCTGTTGCCCCAAGTGTAAGGGTTTGGGGTTCATCGAAATGGATATGAACTTTTTGGGAGATGTCAAAATGAAGTGCGATAAATGTAATGGCAAAAGGTATAAACCAGAAGTCTTGAATTATAAATTTGAAAGCAAAAGTATTGACCAAATATTAGATATAACCGCCATAGAAGCATGTGATTTATTTAATCAAAAGTCGATAAATGATGGCCTAAAAATGCTTCTAGATGTTGGCCTAGATTATCTGGAACTTGGTCAGACTCTGGACACTTTGTCAGGAGGGGAAGGTCAGAGACTAAAGTTGGCTAGTCGACTCCAAAACAAAGGTGAATTTTATATTTTGGACGAACCAACCTCAGGCCTTCATTTTGCCGATGTCGAGAAATTAATGAGATTGTTAAACAAACTGGTGGATAGTGGCAATACTGTACTTGTTATCGAGCACAATTTAGAGGTAATTAAAAAAGCCGATTGGATAATTGATATGGGGCTAGAAGGTGGCGACAAAGGCGGAGAGATAGTGGCACAGGGGACAGTCCAAGATATTAAAAAATGCGATAGATCGTGGACAGGAAAATATTTATAGTTTTCTGAACTGATCCGATTTGAGGTTTACTTTTTGGGCATTCTTTGATCTAGCCCAACTCAAATGATGTTACCCCAAATATCTTGTCGTACGGTAACGCCGGGGCTTGACTGTAATACATCCGCGCACACCCAAAGCACTCTTTCATATTGTAGTTTTTAGCCAGTTTCATGCCATCAATATTTATCTCTGGGACATCCAAATAAATCGGCTCACCATCAGCAAAAGTTGACATAGCCCTAAACAGCTCATCAGCTACCTCATAATTATCAGCAAATAGTGGTCCAATCTTATAGCCTGTTTGGCATTTTCTTACTACTCCATATCCTTTAATCTCCCCACCATCAACATATTTCAAAGCCTGGCTGTTATTCATCAATAGCCAGCCTTGCAAAAAGGTTCTTCTCTCATACCCGAAAAACTTGACATCAAGGCTGCTTATTTCATCCAAATCATCAACCTCAATTGCTTTAACGTTTTCGCTAAATTGCATTATTTTACCCACCCCCTCCATTCTCATATCTCGGTGAGCCAATACAAAGCCGCCTTTGGCATAAAAAGGTTGCATAGCAAAAACTCCATCCATTCCTATTGGTGCTCCTTTATTCAATCGACTCAACAGTTTATCTCGCCTCCAGTGCCACAATTTTGTCCCCCAACCTTTACCTCTGAATTCAGGCTTTACGATAAAAAATCCCATAAAACCAAACTTCCCACCATATGACACAATTGATCCGCTCCCCACCATCTCTCCATCCACTTCCAGTGCTACAAATCCTTCTGGATCTGTTTTCCAGAACACCTCCGCGTCTCCAAGTCCCGGATTCCACCCTTCTTTTGCAGCCCATCCTACGGCAATGTCCAATTCCTCTCTCGTTGCCTGTCTTATTTTATATTCCACATCAACATTATACTCTCGAAACTAATTGCGATGACTTTTGCAGGATTTACTCGCTTTTCTAAATTGGTGGTGAACCACTGATGCGGTTAGAACCTATTTTTTTATTTATCGTCATTTCCATCTAAACTTTCCTGCATATAACGATAAACAATGGAAATAATCTCACGAATAGCATCATTTGTGTTTTTGTAAGACAGATTATCGAAAGCCCTGTCTTTTAATTCACGAATTGGATCACTAATTAAGGCGTGAATAAAAGATTGTGTTGCACCATTAACACCCTTGAAGTCCAAAATAACTCCATTACTCTTTAATAGAGCCGGCATAATTTTTTTCAATCTTAAGTCCTTTGCCACATCTTTGTTTTCAGCAAAGTCACCGGTTTGTTTTAGTATTTTAATGATTTTTTTCATATAAACTTTGGCTTTCTATATTTCTCTTTTTTACGTTCACGAATTGCTTGGTGGTATACCTCGCCAATACTTGCTAACAAATCATTAAATTCCGGAGTCTCATCCAATGAAATATCTACTGCTACCAAAGTACCTTGAAAATCAGAAGAGGTATTTGTTTCACTGTGGGGATCTCGGTTCGGATCAGCATAAAGCCTGGGTTTATTCTTTACTCTTTTGTCATGTTTTAATAATGTATATTCTGCACTTCCACTATAAACTACAAAATAGTTACGCGATATTTTTGCAATTGATTTTATAAAAAATAATCCAGCCCCTGCATTTTCGGATGTACCACCTTCCCTTCGCGTAGTACCAGTAATTCCCGGAGTCAAAGCTAATTTTATTGCATCAATGTCAGTTTTTGGTCTCCAATATTTCCACATACTCTTCCAGATACCTATACCTGTGTCACAAATACCTATACTCACCCGGTTGGTCTTTTTATAGTATTGAGCGGCCACAATTGCCCCATCATCCGCAAAAGAATGTTCAAGAACATTTCTAACTAGCTCTCCAATAATATATTTCACTACTGTGGCATTTTTTTCGGATAGATGTAGTAGAGGTACCATGTCCGTAATAAAACGAGATTGACCCTGAGAGTCTTTTATCACTTTAATCGGCAAAAACCTTCCCGCCTCTTCCTTTTTCCTATATATAAACGGCGAAGATGTCTTAGTTAACTCATAAAGTCCCATTCTGTCTAAATATCGTCCGGTTTCAGGAACTTTACCTGTAATTTCTGTATTATCCTTGCCAACTTTCATCGCTAACGCAGCTGCCAAAACCAGATTTGCTGGATGAACTGTTACCCATTTATCGTGAGTTGTTATTTCCAATTTATCTGGATGAGATAAGTCTATGGATTCTGTAAAACTCTTAAAGTTTCTTAAGTTTCCCTGGTTTGACAAAAATACCTTCATAAAACTATTATGCCCGTTGGACGTAGATTTGTCAATACACGTCCTACGGGTATATTTTAACCAGTCAGACGTGTATTTCTAAAAAAACGTCCTACGGGTAAAAAAGCTAAACAGGAACAAACGAATTATTGGTTTGGAGAGCTGCATTCCCTATATTACATGGAACTGTAGGGAACAACTGAAAATTGGCGGAGAGGGCGGGATTCGAACCCGCGAGCTTTTTACGGCGCAGACTTTCCAGGTCTGTGGAATGAACCACTATCCGACCTCTCCATATTGTTAAAACTACTACTGTGCCAAGCCGTAACTCCTAAGGAGTGAAGGCTGGTCCGATTTACCCGCCGAAGCGTTGTCTTCGCGAAGGTGGGTTTATCCGCCGTAGCAAAGCGAAGGAGGAACTCTCCATTAAATTCTTCCTATTTTATCAAACTTACCTACGTTACGAAGCTTTAGATTATTATTTCTTACTCAACCAGTCCAACCTCACCTTAGCTTTTTTCAGTAGTATCTTCTCCGAGTCAAAAGCCAGCTTGCCTAGAGCATCGCTGTAGTTCACCCAGATCCGATCCAAGACCACTTCCGAGTCAAAATACTTTAGGTTGCTTTCCTCGACATACTCCATCAAAAAGAAAGTCACTTTCTTGATAATCTTTTTCTTCTGTAATTTGTCCCAGATAATATAATCATTTGAGCCTATCTTAGTGATTATTTTACTCTTAATCCTTCCTTCTTCTTCCACCTCACGTAATGCCGCTTGCTTTAGTACTTCATCTTTATTCAGATGTCCTTTGGGGAACTTAAAGACTGTCTTCCTTCGTTTGTTGGCAAAAGTTTTGATTAGGAGGAATAATACTTTTTCTCCTTCCTTTTTGTACACGATACCTCCCGCCGATCGCTCGTCGTAGTACAAATTATCAGTTATGTTTGTTTCCTGGTCCACCTCTTATTATAGCTTACTAGCTTCAAACGATATTGTGCCTGAATTCTTTTCTTATTTGTCTGTGTTCCCGCCGGGAGTCGAACCCGGATCAATCCCTTCGGAGGGGATCATCTTATCCATTGGACTACAGGAACTTGTCCAATTTTACCTCACAATTACTATAAATCTTGACTTTGGGTTTTATTCGGGTATATTCTTTACTATGAATCAAGTAATAAATAACTCAAAACCAATAAATTTCCACCAAAAAGAAATTCGCCGTATATGGTTTAAGGATAAATGGTGGTTTTCGGTAGTTGGCGTTGTTGGTGTATTGACAGATAGTGAGGATCCAAGGAAATATTGGAATAAATTGGTTCAGAGACTTAGAGATGAAGGGAGTGAAGTGGTGACAAATTGTCACCGGTTAAAATTAGTTGCTAATGATGGCAAAAAACGAGAAACAGACTGTGCCAATATCGAAGGTTTATTTAGAATTATCCAATCCATTCCCTCACCCAAAGCTGAACCCTTCAAACGCTGGTTAGCCAAAGTCGGTTATGAGCGAATCGAAGAAATTGGCGATCCGGAAAAGGCAGTTAATCGTGCCCGAAGTCACTGGCAAAAGTTAGGCCGGAGTGACAAATGGATTCAACAACGAATGATGGGCCAAGAGACTCGAAATAAATTGACCGATTACTGGAAAAATCATGAGGTAACCAAAGAACAGGAATTTGCCATATTAACCAACATTATTCATCAGGAATGGTCCGATATGACCATTAGAAATCATAAAGAACTTAAAGGCTTAAAAAATCAAAATCTTCGTGATCACATGTCGGAATTAGAACTAATTTTTACTGCCTTAGCTGAAGCCTCCACGCGAACCATTGCCCAATCTTTTGACGCCACTGGAATGCCGGAAAATATCAGCGCTGGTCATCGAGGTGGTCAAATCGCTCGTCAAGCTAGGGTAAAACTGGAATCAGAATCTGGGACAAAGGTTATATCTCCAAAAAATTATCTAAAATCAAAATCATAGTCTCAATTTACCAATTACTGTTTACGTATTAAGAATTATTTCTTCTTGCTCTTCCCCTTCGTTTGAATCGACCACAGCTTTTCGTAGACGCCCTTTTTGGCCAGTAGTTCTTGGTGCTTCCCACTTTCGACTATCGTTCCCCCCGCCAGTACCACAATATTATCTGCATCGCGAACTGTTGAGAACCTATGCGCCACAATAATTACTGTCCGACTTTTTGACACTTCCTCAAGGGCCGTCTGGATCATCCTCTCCGATTCTGAGTCGAGGTTCGAAGTTGCCTCGTCAAAGATCAAAACTTTAGGGTTGGTAAGTAGGGCTCGGGCAATTGCTAACCTCTGCTTCTGTCCACCGCTAAGCTTTATTCCCCGTTCTCCCACCATCGTATCCCAGCCTTTGGGGAGCTTGTCAATAAAATCAATGATGTTGGCCTGTTCCGCCACAGTCAATATCTCTTCCATGGTGGCTTCTTCCTTGCCGTAAGCCAGGTTAAATTTGATGGAGTTATTAAACAGTACCGGTTCTTGTGGCACTACCGAGATAATCGACCGCAGGTTGCTCTTAGTCATTTTTTTAATATCCACCCCATCGATCAATATCCGTCCCTTGCTGGGGTCGTAAAATCGTAGAAGCAGTTTAACCAAAGTTGTTTTCCCGGTACCCGACCGACCTACAAACGCTACCTTGGTTCCCGACTTTATTACTAAGTTAATATCATCCAATACTTTCTGATTGTTTTTTGGATAGACAAATCCGACTTTTTGAAATTCAATTTTCCCTGCCATTTTTTTAATTTTTCTTGGCCTTGTGGCTTCCTTGACACACACTTCGTTATCTAGAATTCCAAAATAAGCCTCCAGGTCCGCGGTATGTTTGGCAATATTTCTAATTTGTGAAAACAAGTGGAAGAATTGAAAATGCAAACTGGTCACAAATCCAGAGATCATCACAATATCCCCAATAGTTAGCCCGTTGTTGAGTTTTGATACAGCTATCCATAGCATCAGTAGCATTCCACTAGCCGATACCGTCCCTACCCCCACATCCATCATCCTAAAGGTGTTGGCATAGTCCCATACTGCTCTCGTCCACTCTGAAAACTTGTTGGCCAATCTTTTCTCTTCTCTTTTTTCGGCGGCAAAAAACTTAACTGTGTCGTAGTTGATCATTGTATCGGCGATAATCCCCGAAATCTCATCTTCTGTTTTATTGAACACCACCCTTGTCTTTAGATTCTTTTTTATAAGCCAAAAAATCATGCTCATGTTGATAGCAAACAATCCCACCAGTGCCATTCCAATCGAAGGGGAGGCTTGGAACAAAAACCACAGTGCCACCCCAATGTATATAATCGTCCAATAAATTTCCTGAAACACCGCATCAAATATCGAATTCACCGCTCCATCCCCCCGCCGAAATGCGCTAATGAGCGAGCCGGTATTTTTATCAACATGGTAAGCAAAATCCAGGTCGAGAACTTTTTTGAACACTACTTCTCTAATCTGTTTTGATAGGGGAATCTTAACTACGTCACCGTAGAAGTACCCCAGAGAATTAATTATGTTTCCCCCGATAGTCGATACCCCCAAAAGTCCAAGGTACCAGTACACCCTATTCATATCATTAACACCTACACTATCGAGGATCATTTTCAGCGACCATGGTCTCATCGACTCTGCCAGCACCGACAAAGTAGTGACCGTCATAAACATGACCATCGATAGCTTGTAGTCTTTTAGGAAATGTAAGAACTGTCGCACAACTTTCATGGGTCTACATTTTACAAAATAACCTACTCTTTGGCAATAATTAGGTTATTCCCAGCGGTTTTCCGGTAGGTAAAATTTGCGATTAGGCTTTAGTTCCGTAATAAATTCTGGTGTGTGTGACACCAATATCATTGCCCCGCTGTAACCCTTCAAAGCTTCCAGAATTAATCGTTGGGAAAGTACATCAAGGTACGTTGTTGGCTCGTCCAGTACCAGTAGGTTAAAATTCTGTCCCAGAAGTAAGGCTATCGCCAGTCTTGTCTTTTCTCCACCGGACAAAGTTTTCACCTTTTGGTTGACTTTATCCGCCCCAAACAAAAACCTTCCCAAATGTCCCCGTAGGGTCTGTTCCGGCATCGAACACACATCTTTTATAGTCTCCAAAAGTGTTTTATCAAAATCAAAAGTTTCAAACTCCTGAGAATAGTATCCGATCACCAGTTTCTCATCTTTATAAACCTCTCCCGAATCAGCCTCCTGCATCCCCATAATAATTTTGATCAAGGTACTTTTTCCGGCTCCGTTTTGCCCGACCAGGGCAATTCGCTCACCCCGTTTGATATCAAAATCAACTCCAGTCAGTACTTTTTTAGTCCCATAGGCTTTGTTAATCCCACTCATCATCAGGGGGATTGATCCCACCCATGAAGGTTCTGGTAATTTAATTTTGAATTTCTTAGCTTCAGATGGCATGGTTGGCAGGCTTTCTTCCATCGCCACGATACGCTTTTCCAACTGTAGTTTCTGGCGGACACCTTTTTCTGACTTAACATGCGACATTTTTAACCATCCCTTTTTCATTCGCACAATATGTCGTTCCTGGACATGAATTTGTCGAACCAAGAGTGCATCTTTTTCACCTTTCAACTTGACGTAATCAGTATAGTTTCCTTTATATTCATCCAGTTTTTTTGACTGACCATTTACCTCCAGTATTTTGTCAATCGATTTATCCAGAAGATTTAAGTCGTGGGAAATAATTAGAAGTGTCTTTGGGTATTTACCCAAAAAATCCATTACCCACTGCTTTCCGGCAGTATCCAAAAAGTTGGTCGGCTCATCCAAAAGTAATACATCAGGGGAGGCGACTAACGCCCGCACTATGGCCAGCTTAGTCTTCTGACCACCGCTCATTTTAACCGGTTTATCCGACAGATCATATTCTCCCAACTCTAGTTTTGCCAGTAGTCTTCGTAGTTCATAATCTTCTTTTTGGTGTTTTGGATCAATATAATCCCGAACCGATGCTGCTTTCTCCATCTGCTCGTCGTGTTTTACTTCCTGAGGTACCCCCAGTACTGTACCATCAACCTTGACCGACCCCTCATCTGGGTATTCTTCACCCATTATCAGTTTAAATAGTGTAGATTTACCCGAGCCGTTCTGTCCCACCAACCCCACTTTTTCTCCCTTACCCACAAAAAATTCCGCTCCATTAAAGATCGGTTCTTTACTGTATCGATAAATTACGCCCCTACCCAAAATCATGTCCCATTCTACCATCAAAACTCTCCCCACTTTAATCTTAAAAAATATAGAATATAATCCTCTATCGTCTATGACCAAAAAAACTAAACTAACCAAAATCGTCGCCACTATCGGCCCCGCTTCTGATACCACCCTCTTAATGTCCGAACTCATCGATGCTGGTGTCAATGTTTTCAGATTCAACACCAAACACTCCACCCCCGATTGGCACGATGAACATATCAAGTTAGCCCAGCAAGTCGCCGATAGTAAAGGTGCTGTTATCGGTATTCTACTCGATCTTCAGGGTCCGGAAATCCGGCTTGAGACTCGAGATAAAGTCGATGTTCAGGTCAAAAATGGTCAGGAGATAAAAATCGGTTCCTCCTTTGTTGATGATATCGATGTCATTATTCCCCATTCCGCAGTTTTCTCACTTCTAAAACCAGGTGATGATCTTTTCATTGACGATGGTTTTGTTGAGACTTCAATTATCTCTGTCCACGAAACATATCTCATTACTAAGGTCAAAAACGATGCGGTTATCAAACACCGCAAGGGTGTCAATCTTCCCGGTATCGACATTGATTTCCCATCCCTTATCGACAATGATATTGCTCAGATTGAGAAAAATGCCCGTAACAAGGTCGATTACGTCGGTCTTTCCTTCGTCCGTACCGCCGCTGATATTCGCATGCTCCGTCTTGAAATGCAGCAGCGGGGGATGGACGCCCAGATAGTCGCCAAGATCGAAAATCAAGTAGCTCTAAATCATATTGATGAGATAATTGCCGAAACCGATGTAGTCATGGTCGCCCGTGGAGATCTTGGTATTGAAACAGCTATTGAACAACTTGCCTATTGGCAGGAGACCATCATCCGTAAATGTCGCCTCGCCGGCAAGCCAGTCATCACCGCCACTCAAATGCTGGAATCGATGATTGTCAATCCTCGTCCTACCCGCGCAGAGGCCACCGATGTTGCTAATGCAATTTATGACGGTACCGACGCCATCATGCTATCTGCCGAAACCGCCGGTGGTAAATATCCAGTTCGAACAGTGCAGACCATGACTCGTATCGCTTCCTGGAACGAGTCCAACCGTCCCGTCGAACAACTTAATTTTCAAGATAATAACGCCACCTCAGTTATAACCAAATCAGCCGTATCTATCGCCAAATCAAATATAGAACCACCTATCGACCATCTAATTGTCTTTACTGAAACCGGACATACTGTTCGTTTTATTTCTCGTTATCGCCAAAGCGTCCCGGTCATCGCTGTCACTAGAGATAAAAAAGTTGCCGAATCACTAACCATCTCTTTTGGTGTTACCCCATTTGTCACCAACTATCACGAACCGTTTTTTACCACCCCAGACAAAGTCCTCGGAGAATTGGTTGAAAAAGGCTTAATTAAAAAAGGTGAAAATGTTGTTGTCGTCCATGGTTCTCAGTGGCAAAAAGCCGGACTAACTAATGCCCTTCAAATCACCACTGTCTAAGTCAGGCCAGCATTTCCTCAAGCGGCCTTCGCGGGGTCGCTGGAACTTTTACTCTGGCATAGCCCACACTTAGTACTAGCTGCACGTGTCCCTCAATACTGAATAACTTTGTCATTTTGTTTTTCATTCCGGTAAGTTCAGTTATCGACCCCAGCACCCCACTAGCCAGACCTAGTTTTTGAGCTGTTAAAATTATTTCTCCATACATTTCCCCCGCCTCAATCCAACTATGAATGTCGTTATCATTACTAACAATTATTAAAAACAGGGGAGTGTTTTTAGCAATAACTCTGTCTCTTTCTGCTTTTTCCTTAGCCACCCGGCTATCTTTTGAAAATAGGTATTTTGTTTCTGCCGCTATTTTGTACATATTAATCATCCCGGTTGGTAGCCCATCCTTGGTTAACTCAAGGTCATCTCTCATCCATTCCTCCAATTCCCGAATTAATGATCTACTTTTATACCAGACACAGTCGGCTCTTTCGATTAAATCAGCCATCACCTTAATTAGATCGGGGTCGTTTACCGCTACCATGCTCTGTCCCTTACTGGTTATTTTTTTAATTTTGGCAACTAGTCTCAGCGGGATTTTCTTTTTCTTGTACCTTTCCCGATAAGTTCTGCGTTTAGTTATGGCCTTAAATAACTCCAAATTTTTCTTAACCGTCTTTTCCTCACCAAATATAAACTCCACCCTGTCCTTAATCACCTTTCTGCGGTAACTCATTCCAAATCTATCAGCTGCAATGGCGATTATTTTTGAAACTGCCCCCAAGCTAATAAACAATTCCCGATGTTCACTATCCACCACACTCCTGCCTCGGTTGTAGTCTGGTCTAACGATTATTTTATTTTTAGATATTTCAAATTTCCACGGCTGGCTATTATGTCCCGACGGCGCCAATATTGCGTATCTTAATAAAAACTTTGCCTTGTCTTCGAAGGCTCCTCTGGTAGGGTATTCTTTTTCGTCTACATTCCAAGCTTCAATTAGCATTCTAACTGATACTAAAACAGTAAGAGATAATATAAATGTACACTAAAACACAACACTTTACCAGTCATTTTGCTCTTATTTATGACTAATGTATAATTATTTATGAAACTAATTACTATAGCAGTAGTAGTAAGTTTAATTTTCTATTTTATATCCCGACCCAGCTCTCAGCCGACGAGCAATACCCCTCTTCCCAATGCCCCGTCGTCGGTTACTGGCACCGCTATTCATCCGCTCAGTATTGAAAGTTTGTCCATGCGTCGCTTCCCTTTTCAAAAACTAAAATTGGTCAAAACCATATCACCATCAACTCAAGTAGTTAGCTATCTGTCTGACGATCTTACCCTCAATGCCCTAATGATCACCCCATCCGGTACTCCTCCCACCAACGGTTGGCCGGTTGTTATTGTTAACCATGGTTTTATCCCCCACAAGACTATAGTGTTACCCGTTCCTACATTAACACCTCCAACCTTTTTGCTTCCCAAGGGTTCTTGGTCCTCAAACCCGATTATCGCGGACACGATAGCTCTGAAGGGGAGTCCTCTGGACGACTCCTATCCCGATCCGAATATACTGTCGACGTACTAAGCTTGTTAGCCGCTATCGACTCCATCCCCACTGCCAATCCCAATAAAATCTTCATGTATGGTCATTCCATGGGTGGCGATGTCACCCTTCAGATTCTGGAAACATCCCCTCGGGTAACTGCTGCCACTCTCTGGGCACCTGCGGTTGCCCTCTTGCCCGAACAAGTTATCCATTTTATGAACAAAAACCGCCCCACCCCCGGCCAAGCTGAAAAATTCAAAACCCAATACGAAACATTTATAAAGCAATACCCCACATCCCAGATTTCATCTCTGGAAAATATTTCTCGAGTCAAAGTCCCTCTGAATATTCACCATGCCACCGCCGATGAGTCGGTACCATTTTCTTGGGGTACCTATCTCCATGAAAAGCTAAAAGAAGCCGGAAAAACAGTCACATTTTACTCATACCAAGGCGACAATCACGATATTGCCAAAAATTTTGGCCGCGCCTTATCTAGAGACGTTGAGTTCTTCAAGTCAAAACTCTAAAACTTTTTATATCGCATCCATACTACTTCTCTTTCAATCTGTTTCACCTCAACTAGAGAAAACTTTTGTAAATCAATGTCCGGATTGTTATTTATAAACTAATACCAAAATTATCAAAGTATTTTGTGTTTTTCCAACAGGCTTATGATCTTATTCAATTTTTCAGCTTCAATTCGTAATAGTGATTTTTGTAGTTCTTCAATTTCTCTTTTAGCTATTACATTAGTCTCGTAGTCATCTCGTGCCTGCATTCGATCCCTTTCTCCTTGTCTGTTTTGCGACATCATAATTATCGGAGCTGCAAAAGCCGCCTGGGTTGAAAAGAACAAGTTTAGCAGGATAAAAGGATATGGATCCCAATGATAAAAATATGCTGTCAGGTTTACGACTATCCAAATAAATATCAGTACTGATTGTCCGATTATAAATCCCCAACTCCCCATAAGAGAAGCCACGCTGTCAGCAATTTTTTGCCCCTCAGTCAGTCTCTCTTTGTGTTTTTGATGCCAAGTTTTTACTGCTTCTTCCATGCCTCATTATATACTTCATATAAAATATTTCTCCAACATTTTATGAACACTCTTTAGTCCCCACCCTGATTTTAAATAAACTTCACGACTTTTTGCGTCAACTCGATTCAAGAATCCTTCAAAATGAATTAGTCTGTAAGGAATATGTGGTTTTGTTGCTTTATTTAATCCTAAGTTATGTCTTTTGAATCTTTTCTTTAAATCAGAAGTATAGCCAATATACAAACTATTATCTTTCAGGCTTTCCAATACATATGTGTAGTAGAACACAACCAATTATATAACAGGCGGCAATGTGCAAAATGCGTAGGCGAGACGTAATAAATTTCTCAGAAATTTAAACGTCTCTAGCAGCGTTTAAATCGCTTTGCGATTTATTACGCTGCGGAAGGGGAGGGAGTCGAACCCTCATGCCATTTCTGACGCGGGTTTAGCAAACCCGTGGCTTACCATTCGCCGCACCCTTCCCGAGAAAAGCCATGCTTTTCGACAGAAACGCTTATCAATTCATTGATATTACATTTCATGGTAATTAGAAATATTTCCCAATATTTCGTGTCTGAGTATACCAAATTTGGCTGCAAAATTATGATAAGATGATATAAATGAGCGAAACTAAGAAGAATCCTACCGACATTGAAAAGAAGATAGAAGAAACGCTCGAAGATATCAACGAAGAAAAAGTTCTCTACGAATGGATCGCCCCAGAACGTGCTTTCCAACGCCGCGAAAAAGATTTTTGGATTACTGCCGTTGCTATTTTAGTTTTAGTTGCTGTCATTTTTATCTTCATTAAAGAATTTTTCCTGATCATCGCTCTTGGGTCACTCATGTTCATGTTTTATGTTCTTTCCACCGTTCCTCCCGCTGATGTACGTTACCGTATTACAAACCGGGGAATATACTTCGGGGAAACTCACTATTATTGGGAGATTTTAGAAAAATTCTGGTTCAAAAAAAGCCTCAGTACTGAAATGGTTCATTTTGGTACAGTTCTTAAATTTCCCAACCTAGTTTCACTTGTTATTCTCCACAAAGATGAGGAAAAACTAAAAGACATCCTTATCAAAAAAATCCCCTTAGTCGAAAACCCACCTAGTGTCATTGATAAGCTTACTGCTTGGTTTGCCAAGAGACTCCCGCTCGAGGATCGTGCCGTCAAAACTAAAACCCAAGAAAAAAAGGCATAATTTGTTATAATCAGAAGAAATTTTAGCGCCCATTGTTTAACCTGCTTCGACTCGAAGTCCAATCGAGGCGAGTGGATAGAATAACTTGAAGTGTTATTCGAAACTTTAGGTTAAAATATAGGCAATATTTGCGCCCATAGTTTAATGGATAGAATGACGGTTTGCGAAACCGTTGATCCAGGTTCGATTCCTGGTAGGCGCACATTTACTTTAGCCTAAGTCCAGGAAAGTCTTTAAACAAAGACTCTTCAAATAACCCAGCCGTAAGAATTCGTTCCATTGCTACACTTCTTTCTTCAGGTGAGCTCTCAGGGTTTTCTAAAATCTGAACATCTGGAAAAAGTGTCATGTCTACAAACTCATCAACACCAGCAGCCCCAGTTGACAGCTATCTCATTCGACTTTTCAAATAGCCTGCTGTCAGGTCTGTAATTTGGCTTAATGGTACTTTTCGGGTGCTTTCCCCAACAGAATTTGGTTAATTAGTTTCATTTTTCTCTTTGTTTTTAGACCTCTATGAAGTCGTACTTTGTCTTTGAGATGAGCAAAGCTGCCTTCCAAAGAGTTGTTG
>JACPHO010000008.1 GCA_016188545.1 Candidatus Shapirobacteria bacterium | reverse complement strand
TACATTTTTACTTGAACAATAGGCACAACCATATCTTTTTTCATGACATTGATTTTACTCTTCACCGAGTCATTTGAATACTGTTAACCGAAGAACAGGTAAAAACATACTAAAAAAGTGACCAAATTACAACGGTGCCCACATGGTTTGGTTAGGACAACATATACAGAAAGTGTGGAGTGTGTTGGTGGTGCTGTGTTGGCTCAAGTTTCAGCTGATGAATTAAATTTGCTGGGAGTGAGATTGGGTGATAAATTGTCGGAGATGACAATGGAAGAGGGTGTAGACTTACCCCATCCAACAATATTAGTTAGAAGGGAAGTTGGATTGGTCCTGGGTATTCGCGTACGTAGCAAGACAATCGGAGCAAAGGTGTTGGTAGAGTAATTGGTAGAATACAGGAATGAATAAATGGAAAGGTGGTCTAGTGATTGTTGTTGGCGTATTATTGGTCATAGGCGGTTGGAAATTATTGCCGGAGAAAATTGAAAAAGAATTGTTAAACCCCCTAGGTTGGCAGGGTTGGGTGGAGAAGAAAAAAGTTGGGAAGGAAGTAGTGGGTTTTTTACCCAGTTGGATGATTGGTAAGACAAAGCTATATGGTAAAGAGGTAACCCAATTAGTGTTTTCAGGGATTGAAGTTGAGGCGGATGGGAGTTTGGTGTGGGATGTGCAGAGTAAAAAGCTGCGAGGTGAAAATTATAAAAAACTAAAAGATGAAACCAAAAAAAGTGGTGGAAAAAATATTGTCTCTATAAAATTGTTTAAAGATGATGAGTTGGAAGAATTTATTGCTAGCCCAGAGGCAAGGACAAGGTTGATAAATGAAGTGCACGATGTATTAAAAAATGACGGATTTGAAGGTGTAAATATTGATTTTGAGTATATGAGTAATGCCACAAGAATCTTAGATGATGATTTTATTAGTTTTATGCACGAAGCAAAAAATGGGGGGTGGGGTGAAGTAGGAGTAGATGTCTTTACTAACACAATAATCAAGGGAGATCCGGAAAGGATTAGAGGGCTAATTGATGCGGTTGACTGGGTGGTAATAATGGCTTATGACTTTCATAGACCCGGGAGTGATTATTCTGGTTCAGTAGCACCGATTGAGGCTGAGTTAGGCCAGCGGAGTATAAAAGAGGTAACTAGCAAGTTGGTGGGCTTTGAGACAAGGAAGCAAAAGGTAATCATGGCCCTACCCCTTTATGGATATGAGTGGGTGACTGTAGATGATTCTTATGGAAGTGCTCAAGTAGACGGTGGGTACGGAAGAACTGTGTTTTTAAGTGAAGGAATTGGGATAACAGGGGCTAAGTGGGATGAAATGGGAATGTCGCCTTGGGCAACCTGGATAGAAAAAACTCAAAAGTCAAAAATAAAAAGTAAAAAAGTAGGTAAAAAAATTGTGAAAGTTAAGGAGTATTTTTATGAAAATGAATGGCATAGTGCCTACTATGAGAACGAAAGGAGTTTGAAAATTAAAATCGACAAGACAATGGAAACGGAGTTGGGAGGGGTGGGGTATTGGGCTTTGGGGTATGAGGGTAAAGATAGTAAACTATTGGAAATTTTGGCTGAACATACAAAGAGCAAGGAAGAAGAGTAGGGTATAATTAGAGATGGGTGAAGAAATTAATTCTGAAGGGAAAAAATTGATTGAGGAAGCTCTATATATACAGTGTGTAGTAGCCAGAACTTCTTTTACTATTTCGAGGGGGCCTAACGGAAGGGAAGCGGCTACCAGGTATTTGTTGGGAGCTTTGCCAGCGGCACATTTGATGATTGCGGATTTAAATAGAAGGGTGGCGGTAATAGCGAAAAAGCCAACAGTGAATGCAAAATAATTGATGGTAGAATGAGAAATATGGATTCAATCAAATATCTAATCGATCTCTTTTTGCACGTTGATAAAAATTTAGCTTCAGTAATAGCTAATTTTGGTGGGTGGTCTTATGGAATTTTGTTTGCAGTTATTTTCATGGAGACGGGTCTGGTGGTTACGCCATTTTTACCAGGAGATTCGCTACTATTTGCTGCCGGGGCATTGAGTGCTAGTTTGGGAGCGTTTAACATTTGGTCCCTGTGGGGATTGATGGTGTTAGCTGCTTTCTTGGGAGACACTGTAAATTATTGGATAGGGCATTATATCGGACCAAGGGCATTTGACCCTCCTTCGCATAAAGCTACGGAAGGGCAAGGAATGAACTTGAGGGAAAAGTTGTTGAAGCGTGAGTATTTACTTAAAGCACAGGCTTTTTATGATAAACATGGTGGAAAAGCGATTGTACTAGCTCGATTCGTGCCAATTGTACGAACCTTTGCGCCATTTGTAGCCGGGGTGGGGAAGATGAATTATGGAAAATTTATTATGTACAACGCAGTGGGCGGTTTGGTGTGGGTGACAATATTTACTTTAGGAGGATATTTTTTAGGGAATATACCAGTTATTAAAGAGAATTTTCATTATCTAGTATTGATAATCATTGCAGTGTCGGTGGTGCCAATTGTTATAGAGGTTGTTAAGGCTAAAAGAGAAAAGAAGTAAGCAGACGAATAGCGGAGGAGATTGGAGTTTGAATTAAATACACTTAAGGCGGTGGGATAGGTATTTTTGTTATTTTGGAGTTTAAGGCAGTTGGGAGTACGAAAAAACGAATTTAGGCTATTGATTTGTAGATACGGATTGGGTAGAATATCCTCACTTAAATGCTGAAGCCAACTGTTCGGAACAGTCTACAACTTTGTACAAAGGAGGGAATAGCGTCAACTTAAGTACAAAGATGTAACGTGTCGAATAACGCCGGAGGCTATAAGCTTTCGGTTTTTTGTTTTTTAAACCGATTGAGCACATTTTAAAAGATAAATGGTATCCAGCCGCCTTCGCTCATGTGAGCATTGCAAGTCGTAGCGGGCCCATGGCTCAGTTGGTAGAGCACTTCATTTGCAATGAAGGGGTCAGGGGTTCGAGTCCCCTTGGGTCCACCAAAAAGACTTGACCTTATGGAGGTCATCCGCCTACGTAAAACTACGGCGGGACAAGCGAGTTCGAATCTCGTCAGGTCCACCAAAAAAATTAGGAATTAGGAATTAGGAATTATGAAAAATAATTTTCTGTCCGAAACTAGTTTTTGTTCCGAGTAATTGGAATCAAACTTTAACAATCTATCGAATAAGAAAGAAAAAATATATGTGAAAACGATCACCGTCACTGGAGGGTCTGCCAAGCAGACTTGGTTGTTTTCACAAAACCCGCCACAGGCGGGTAAATTGGCGACTAAATTGAGTTGTCAAAAAATATTGAAAGATTTAAATAAAGCAAATGGTGGATGCCTTGGCGGCTGAAGCCGAAGAAGGACGCAGAAGACAGCGAAATTCGCCGGGGAGTTGTCAACAAACGTTGATCCGGTGGTGTCCGAATGAGGAAACTCCGGTTATAGAAATATAACTGATCCGGTGCTTCACTAAGAATTTATCGTTTTCAAAACATCGTTACCGTTTTTTCAAAATAGTGAATACTAGCGTGTTCAAATATTTTGAAAAAAGATAACTTCAATTTTGAAAACTGAGTTTTTGGTGAAGCATCGGAAGGGAATTCGGGGAAGTGAAACATCTCAGTACCCGGAAGAAAAGAAATCGTATGAGATTCCGTAAGTAGCGGTGAGCGAAATCGGAACAGTCTAAACCTGCACGCAAGTGTAGGGGTTGCAGGGTTTTGTATAATATTTTGAAAGAAAAGGAAAAGTTTCTGGAATGGAACACCAAAGAGGGTGAAAGTCCTGTATCTGAATTTCAAGTAAAAATAGGCAGAATACCTAAGTACCTCGATCCACGTGAAATGTCGAGGGAATCTGGGGCGACCAAGCTCCAAGACTAAATACTTCAGCAGACCGATAGTGAACAAGTACCGTGAGGGAAAGGTGAAAAACACTCCAAGTAGGGGAATGAAATAGATCTGAAACCATTTGCTAACAAACAGACAGAGCCATCCTTCGCTTTTTGCTCCGCAACAAGCTTCGGATTGGTAAACTTGTTATTTATAATAATGAGCTTGCCAGTCCGTAGCTTCTACGAAGTAAGAAGCGGAGGATGGTGATGTCGTGCCTATTGAAGAATGAGCCTGCGAGTATTTCTGTTCTACCAAGTTTAAGCCCTCTGGGGCGAAGGCGTAGCGAAAGCGAGTGCGAATAGCGCGATTAGGTAGACGGAGATGACCCGAAGCCACTTGAGCTAACCATGGTCAGGGTGAACTCTGATGATAAATCAGAGGGAGGCCCGTACGGATCAGAGCTGCAAATCTGTCCGATGAACTGTGGTTAGGGGTAATATGCCAATCGAAAGTGGGAATAGCTGGCTCTCTCCGAAATATATATAGGTATAGCGTCTAGTGTTTCTCCATGGGGGTAGAGCTACTGGATGAGTGTTTTGAGCGCAAGCTCAGGCATTTAACCAAACTCCGAATACCGTGGAATTAAGCTAGGCAGTCAGTCCGACCGGGCTAAGCTGGCCGGGCAAGAGGGGAAGACCCCAGACTATCATCTAAGGTCTCTAAGTTTATGTTAAGTGGGAAAGGCGGTGGTTTACCTAAGACAGACAGGAGGTTGGCTCAGAAGCAGCCATCCTTTAAAGAAAGCGTAATAGCTCACTGTTCGACCTGAAGCAATTCGGGTCGGTAAGCTGCACCTAAAATGTAAGGAGGCTAAAACATAACACCGAAGTTGTAGGATTCAGTGGACAATACTGGTAACTTATAGTATAATGTATATCATGAAAGTAAATATTCTTGGAAAAGATTTTAAGGTTTTTGAGAAAGCACAGCCTGTAGATAGAAGATCGCAGCTAGAGCAAGCTCAACCGTATCAATTAGTTGAGTCTTTAGCCTTTAGACAGGTAATTAATGCTGACTTGGTTCCAAGAACTGGTAGTGGTTTATTTAATGCTCGTAATGATAAAGCGGCAGAAATAAATAGAACTACTCTAAGCATGAATTTTGAAAATGAAGAACAATTGAAAAGTTGGTTGATTGATGAATTAATTAAGGAAGAATCAAAGTAATTATAAGTTTCGAGTATTGTCCATTGGATCAGTAGGAGAGCGTTGTGGGAGCGGTGAAGGTGGGCCGTAAGGCTAGCTGGAGCGACCACAAGTGAGAATGCAGGCATGAGTAACGAAATGGCAGTGAGAATCTGCCACGTCGAAATATCCAAGGTTTCCTCGGCTACGTTGTTCGTCCGAGGGTTAGGCGATCCTAACACGAGGCCCCGATCATAAGGGGGCGTAGTGGATGGATAACCGGTTAATATTCCGGTCCTTTCTTGTATTCGTTTTAAGTTGGGGTGAGACGATGTGTGGGAGGTGGAGAGTCTAAGCGATTGGGCTTTCAAGTGTCTAGCTAGAAGGGGTTGGAAAATCCGCCTTTTCGTTTTAACGTGAAGCACGAATAAGAGTTTTTCGAAAGAAGAGCAATTCTATTGAACCCATGTATCCGAGAAAAGCATCGCAACTAGAATACAGGAAATTCGTACCAAAACCGACACTGGTGGATAAGTCGAGAAGACTAAGACGATTGGAAGACAGATGCTTAAGGAACTTGGCAAATTATCTGGGTGTAAGCTTTGCGAGATACCCTGCCCGCCCTAACAAGCGGGTTACAACAAAAGAATGCATGGCGACTGTTTACCACAAACACAGGTCTCTGCTAACCCGTAAGGGGATGTATAGGGGCTGAAACCTGACCGGTGCCAGAAGGTTAAAATGGCGAGTCAAACCCGCAAGGGGGCGGCTTGTTGTATAAGCCCTGGTGAACGTCAGCAGTAACTCTAACTGTTCTAAGGTAGCGAAGTCCTTTGTCGTGTAAGTTACGACACGTATGAAAGGTTTAACGACTGTGCAACTGTCTTAAGCATCTATCCAGTGAAATTGAAAGAGCGGTGAAGATGCCGTTTAATTACAACAGGACAAAAAGACCCCATGAAGCTTTACTGGATCTTTACATTGATAAGAAACTGGTGATTGTCGAGTGTAGGAGGGAGTCCCGACGCAAGTCGTGGACGACAATGGAACACCTCCCTTTGCTAATTTTGAGTCTTACCTACCTGTCTGAATCGACAGGGGGAACCGTGTATGGTTGCTAGTTTGCCTGGGGCAGGCACCTGCAAAAAAGTAACGCGGGTACACAAAGGTCAACTTGGTCCGGCAGGAAATCGGACTGTAAGCGCAAAAGCATAAGTTGGCTTGACTGTGAGACATACTAGTCGAATCCCTCGTAAGAGGGAGTTCCAAACAATTTGATATTGGAATCAGGGTCGAAAGACGGTTTTAGTGATCCTCGTGACCCATTTGGTATGGGCACGGGCTTACTGGATAAAAGCTACTCTGGGGATAACAGGCTAGTCGCATCCGATAGTTCATATTGACGATGCGGTTCGGCACCTTAGCCATAAAGGCTTATCGGGGTGGGCGGAAGTAATTCCGTTAGTTTGTATATCATAAGGTCTTTTTGAAAATTTTTTATTAATTTTTGAATTTAAAAATTTAAATACTAGCTCATAACGGTGAACGCCTTAATTGACATTCGGGTAACCTTCGGATTATTATTAATGATCAATGGCCAATACCGCGGGAAGTCTAACAAATGTGCAAGAATCTATTCTTATTGGAACTCTCTTAGGAGACGGAACAATGAGAAAGAAAATAAATGCATATCTAGAGATAAACCACGCTTATTCGCAAAAAGCATTAGTGGACTGGATTTATTCTAAATTTAAAAATTTGGTAATAACTCCGCCAAAATGGAGAAAGGGAAACGGAAATAGAGAAGCATATCGCTTTTTTACTCGAAGTTTACCCCAACTTACTCCATACTATAATGAATTTTTTATTAACGGGAAGAAAATAATTCCTAATGATTTAAAATTAGATGCTTTAAGTTTGGCAGTTTGGTTTATGGATGATGGGTCTAAAAGCCGATCAGCCATCTATCTAAACACTCAACAGTTTTCAATTGATGAACAAAACAGATTGATTTATACTTTAAAAGATCAGTTTGGATTAAATTCAACTTTAAATAAAGATAAAATTTATTTTCGAATTCGTGTGAGAAGCGAAAGCTCTAAAAAGATGGTTAAAACTATTGAAAAATATGTTTTACCTGAATTTAGGTATAAATTGCCTTTGTTATGACCCTGTAACGACTGAATCGAAAGATGAGATTCATCAATTTATTGGTGGATAATACGCTAGCTCCTACTCTGTTTTATTAGGGATAATAAAAAGACAAGAGGATGAAGGGATAGTCTAAGACCACAAGAAACTGTGGAATCGACATGCGATGTCGACTTGGCGCATCCTGGCCCTGAAGAAGGGGCCAAGGGTTGGTCTGTTCGCCCATTAAAGCGCTGCGTTAGTTGGGTTCAGAGCGTCGCGAGACAGCTCGGTCTCTATCCGTTGTAATCGTTCGATTTTTGAGGGAATTCATCTACAGTACGAGAGGACCTAGATGAGGAAACCGCTGGTGTGCCAGTTGTCCTGTCAAGGGCAATGCTGGGTAGCTACGTTTCTATAAGATAACTGCTGAAAGCATCTCAAGCAGGAAGCTGACCCCGAGATAAGAAATCGTTGTCCCGAAAGGGATGAAAAATCGCCGGGAGACTACCGGTTAATACTTTGGCGGTGTAAGGCCAGTAATGGCTTCAGCCTACCAAAGAGAAGATTAAACAAATTTTTCAATATTTTTCTGGCCTTTAGTGCCGCAATCTGCGGTGTTAAAGGCTGGAAGACAGCTCAATTTAGTCGCCAAGTTTTACTTTCTCGTCACATTTTTCCGGTTTTCGGTCAATGCGTTACCGCGTTGAAAGAAAACCTCCAAAACATGACTGCGAAAGTTTATATTTTTATTTCTTTCTTAAATTTTGATCTTTGAATTCCGGTCATTTAGCGAAATGGTACCACCTTTTCCCATTCCGAACAGAGAAGTGAAACGTTTCTGCACTGACAATAGTTGCTCTGCAAAGAGCTATGAAAATAGGTCATGGCCGGAATTGAGGGATCAAATAATTCGATAGATCCGCCGACGTCCGCCTTTGGCGAGACTATGGCGAGACAAGTTGTAAACTAAACAATCCTCCAGAAACCCGCCAAAATGGCGAGGCAAGTGGGGGATTTTTTGTGGTGAATAAGTGATATAATACCTAAGCTTTTGATCGGGGACTAAAACCGATTATCAGATTATTCATTTATTTGGGGCCATCCTTCGCTAAAGCTACGGACTGGTAAATAACCCAAAATTTATGTTATTAGTTTATTTAGGGTAACCAATCCCGTATAAACTCCAATAACTCGGAGTTTTTTTTATACCTAAAATGGGTCGCCTACGCGTAAGCTACGGCGGACTGAACCAAAAAAATATGAAAAACAAAATCAAAAAATCAAAGGTAAAAGCAGTCAAGTCAAACAAAGCGATTGCTTCAATGGAGGACTTACTAAATCTAGAAGGTGTAGCACTTTTAGGATTAAAAAAAGGACAAGAAGTAAAAGGACGAATCACCGCTATCAAAAACAAAGGTGTCTATATCGACATTGGTGGTAAGACTGATGCTGTGGTAACTGGTAAAGAATTTGAATTCGTCAAAGACTATGCAGCGGACCTAAAAGTTGGTGATGAAATTGAAGTTCAGGTAAGACAACCAGAAAATGATAAGGGACAGATATTAGTATCTATTCGTGGTGCGGCAAGTGGATATGGCTGGAATTACTTTAAGGAAAAAGAAAACAATGGTGGTGAATTAACCGTATTTGCAAGAGAACTTAATCGTGGTGGAGCTGTGGTTGTAGCACCATTTGGTTTCTTTGGATTTATTCCAGGATCACAAATTGGTAAGAAATATGATGGTGAACCTGATAAGATGATCGGTAAAAAGGTTAAGGTAAAAGTTCTAGAAGTTGATCAAGCTAAAAACCGTTTGGTTTTCTCTGAGCGACTAGTATCTGAGCCTGGAAAAGTAGGTGAGGAAGTAGATGCAATGGAGTCTTTGAAGATTGATGATGTGTTTGAAGCAGAAGTAGTACGAGTAGAGCCATTTGGCATATTCGTCCGAATTATCCTAGAAAAAGGTGAAATAAGACTAAACTTAGAGGGACTAGTTCATATCTCGGAAATCTCATGGGAGAAGGTTGATGAAGTATCGACACTTTATAAATCTAAAGACAAGATCAAGGTCAAACTCATTAATAAATCTGAGGGAAGACTACAGTTCTCAATTAAGAGACTGGGTAATGATCCTTGGTTGAAGATCGAAGATAAATATCCGAAGGATAAAGAATTAGAGGGAACAGTTGTAAGACTGGCAACTTTTGGAGCTCTGGTTCGACTAGAGGCTGGAGTTGAGGGACTTATTCATATCTCTAAACTTACCGGTGGAGTTGAAGTTAAAGAAGGTGAGAAAGTACAAGTCTATATTGAAAGTATTGATGTGTCCAAGAGAAAAATATCCCTTGGGCTAATCATGTTGGACAAGAAGAACGTGATTTATAAATAGTTCAGTTTGGTTTAAACTGACTTTATGGCATTAAGGTTAAACATGGCTTCGGTTGAGCATATATTGCAGGACAGAGATGACTTGAAAAAACTAACAACAGGTTATGCTTATTTTTATAGTTTGGGGATGAGAACAACTGAAATTGCCCAGGCACAAGGTGTGGAAGTAAAACAGGTTGAAAAAGTTTAAAGATAGTATCGGCGAGTATGGTTGCAGTCAGAGTAGAGAATGTTGGACATGGAACTTAACTAGATACACATGACTAATGTAACCTGTCTTTAGGTAATATTTTGTATTGACTTCACTAGAGGCGCGGAGACGCACGAATGATAAAATGGAGTATGAAGAAAGCGCAGGAAAGCATTTTTGTATGCACTAATTGTGGCAATGAATTTAACAAATGGAATGGACAGTGTGGAATGTGTAAAGAATGGAATACTTTGAAAGAAATTCAAAATTCAAAAGTTAAAAATAAAAGTGGAAGCAGGATTCATAGTGGAGAAAGAAAAGAAATTAAAAAACTCTCTGAAATTAAGGTGATTGGAGGTAATAACGATAATATATTTTCATCTAATATATCGGAGTATGATAGAGTATTGGGTAAGGGTATTGTTCGGGGGTCGGTAGTGCTTTTTGCGGGAGAGCCTGGAATAGGTAAATCGACACTTTTAACCCAACTTGTCGGTGAAGTCGGTGGATTGTATGTCGCCGGAGAGGAAAGTGCTGAGCAAATCAACCTGAGAGTTCACAGATTGGGACTTAATCCGGAAAGATTCGATATACTTGAAACTAATTCAGTAGAAGAAATTGGTGACGTATTGGGTCGGGTAAATAATGTATACAAAATCGTGGTGGTGGACTCTATCCAGACGATGTTGGTGGAGTCGACGGTGACCGGGAGTGGGACACTAGGTGCTTTTGGGTCGGTTAACCAAATTAGGGAGTCGACCTTCCGATTGGTCGAATTGGCAAAAAGAACTGGAGTAGCAATTTTTGTAGTTGGTCATGTAACTAAAGAAGGGGATATTGCTGGACCGAAACTGCTGGAACACATGGTGGACACAGTTTTATATTTTGAAGGTGAGAAAAATGGAGACTTGCGAATTTTGCGGGTTAGTAAAAACAGATTTGGTCCGACAGATGAGGTGGGAGTTTTTAAAATGGAAGAAAAAGGACTTCGGGAAATCAAAAGTGAAGAAATTAATTTGATTAGTGGGAAGGAAGCTAAAGTTGGAAGTGCAGTCACAATAGTAATGGAAGGAACTAGGCCGATGATGGTAGAAATTCAAGTTTTGGTGACGGAAAGCTTTGCACCAATGCCGACTCGGGTCTTTTCGGGCATTGATAATAACCGAGGGAGACTGCTAGTAGCAGTGGCCCAAAAAGTGATGTCGATGCCCCTTTATAAATATGATGTATATGTGTCAGTAACTGGGGGGATTCGACTAGATGATACAGGGTGTGATCTAGCAATAATGGCGGGCATGTATAGTAGTTACAAAGATAAGGCTTTGAAGGAAGGAGCGGTATTTGTAGGCGAGGTGTCATTATTGGGAGAAGTTAAAAAAGTCAAGGGTTGGGAGAAGAGAGAAAAAGAGGCAAAAGCGATGGGAAGAAATTTGGCGACTATATATAGTATAAGAGATTTGAAGAACCTGGTTTAAATGACATTTTTTGTCTTTGAATTCTTGTAACCATTTTTTATTGCCAAGAATCAAATGTGCGACGCACGTTGAAACAGACAATAAAAAAGATTACTGCGAATTCAAATCAAAAAACTGACTGCGCAAGCTTATTTTTTGAGACTACGGAAACTCCTTTTGAAAATATTGTGAGACTTTGTAATTGAACCTATTTGGCGGATTTGGAGGCGGCGGAGTCGATGAGTTGGCGGATGTAGTCTGACTTGGTTACACCCATTTTGGTGGATATCTGATCTAGGTATTCGAGCTGATTTCCGGAGAGAAAACAATTGAAACGCAGATCATAAAGATGTTTTTTAAGACGGGTAATGAAGTCGGTGACGATCTCTTCGACATTTAGTTCCGAGTAGCGGGCACCATGAAAGTAGCGATTGCTGATTTTTTGAGAAAAATCTTCATTAGTTGAAAGACAAAGAACGTGTTTTTTGTTTTGAATGGCTAGAGTAGCTTCGTGGCCAAGCTGAAAGCACTCTTCGGAAATTTCGATAATGGCGGCGTCAGCCCAAGCAATTCCTTTTTTGATGGCTTGGTAGTGGAGAAGTTTGGAGGTGGCGAAGAGTCGAAAATCACTGGGGCTTAAAAGGGTTTGGTAGTTGCCGATCTCAGGGGAGATGAGCTCAACTTTGTTTTTTCGGATGGCTTTTAGAACCATGTTGTAAAAAGGTTGGTACTTGGCTTTGCCATGAAAAGAAGCAGTGTAAAAAATCTTCATACATATATATGTATATATAAAATTTGGAAAAGTACAAGGTATTTGATAATATCCAAATGTCATATGTATTGCATATAACTATGAAATTTAAATGTTGAATAACAGCAATTTGAGAAATCTCATATCATTTTTGAGTCGAACCGATAGTCTCCTGGCCTATCAAGTCTCAGACGCACGTCCATCGCTATCTGCAGTCTCGAAGATCTCCATACAAGAAAACAGATCTTCTACAAACGCTTCTTTCAAAAATGATATGATACTTCAGATAGTTGTGTCCTAAAGTTAGGCTAAAATTATTAGTTAAAGACAAAATGATCAAATCAATAGGAATACATATAAAGGTACGGGATTTTGAAAAATCAGTTAGGTTTCATGAAGCATTGGGTTTTAAATCGGTATTTGAATATGGACCCAATAAAGATGTAGTAGAGGATTATAGTGGGATGGTGTTTGATGTGGGTGGTGCAAACCTAGAAATTGCGGATGGACATAGAGCAGTGAGACCGGAAGTGTTTAAAGAAGAGGTTAAAAGTTCTAAAATCTCGTTGATGGTGGGAGTTAAGAGTCTAAAATCTGTGATAGAAGTTTGTAATAAGGTACATATTGATATAGCTGTAAAGCCGAGACATTATTACTGGGGAAAATTGGAGCTGGTAGTAAAGGACCCAGACGGAACTATACTGGTGTTCTGGATGCCGTACGACAAAGACGAAGCTAGAGATATATCAGCTGATGAGAGTTGGTCGGTAAAACAATAGAAAATTACTCTTGAACTGGTTCTTCGGTTGGAAGTGGCCTTCTAGCAGGGCAGTCAGGACAGGCTGAGTATTTAGGCAGATTGTCGGGTTTAACGTCAGCATATGGAACTAAAATAATACGATTGTCCGTTCGTTTCGGGGAATCATGAATGATGTATTGTCCTGAGCATTTCAAACAGAGATTTCCTTCAAGTGAAGTAGGACCTTTTCCACAAGTATAAACTTTTGACATGCTGGTAGTGTACCAATGTGTAATAAATATGTCAAATTTACTTTTAGAGTTATCCACACCGACTTGATAAGTGGGGGTAGGTGTCTAAAATGAAGCTAAAATGTAGGAAAAGAAAAACTATAGGTATCTATAAAAATGATGGGTAAATAACTATAGGGTATAGACAGGTGTTCAAATGGTGTTATATTTAATTAATGCTAAAGAAGATTAAGGATTTTTTTGGAAAGAAAGGAGAAGAGAACTGGGGGGCGAAGCAAGTGAAAGAAATGGCAAAATTGGGGGGAAGACTAATTCTTTAGAAGTACACTTTAAAAACTTGGGGAAAACAAGTCCTTTGACAGGCTCAGGATTGTGTTTTTGAGCAAGTTCTTGTGGCTTTAAGCTTAAGAATTTACGCAAAAAAACAAAAAAGAAACAACTATATCGATATTCTCAAAGCAGGTGGAACACGTATATGGTTGTTTCTTCTTGTTAACAATATATTAAGGCTTTGGAAAATGCAAATTTTTTTGAGGCCGATTCTAAGGGTAAATTTGTTGTTTCCAGAATAGACCGTCGATGAAAATATTTTGGTGAGGTAAAAGAGCGACAAGATGTAGAGTTGAGAGCGATGCATGGGGGCAGGAGCATCGCTTTCAACTGTGTACCTTGTAGGGGATCGCTCACAAATGCTTTGGCGGAGTAGCCCATTCTTCGCTTTCAATTGTGTAAACAAACAGTGGTCATTTACTCCTTCGATATCTTAGTTGACATCATGTAGGGATTAAATGATAATTAAAGAATGAAGATGATGAGAGTGGTGGTGTTGGTAATAGTGGGATTATTTGGACTTAGGAGTGGTGTTGGAGCGACAGAATATTATGTTTCACTTGGAGGAAATGACGTTAATAATGGTGGAAGTGGTGCACCATTTAGGACATTTAAAAAAGCAAATTCGGTATTGGTTGGTGGTGATGTTTTGTATGTGACTGCTGGAGTCTATAATGAATCGTTAATTATAGATAGGAGTGGTACAAGTGGTAAGACAATAAAAGTCAGGGCATTGAATACGGATAAGCCAGTGATAGATGTTCGGGCGAACTCAGGTTCTTCGATCTGGATTAGGGGGAATTATATTGATTTGACGGGGTTTAAGGCAACCAATAGTACATCAATGGGAGTGAGAATTAATGGAAGTAATGTAGTAGTCGACAATGTTGAGGTGTACAATATTCCAGATCACGGTATCTTTACCACTGGAAAATATGTGACAGTAAGAAACTCGGTGGTACATGATTCGATGACTGCAAACGAACCGACTTGGGATGTGGTCAAGAATAAATGGGTGTATCCTTTGTCTGGTGGCTGGGGTTCAGGGTTTAAGGTAGAGAGAGGGGCGGAAAATGTGGTATTTGAGAACAATGTTTCATACCATAATTATGGTGAGGGGATAGCGACGACAATGGGAAAAAACATTATCTTTAGGAATAATTATTCACATGATAATTACTCTGTGAATATATACGTGGACCACTCGGATACCGTGTTGGTGGAGAGAAATATGGTTACTTGTTCACCTAATGATACGAAGTATTTTCGTGATGGACACCCGGCGGCGGGAGTGTTGATGGGAGAGGAGGATTATTCGGGGTGGACTGCACCACTGGCGAACGTAACTATTGTGAATAATATATCTTATGGTTGTCGAGGATTTAATTTTTATGGGGCAGAGGTTGCCTCTGGGGGGTTGAGAAAAGCTTTGATTGCCAATAACACTATTTGGAACACATTTGGCGGATCCTATGCTATTAATATTGCTAATGAGCCGGCAAATAACAATATTAGAATTGTGAATAATATTGTGGATGGAAGGATTAATGCTGGTTCTGGCTCGGTGGTGACAAATAATATAAACCAGGCGCAGTTTGTTGGAGCGCCGTCGGCAAGTCCAGGCTCATTTAAATTGGCTGCTGGTTCTTCGGCTATTAATAAGGGGGTGGTGATTTCGGAGGTAGTGTATGATTTTGGTGGGTCAATAAGAGATAATCTTCCAGACATTGGGGCTTGGGAGTATGGTTCTGTAGGTGGTCCATCAATAATTCCAACAAGTGTGATACCAACTACAGTTGTGACTGTAACGACAACTCCGAGTCAGAAATTGCTGGGGGATGCTAACAGTGATGGTAGGGTGGATTTGGTTGATTTTACAATCTGGAAAAGTGAGTATTTGAGAACGTTATCAACCAAAAGGGCTGATTTTAATAAGTCGGGAGGGGTGGACTTGGTTGATTTTTCGATTTGGAAGAAGGCGTATTTGTTGAATTAGCTGGAACGAAGGTTGAAGGCGGTACAATAACTTGACAGGGTGGAATTGGCTTGTTAGAATGTAGCTGTTCCCCCAGAAGCAGTGCTTTTTTAGGTACTTTAGGTGAATATTTGTAAGTAATATATTTCCTGTTTATTTATTTTATTGTAATCAATGGTCAAGAAAAAGATCACGACTGAATCAGCGGATGTTGTTATGCCGACTGAGGTCGAAACAGAATCTGTTAAAAAAAGTGTGAAAGTAAAACTGCCGATGGTAATTGAGACTCCAAAAGTACTTGAAGCATCGATAGTAGCAGTGGCTCCTTTAGTCGAAGAAGTGAAAGTGGTGGTAGAAAAGCCTACAAACAGGGTAGTAATGCAACCTCAACGACAACAGCAACCGAGTCGTGACTATCAACCACCACAACAATATCAACGGCAACTAACCCCAAAGCCACCAATGAGTGATCCTAATATGAAACTAGAAGCGATTACTGGAGTTTTGGATATTTTGCAAGACGGTCAGGGTTTTGTCCGACCAAAATTTACGCCTTCGATCAAAGATTCTTTCTTAGCAGCGATGCAGGTGAGAAGGTATAACCTGCGACCTGGTGATATGCTAACCGGAGTAGCTAAAGCACCAATGCACAATGAAAAACATTGGTCGATTGTACGAATCGATAAAGTAAACGGGATGGAGTTAGCATCGGCCAACAATCGTCTTGATTTTAAAGATTTAGTACCTATCTACCCACAAAAACAACTTAAGTTAGAATTTGATCCCGAAACACTGTCAACCAGAATAATTGATCTTTTTTCACCAATAGGATTTGGTCAAAGAGGGATGATTGTGTCACCACCTAAAGCCGGTAAAACAACTTTACTGAAGGAAATTGCGGCCGGAGTAGCAGCTAATCACCCTGAAGTTCATTTGATGGCAGTCCTGGTCGGTGAGCGACCAGAGGAAGTGACTGACATGCAACGGTTTATCAAGGGTGAGGTAATTGCTTCACACTTTGATCAGAAGCCAGAAGAACAAACTCGAGCAGCAGAAATTGCCATCGAAAGAGCCAAGCGATTAGTGGAACTTGGTAAAGATGTGTTTATTGTCTTTGATTCGATTACCCGTCTGGCCCGGGCTTACAATTTGGCAATTCCAACATCAGGACGAACTTTGTCTGGAGGATTTGACCCGGCGGCACTGTATCCATCAAAAAGATTTTTTGGGGCAGCTCGTAAAATTGAAAATGGGGGATCATTAACCATTATCGGAACTGCCTTGGTTGATACCGGGTCGAAAATGGATGATCTGGTATTTGAAGAATTTAAGGGAACTGGCAATATGGAATTGAAGTTGGAGAGAAGATTGGCGGAAAGGCGAATTTTTCCAGCTTTTGACATTCTTAAATCTGGAACCCGAAAAGAGGAATTATTGCTGGAACTAAAAGTGTTGGAGCGAATAATGGGGATTAGACGGATGTTTGATGCACTCGGGGACCGTGAAGATACTGGTGAGGTAGTTATCGAGCAAATGCGCAAAACCAAGACTAATCAAGAGTTTTTGGATAAAATAGGAAAGAAGTAAATAACTTCTAGCAAATGAAAGAGGACATTAAGAAAGAATGGGGACAAATAAAGCAGTACTTGGAACTACAGATTGTTTATTGGGAAAAAGTGGGAAGAATATTTTTGGGTTGGACTGACGAAATAAAGAAAATATTGGCTCGACTAATGTATCGTCAGCGGGGAAGGTTTTCCCAAAGTTTTGTCAATGTCAGCATGGCAAGCCTTTTTTTTGGGGCAATTGTGCTTTCGGGAAAAGTAGAGGAACTGATGTCTGGTAATCGAAATAAAGAGGGTGGGAGTGGATATTTGATTATGGCTCAGGACGGAAGTCAGGCAGTGGGGACCCTTATCTCTGACTCACTGAAAGGTGAGGTGACTGAATATCGGGTGCAGGAAGGGGATACTGTATCGTCAATTGCTTTGAAGTTCGGAGTGAGTATTGATACGATTGTATGGGAAAATAACTTAAAATCCGTAGGAAACCTTAAGCCACAACAAATACTACGAATTTTGCCGGTAACTGGGGTAAAGTACAAGGTGTCCCGAGGAGAAACAATTTATAGTATTGCTAAGAAATTTCAGGTCGATGCCCAGAACATCATTGACTATCCTTTCAATGCCTTTGCTGATGATGAAAAATTTTCGCTGTTGGCGGGACAAGAGTTGGTAATTCCTGACGGTGTAAAACCAAATGAGGTGCAAGTGGACACTCCTAAAGTAGCCATAAGACGGGTCGAACCAATACCGGGGGTGAAGGGTGAGGGTAACTTTATGTGGCCAACGTCGGGACATATTACTCAGAAGTACTATTGGTACCACCAAGCAGTCGATATTGCTAACCCAGGTAATCCGCCAATTGTAGCGGCACAGGGAGGGACGGTGATTATCTCGGGATGGAACGGGGGAGGATATGGAAACTATGTGGTGATTGACCATGGAAATGGGTACCAGACACTTTATGGCCATATGTTGAATAAGTCGATGTCTGTCAAGGCAGGAGATCGGGTGTCACAAGGCCAGAGAATTGGAACAATGGGAAGTACAGGAAGGTCGACAGGGACCCATTTACACTTTGAGGTGAAGAGAACAATCGGTTCTAAAGTTGATCCATTGAGTGTGTTGAAGTAGAAAAAAAACTCATGCCATAATATATGGTATGAAAGATATGGATCAATTTGGTGAGGCTGCTAAAAATCTAAAGTTGGCTGCGATTGTGAAATTTGAAAAAGTACGACAGCAGCTGGCAGGAGGGGGTTTTGAAGAGTTGGGTGCTTTTGGAGCTCCGACTGGGGAAAAGATGAGTATTCAAGCTTTGGAAATTGCGGCCAAGTTTGGAGAGAAACCTGATTTGCCGATAGCAGTTACAGGGGGACAGTGGCAGGTGAAAATTGCAGAATTTAGAGAAGGAAAAGAAGGGCAAGATTTGCTGCAAATGATAGATGCAATGTTGGTGATGGAAAGTACGGCAAGAAATAACGGAAGCTATAAAACAAAGCCAAAACTGAAGGAAACTTTGGATAACTTTGGTTATGTTTGTGCCAGTAATTTTACTCATCAGTTTATAAATGCAATGCGGGAGAAGTTTGCGGAAAGGATGGAAGCGTTTAGTATTGGTGCCAGAAAGGCAAATGATTTTATCGAATTAATTGGGTTGGCAACTGAGGATTGGGAAAATCAGACTGTGGAAGAAAAAATGAGAAGAGTATATGGACGGATGTTTAATGGGGTAGAACCTGAAAATGAGGTAATGGAAAGAAATGTGAATTTAGATGAAATTGCAGGGATAATGGTAAATATCGGGTGCTAAAAAGTGACTATTTAGTGTAAACTTCCTTCATTTATTTATCTTACTTATCTATGACTATTAAAAATGTCCTAAATGTAACTCAAATTCAGTAAAGAAAAATGGTAAAGAAAAT
>JACPHO010000007.1 GCA_016188545.1 Candidatus Shapirobacteria bacterium | reverse complement strand
CATTTTCTTTACCATTTTTCTTTACTGAATTTGAGTTACATTTAGGACATTTTTAATAGTCATAGATAAGTAAGATAAATAAATGAAGGAAGTTTACACTAAATAGTCACTTTTTAGCACCCGATATTTACCATTATCCCTATTTCTCCAACTCTTCTTTTGCCTCACTTGCCCCACACATATCCCTCTCTGGTGCATCAATCCCCAGCAGTCTCACTTCCTGACGATTTCCCAAAACAAAAGTATCACCATCACTCACCCTTATTACTCGATTCCAACCATATCCGACTACCGACGCCCCAACCAGTCCCATCAAACCCGCCCCCACCAAAACACTTTTAAGTCTCGACTTCATTCTGTAACTATTCTAACCCACTATTATTATTTCCACACTGCACTTTGCAAGATATTCTGAAATTCTTCTTCAATATCTTCCGAAAATAACCCACTGGTGATCATTGTTACCTGCAACAATCTCCCTTTTTTCATAAAATATGCCACCCTCTCTTTGCGGTCTGCAGTTCTAAAAATAAACCCTCGGTTGTCACCAATTCTGGCTACCTCTTCGGCGTACTGATAAGTATTCGCTCGACGCATTTTAATATCAGTCAACTCATTCAATGTTTGAGTCGATTCTCGAAACAGTAGATCCATCACCAGAACTTTTTCTGGATTACCTTCAAATTTAACACTGGTATAGACTCGTCCATCTCTCACTGGAATATCAACCAAGTTATATTTTTTGGGATATTCAAAATACAAGTAGTTAGTCTCATATTTACTAACAGTATTGTCAATTACTTTACCTGGTTCAATCAGTATTGCCCGATTTTGAAAATTTGTTTTGGTCATCACTAGGTACGCCCCCATTACTACCGCCACCAAAACCAAACCAATAAACAACCTCATGACTATCAGTGTACAATAAATAGGCTATGCGTTCCACCCCTCCCACCCCCGTTTCCGACACTTTGTTTAAACTAAGTGAAACTCTAAAACAACGCAAAAAATATATAAAGAACGAGTTTCAAGCTTTTGGACTACAGCTAGCCGAAGAACTCGACGATTGGAAAAACAAGTCACTTTATATAAGATTGGCCAAAAAAACTGACCGCAAACTTCTCGAAAGTGCACTTTACTTTGTCAAAGATCACTCTCCTAAGGCAGTCCGCTCCCCAGCCAGACTATTTATGTGGAAACTCAAAGAACTGAAAAAAGCCGAACTCTAATGTATAATTGGCACGTGTCCAAAACCAAACTATTTTCTATATTTAGCCTCCTTATTTTAGTAGCTGTAATTGTTATTCCCAGAATTAATGCCACCAAAGATACTACTATTAAATACAACTCCAAAAAACACACCCTCTACCAACCCAAAAATGATTCTATTAGAGAAGTGGTTACTCTCGCTGGATCAATCAGCTCTTCCCAGATCGTCAATCTACGTTTTCAAAACTCCGGAAAGTTGGTTTGGGTCGGAGTCAAGGTGGGGGATAAGGTTCACCGAGGCCAGGCTATTGCTAGTCTCGACAAAACCCAACTCAAAAAAAACTTAACCACCCAATTCAATAATTATCAGGAGGAGTTAAGTCAATTCAATGATACCCAGGATCAGTACAAAACCACTCGAGAAAAATTTTTGGTCACTGATACCATCCAAAGAATTTTAGACCGGACTCAATACTCACTTAACAACTCCGTCATTACCTACGAAATTACCGACATGGCTATCCAGGAGGCAACTTTAATTAGCCCAATCGATGGAGTCGTGGTTAACATCGAACAGCCCGTTGCCGGTATCAATATCACTCCAGCCACCGCTACCTTTACTATCATTAATCCCAAAGATATCTACTTTAAATCTGAGATCGACCAAGAAACTGTCATCCGTGTCAAAGAAGGTCAAGGTGCCACTATCCGACTAGACAGTTTTTCCGACCACGAACTCGAGTCAAAGATAAACTATATTGCCTATACTCCGATCTCCGGACAGACCTCAACTGTCTATGAAATCCGTTTTATACTCCCCACCAATGAACAAAGTCCTCAATACAGGATTGGGATGGATGGTGATGCTGACATTATCCTCAGTCAAAATAATGATGCCACGGTAGTTCCCACTAGTGCGGTTTACGATGACAATGGTCAGAAATATGTCTATATCCTGTCAGGAAAAGAACTCCGGGCTCAAAACATCACCACCGGAATAGAAAACGACGATTACATTGAAATCCGCTCTGGATTAGAAGCCAATGACCAAGTTGCCATCATCCAAAAATAATTCCCAAAAAGAAATTGTTCTTGAACTTCGCGACGTTGTCAAAACCTACAACTCTGGCAATGTTATTTTCAATGCCCTAGATCATGTTGATCTAAAAATATATAAGGGTGAATTTATTTCTATTACTGGTCCATCCGGATCTGGTAAGTCTACTCTAATGCACATTATTGGACTTCTCGATAACCCTACTAGTGGCCAGGTTCTATTGGATGGACACGATATCTCCAAACTAAAAGAGACCCAAATGGCCCAAATCCGCAACGTCACCCTCGGTTTTGTTTTTCAACAGTTCAACTTACTTGCCAAAACATCTTCTTTAGAAAATGCCACACTACCACTTCTCTATTCAGATGTTCCAAAGAGTAAGAGAGATGGTATCGGCCTATCCATGCTTCAAAAAGTCGGGTTAGAAGATAAGCTAAAAAACACTCCCGCCCAGCTCTCCGGCGGTCAACAGCAAAGAGTCGCCATAGCTAGAGCGTTAGTCAATAATCCCAAAATTATTTTGGCTGATGAACCCACTGGGAATTTAGACTCCAAGTCAGGCAAAGACGTTATGGAACTGTTTCACCACCTCCACAAAAAAGAGGGGAGAACTATCGTTTTTGTAACTCACGATCTGGATCTCGCCAAAGAAGCCGACCGAATTATTATTATTAAAGACGGCCACATTACCGTTCACAAATAATATGTTTAAGCCATCCCTTGAAGACCTTTTGAAATCCAGCATCCGTTCCATCCTCAAAAACAAAGGTCGGACAGTTCTAACATCCCTTGGAATTATCATCGGCGTCACTTCAGTTATTCTCTTGACCTCTATTGGCAATGGTCTAAAAAAATATATTAGTGACCAATTTGAAAGTTTAGGTGCCAATAGTGTTTTTGTCGCCCCTGGAAAGCTGTTCAACGACAAAGGTGGGTTCAATAACAATGGCGGTGGCCAGTTTGTCTCAACTACTTTCAACTTAAGTGATGTGGCTCTTTTAAAACGTAATCTCCGTCCCAACACAGTAATACCAGTTTCTATAACTACCGCAGAGGTCAGATCACCCAAAATAACCAAGCCAGATATCTTCATTATTGGTAGCACTGAACAGTACGCCACTGGTGTCAACGAAACACCATCCGCCGGTAATGGCCGTTGGTTTACCAAAGAAGAGTACGATAAAAAAGATAGTGTGGTTGTCCTGGGTTATACCATCGCTGCCGATCTTTTTCCCCAAAGCCAAGCTTTAGGTAAAAAAGTAATTATCAAGAGCAAAAACTACAAAGTTGTTGGGGTGCTTGATAAAAAAGGGAGTTCGTTTGGCGGACCAGACGTCGACTCGCAGACATTTACCCCACTCGATAATGTCTTTGGAATAACCGGCAACAATCATCTTCAAAGAATTCTTATCAAAACTCAAGATAAGAGTGACGTTCCTGATGTCAAAAAAGAAGTTGAAAAAATTCTTCTTAAAAAATATGACAAAGACGCTTTTACTGTTTTTGACAGTAGTCAGTTACTCGATAGTATTAATTCTATTATCAGCGCCCTGACCACTGGTCTGGCTGGTATCGCCGCAATTTCACTAGTTGTTGGTGGAATTGGAATTATGAACATTATGTTAGTTACCGTCAGTGAAAGGACCCGTGAAATTGGTCTCCGTAAGGCAATCGGTGCTTACCCCCGTGCCATATTAGTCCAGTTTTTAATTGAGGCAGTCATCCTTTCCTGTGCTGGAGGTTTTATAGGTATACTTTTTGGTTTCCTTGGCTCTCTGGCTATCAACAAATTCTTTCCAGCTTCAGTTACTCTCAGCTCAATTCTCATCGCTTTTGGTGTCTCTGCCACCGTCGGAATTATTTTTGGAGTTGCCCCTGCCCGCAAGGCTAGCAAGCTATCCCCAATTGAAGCCCTAAGATACGAGTAAATTTCACTAATTTATTAAGCAATTTATCTTAAGTCTCCCTTGTCAAAGGGAGATTTAGAGGGATTGAAATATATCTGTTAATATTAATATGTGACTTCTCAACGCAAAAGATTTTTGGCGCCTTTAGTAGTAATCTTTTTACTGACTTCTGTTTTTTGGGTATTCTTTAAAATTCCTATTTATCAATACATCTTCCTTATACTGGGACTTGGGCTTGGAGCATTCTTTCTTGACTTCGATCACATAGTTTACTGGCTTTACCTTAATCCCAACGTCGAAGAAAGTCGGCTAGCTCGTCTAGCTATTTTCAAATACGATATTCGTTCCGTGATCAAGTTAATTGATGCCACCGAGAACCAACACACAAGTCTTATTTTTCACCACTTTTTCTTTCAAGTAGTCATCTCCATCATCTCTGTCTTTGTTTTTACAAGTTCCGACAATATATTCGCCAAGGCTTTTCTGCTAGCCATAAACATTCATTTGCTTTCCCACGAGTTTTACGATTTTAAACACCGCAAGCAACACCTTCAAGACTGGCTATTTGCCAGAGAGTCCAAGCAACTACCCACAGCTTATCTCGATAAATATATAGCCATTTTCTCCATCCTCTCTGGTATATTTTTTATACTACTCCTTCGATCCGCTACATGAGTCAGCTATCATCAAGTATTTTTGCCGAGGCGAAAAAATACCTCTCACCAAATCAAGCCAATTTAGTCACCGACGTTGAAGCAGTTCTTGAACGTCTGAAAGGGACTGACCATATTAGTGATTACTCGTTTTTAGTAGCCCCAATTTCCAAAGCTTACGAAGGTTATCTCAAAGACTTCTTCTTACAGCTCAAAATAATTGACCAATATAGTTATGACAGTGACCGATTTCGAGTTGGCAAAACCCTCAACCCTTCCCTTCGTTACAAGCGTTTTTCTGTCTTCCAAAAACTGTCTGATCTCGACCAGGCAGGTGAGGAGATTGCTGAGCAACTTTGGGACGCCTGGAAACATGGCCGTAACGAAATTTTTCACTATTTTCCAGGTAATGTACACAATCTAACGAGAGAAGAAGCCGAAAACCGAATATACATGGTCCTAGACACCATCATTAAATCAGGCCAATTCCGAAAAGACAACTCCTACAGTATCGATCTGTTATAATAATTCTCATGTCCACCACCAAAAAAGCCATAGTTGACCCAGACAAATGTATTGGTTGCAACACCTGTCCCTTAATTGACCCCGATACCTTTGAAATGGAAACCACTTCCTACAAAGCCATCGTCAAACCAACAGCTCCTCCAGTTAATGAAAAGACAGAAATGGCCTGTAGTTCCTGCCCTGTTAACGCTATTAGCATCGTCGAAGATTAATGAAAGGTGATCAAAAATTAGTTTTCTTTTCCATCATACTTCTCACCGCTTCTTTTTTTGGCGGATACTATCTTAGTACCATAAGCACCACTACAACCAACCCTTCGAATGCAGTTGTATTTACACCCCAAAAATCTCAAAAACCTGAGCTCAAATTTTTTATCATGAGCTTTTGTCCCTACGGAAACCAGATAGAAGACGTCATTCGTCCGGTCTACGATCTTTTGGGAAACGATGCTAGTTTTGTTCCTCACTATATTTTTGACAAAATCGACAACTTAGAAACTTTTTGCAAAAGCCGCTCTGGTGACGAAAAACTTTGTGATCAGTATGTTCAGAATAAATATTTTGCTTCAGTGACTGATTGCAAAAAAACAATCGGCCAAGGATACACCAAATGTCTTGATGAAAAGTCATATATAAAGTCAGCTTCAGGTATACTCTATTCTTCACTCCATGGTCGACAGGAAGGCAACCAAAATGTCCGTGAACTCTGTGCCTGGAACCTTAGTGGAGACAGCAAAAAAGCTTGGTGGGATTTTGTCGGTCTTGTCAATAAAAATTGTACTGCCGACAACGCCGATACCTGCTGGGAACAGCAAGGCAAGCAAGCAGGGCTAGACACCAACAAAATCACTGAGTGTTTCAACAAAGAAGCCTTCAACCTTATCGAAAAAGAAATTGAAATAACCACCAAGTACCAAATCAAAGGCTCACCCACAGTCCTAATCAACGATGTTGACTTTCCCGCTGAAAGCGCCTACTCACAAGATGGAACAGGGAGTATGCTCATTGGCAAAAAATTAGCTACTCAAGATAAGTACCGCACTCCTAATGTCATCAAAGAAGCTGTCTGTATTTCCTTTAATAAAACTCCCTCAGAGTGTAAAACAGTCCTGAACGAATTATCTGGTGCCGCCCCCAGTGCTGGTGGATGTGTCAACTAATCCCCATTTTTCTGATAAAATACAACTTGTATGGAAAAGCTCAACTCTCACCAACTGCGTAAAAGTCGGGTAGGGGACTCAAGGAAAAAACAAACTCTAATCAAGCGAAACCAAATCGTTCTAGTTCTCGATAATATTCTCGACACCTACAACATCGGTTCTTTTTTTAGGTTAGCTGACGCCATCGGCGCTCAAAAAATATATCTCTGTGGTCCAGTCGTCACCCCACCTAATCTTAAAATACATCGAAGTAGTATTGGTACCTGGAAATGGATTCCCTGGGAGCAACTTCAGAATACAGAAGATTGTCTTAAGCAATTAAAACAAGACGGCTATAATATCGTCATTTGCGAACAAACCCAAAACAGTGTTCCGTATAATAAAACAAAATATAAATTTCCCATAGCTCTGGTTGCTGGCAGTGAGTCGAATGGAGTAGGGGAGTCGGCTCAAAAAATGGCTGACCAAATAGTCGAGATACCTATGTTTGGGATAAACAAATCACTGAATGTCTTAGTCGCTACCTCGATAATTTCTTACCAAATCCTAGATAGCCGTTAGTCTTCTATTTCCACTGTCACAACGAGCACTTTTTAATCTACAAATAGTCCCATCCAATTGTGCACACAATATCTGCCCACCGGCAACAGTTGCCATAGGCTGTCTAATTCGGGAAACTGGTGCACTGGCATGCTCTTCCAACATCCTGCCAAGTGGATCACATAGTCCATCTACCGGCAAAACTCCATTTAATGATTCCATTGCGTCGACTTGTGCAGCAGTAGCCATAACTAAGCGGATTATACCACAATTATTTCACGCTATTTTCCGTCAAAAATGAGTCTTTTTTTTACCATATTTTTAACACTATTGATACAAAAATTAGTCCTATCCTTCCATATATTTTGCCTATTGTAAACCTATTTTAAGCTGTTACAATAATTTTACCTCTATAAATAGAGTTTTTTTTATGGCTGATAATCAAAAATACACTAGCGATCAAATTGTTGTCCTTGAAGGTTTAGAACCCGTTCGTAAGCGTCCCGCCATGTATATCGGTTCTACCGATGTTAGGGGACTTCATCACTGTCTCACTGAAATTGTCGACAACTCCATCGACGAGGCATTAGCTGGATTTGCCAAAAATATTTGGATTATTGTTCACCCGGATAATTCCGTCACTGTCGCCGATGATGGTCGAGGCATTCCCATCGACATCATGCCCAAGTACAACAAACCAGCCCTCGAAATTATCATGACTACTCTCCACTCCGGTGGTAAGTTTGAAGGAGCCGCCTACAAAGTCTCTGGTGGTCTTCATGGTGTGGGTGCTGCTTGCGTTAACGCTCTCTCCTCTCTTTACCAAGTCGAAGTTCGCCGTGATAACAAAATCCATTTCATGGAATTTTCTCGCGGAAAAACCAAAACCAAACTAACTACCATTGACACTACCAAAGTCCCACTTCTTCAAACATTACTTCCCCCAAATATCAATGGTACTACCACCACTTTTGTTCCGGACACCGAAATCTTCAAAGAGACAACTGATTTTGACGATAAAACCATCATCCACTCTATCAAGGATAGAGCCTATCTTACCAGTAAAATATATTTTCACTTCTACGATGAGCGCAAATCCATCCAGCGACACTTTTATTTTGAAGGCGGAATTCTGTCTCTACTTCGCGAGATTAATAAAGGTAAAACTGTAGTTCACGAACCCATCTATCTTCACAAAGAATATGACGGTGTTGATGTCGAAGTTGCCATCCAATACAACGACACTTTTGCCGAGAACATTCCCTCATTTGTAAATATTATTAACACTCATGAAGGTGGTACTCACTTAACCGGTTTCAAAATTGCTCTCACTAAATGCATTAAGGACTATGCCGATCGCAAAGAAATGCTCAAAGGCAAGGACGACAGCATCACGAGCGATGATGTTCGCGAAGGCTTGACCGCCATTATTTCCCTTCGAATGGGAAGTAAAGACCTCCAATTCGAAGGTCAGACCAAGGGCAAGCTCGGTAACTCTGAAGTTCAACCCATTGTCACTAAAGTCGTCCGTGAAGAGCTAGACATGTACTTTGAAGAGCATCCTGACATTGCTAAAGCTATTGTCGGCAAATCAATACTTGCTATCCAAATCCGTAAAGCCGCCCGGGCAGCCAAAGACGCTATCATGCGTAAGGGTGCCTTCGACACTCTTGGCCTCCCTGGTAAACTTGCTGACTGTCAATCAAAAAAACCAGAAGAATGTGAGATTTATATTGTCGAGGGAGACTCAGCCGGTGGTTCAGCTAAGCAAGGGAGAGACCGCAAGTTCCAAGCCATTCTTCCGCTCTGGGGAAAAGCTCTTAACACCGAAGGTATGCGTCTTGATAAAATTGTCGGCTCCGACAAATTGAAAGACCTTATTATTGCCTTAGGTATGGGTATTGGTGAAACTTTTGATGCTTCTAAGGTTCGTTACCATAGGATTATCTTGATGGCTGATGCCGACGTCGATGGTGCTCACATTTCTACCTTACTTTTAACATTTATCTTCCGTCATCTTCCTGGCATTATCGAACATGGCTACGTTTATCTGGCCATGCCGCCACTGTTCCGTATCAAACAAGGTAAAACTCTCAAATATGTCTATTCTGAAGAAGAGCGCGAAAAATATCTCAAAACCATCGACTCTACTAAGCCTTACGATATCCAACGCTATAAGGGTTTGGGAGAGATGAATCCTCAGCAACTTTGGGACACCACCATGAATCCCGAGACTCGTCTTCTTAAAAGAATTTCTATTGGCGATGCCGCCCGAGCTGATGAAGCATTCCGCATTCTCATGTCGGAAGACGTTCCACCTCGCAAAAAATTTATCGTTACTCATGCACATTTAGCCAACCTAGACATCTAATATGGCCATAGATACAACCAAAAACACGATTGTCAAAGTCCAAGAATTAAAACTAACTTCAAAAACAGTTGTTTATATTGACTACGGTAATGTCTATGGTTGGAAATCGCATCTCAAAAAGCCTGTGGATCCAAAAGTACTTTATAAATATCTAAAAAAATATTCCAAAATTGACTCCCTTAATTTTTTTTATGGTACAGATGTCAACCAAAAATCAATCGATTTTTTAAATCAAGTTAAAAAAATTGGTTACAACCTAATAACCAAACCAGTCAAATATATAACTGTTGGCAAAGTAAACAATCAAGATATCACCATCCGAAAATGCGACTTTGATATTGAAGTTTGCATGAACGTCTACCAGCATCTTAATGAAGGTTATGACACTTTTATTTTTTTCTCAGGTGATGGAGATTTTGCTCCAGTCTACGAATATTTAATCAAACAAGCCAAAAAAGTAATTGTCATCTACGAGCAAGGGCACCTCGGCAAAGAAATTTGGGATATTAAAAAAGGTTTATTTAAGACTAGATATTCTTTCTTACAAGTTGAAAAACAAAAATAATCCCCCCGATTGCTCGGAGGGCGTGATTAGTCAAATTATAATCCAAGAAGATAATTAAATCAAGCTACAAACTATGTCCCAAGATACAACCAAAAACACCATCGTCAAAGACGACAAAATATTCATCAATAATCAAGGTAAAATTCTCGACGTTGATATCGTCCCTGAGATGGAGAAGTCATATCTTGACTATGCCATGAGTGTCATTGTTTCTAGGGCATTACCTGATGTCCGGGATGGTATGAAACCGGTCCACCGAAGAATCATCTATGCCATGAATCAGATGGGTCTGACTGTCTCTGGTAAAAACGTCAAGTCTGCTGCTGTTGTTGGAGACGTTATGAAGTCTTACCATCCTCATGGAGACTCCAGTATCTACATGGCACTTGTCCGTATGGCTCAAGATTTTTCCATGCGTTATATCTTAGTAAACGGTCAAGGAAACTTTGGAAGTATCGACGGCGATCCTCCGGCAGCTATGAGGTATACCGAGGTCAAACTTGCCAAAATAACCCCAGAAATGATCACCGATCTTAACAAAGATACGGTCGATATGATGGACAATTACGATGCTTCTACTCTCGAACCTACCGTTCTCCCAGTCCGTATTCCCAACCTTTTACTAAACGGCGCCGAAGGAATTGCCGTTGGCATGGCCACTCGTATTCCACCTCACAACCTCAAAGAATTATGTCAGGCGCTAGAATATATCCTCGAGCATTCTTCTCTGGAAACTGTTGAAGTCCCCATCGACCTTCGACCCATCCTCAACAAAGCCCAAACTACTCAAGAGCGAGTTCTCGAACCGGTCTACAACTTAGGCAAACTAGAATTCAATTTTGAGACATCGGCCACTATCGAAGACCTCACCAAGTTTGTCCAAGGTCCAGACTTTCCCACATCAGGAGAAATTTTTGGAAAAACAGGGATCATTGAAATGTATAACACTGGTCGAGGCAAATTCAGTGTCCGTGGTAAAACTGCAATTGAAGAAACCAAATCCGGCAAAATCCGTATCGTCATCACTGAACTTCCTTACCAGGTCAACAAATCAGAATTCGTCAAAAAGATTGCCGATCTAGTCCGTGACAAAAAAATTATCGGTATCTCAGATCTTCGCGACGAGTCCGACCGACACGGTATTCGTGTCGTCGTCGAAATCAAAAAAACCGGTAAACCAAAATCCATTCTCAATAAACTTTTCAAATATACTGCCCTCCAGTCCTCTTACTCTGCCAACATGTTAGCCCTAGTCAATGGTGTTCCCCAGACTCTAAACCTTCGCCAAATGCTACTTCTCTTCCTTCGACATCGTGAGACTGTTATCCGTCGCCGCTGTATTTTTGACCTAAAGACCGCCTATATGCGGGCTCACATCCTCGAAGGGCTTAAGCTCGCACTTGACGTTATTGATGAAATTATTAAGACCATCCGTGCTTCCAAAAACACTGAAGAAGCTCGCGAGAACTTAATGGCCAAATTCAAACTCTCCGATCTTCAAGCCAATGCAATTCTCGAGATGCAACTGCGTCGACTTGCGGCACTTGAAAGACAAAAAATTGATGATGAGTACACTGAAGTCAATTCCAATATCAGACATCTTACTGATATCGTTACTCGTTCTGATGCAATGACTAAGATTCTCAAGTCTGAAAACACTGAAATCATGGAAAAGTACTCTGACCCTCGTCGCACTAAGATTTATTCCCGAGGTCTTGAAGACTTCAGCGAAGAGGATCTGATTTCCAATGAACCTACCTTAGTTACCATTACTAAAACAGGCTACATTAAAAGAGTTGCCAAAGAGACTTACCGTACCCAAAAACGCGGTGGTATGGGTGTCTCAGGAATGTCGACAAAGTTAGAGGATGAGGTTGAGAGCATGCTTTTTGTAAACACTCACGATGAACTTCTCTATTTCACCAATAAAGGTCGTGTCTTTAAAACCAAGGTTTGGGACGTACCTGAAAGTTCTCGCCAATCTAAGGGCCAAGCTGTCGTCAATTTGATTAATATAATCCAAGGTGAAGTTGTCCAGACAGTCCTTCCACTTAGTAAGAGTGCAGATAACAAATATATTCTCTTAGCAACCAAGCATGGTACGGTTAAGAAAACTGCTATTGATAAATTCCAAAATATCCGTCAAACAGGACTAACTTCAATTAAGTTAGAAGCCAAAGACGAGCTAATTTGGGCAAAGCTAACCAGTGGTAATGACCAAGTATTTTTAGTTACTAAGCAAGGAAAATGTATTCGCTTTAACGAAGCTGACGCCAGACCCATGGGTCGTCACACTCAAGGTGTCCGAGGTATTGCTCTCAAAGACAATGATTATCTAGTCAGCATGGACGTTGTTCCTGCTACTCTCACCGCTGCCTCAAAAGAAAAGAATGGTTCGTTTTTCCGACATCTTTTAGTTGTCACTGAAAACGGTGTTGGTAAACGTAGTAATGTTTACTTATACCCACTTCAAAAACGTGGTGGACTTGGTGTCAAGGTCTCTGCTTTGACTTCGAAGACAGGTCAAATTGCTGCCGCTCAAGTCGTTTCTGAGTTAGCAGATCAGGTGATTCTGGTTTCCAAAAAAGCAATTACCATCAATTTGCCACTCAAAAATATTCCCACACTTAGTCGCAACACCAAAGGGGTTATTTTGATGAGATTCAAGTCAACCGACGACAAGTTAACAGCCATGACAGTCATCAATAACAGCCCCGACGACGAGGTTCCTGCCAAGAAATAAATATAGGATACGTAAGGGTAGGGGATATATCTCACATTATAAGACTAAACTTATGAGATAGTGTCTTTTAGCAGTCAAAAGTGCTCTCTGCTAATTAGCTTAGAATTTTTATTTTAAGCCTAAAATACGGGAAATTTAGAAATGCTCAAGTAAAGACAGAGATTGGATCAATATTTTCCCCTATATGCCCAGAAACATGTCAACTATAGGACATATTCGGTACATATCATTCTCAGCAGGGGATTCGGATTATTTGTTTCCTTTGTGAAATTTTTCGTGAACCTCTCGAAGACGAGCATCAGTCACATGCGTATAGACTTGGGTAGTGGCAATATTCTTGTGACCCAACAGTTCTTGAACTGATCTAAGGTCAGCCCCAGCCCGTAAAAGGTCAGTTGCCATTGAATGTCTTAGTGTATGGGGAGTCGCCGCTACCGGCAACTTAGCGGCTCGGACATAGTGCTTCACCAATCTCTGGACTGATCGAGCTGACAATCTCATCTTTTCGTCACCGTCCGTTATTGAACTCTTACCACCAGTTCGAATGAACAGTGGTTTCATCTTATCCATCCGTGACTTTAGATACCGCTCCACATGAAGTGCTGCTGATTTAGACACAAACACTACTCGTGACTTACCACCCTTACCAATCACCCCAAATTCTCTGGTAGATAGGTTAACCTGGTCACGGGATAGTCCAACTAGTTCCGATACCCGCAGTCCAGTTGAGAACAAAAGCTCCAATATTGCCCTATCTCTCAAGCCATTTTTAGATGAAGGTAGTGGTTGGTTTAAAAGTCTGGTCATTTGTTCATCATCCAAAAACTTTAGAGAATGGTCATTATTTTTCGGAACCTCAATTTTTTCCGGAGCAAGGCACTTGATATCATTTTTGACACACCATTTTAGAAAAGACCTTAGAGCGATTACATAATACCCCTGAGTTACCGATTTCATATCAGCCCCAGCTGTCCCAGGACTTCGACTCAGGTGAACCCTAAATTTTCTAATTACTTCAAATGTTAAATCTTCTATTTTTGGAGAAACCATTTTTAGTTCTTCATGAAGGTATTGGATTAGAGTGTTTAGATAATGGGCGTAGTTTCTTATGGTCAATCGAGAGCAGTTTCTCTCCACCTCTAAATATTCTAAAAAGTTAACTGTCAAGGCTACCAAATCAGATGTCATAGTCTATCTTAACACCCCGAACTATCAAATCGTCATTTCTAGGGCCTTTGGTGAGGTCATATATGTATTGTGCCTATTTATAGGCAATATATCTACCTATACTCTAAAATATCAGCCGAGGGGAGTCCGACAAACGGATTTGAACCTAAGTCGCCAAATTTGTAACACAAAGGGTAAGCGGGCGACTAATGGATAAATAATATAGTTATCTAATCACAAAATAATATTTATTGTTTTTTTTAACTTTTTATTTTTAACTTTTTATTTTTTCTACAGAACCCTCCCCCACACTTCCGTTTTGACATACGTCGCAAAAGATACATTGTGCGACATATAATATTCTAGTGTCTCCCTGATAGACGAGTACTAGAATACTTCAACTACTACACCCCGTCTCCAACGTATATCAATAAACAATTAAACTACTATTAATTACATTACTTATCCCTACCCCCACTGTGACTACTCTCGAACAGCTAGCAGATCCATTCGAGGCTGCCAACTACTTATTCACACAGACTATATCAATATATATCACCTACCCTATAATATTATAGGACTTTATCTGTGAAAATTATAGGATAAAGTGTGAAAATATTGCCTATCTTACTCCCCTCCCTTCACTACCCTACCTAAAAAAATGTTCATTACTAGTAAATTATTTACTCAATTTGAACCTAAATCTCCGATTCCAAGAGGATATTTGAGATTAAATTCAAAAGGCTCAACTCCACTACCATTTTTAGTTTAATTCCACTTTGTAACCATCAATATGGCGGAAAGTATGGCAATAGTTATCCACAAAAAGGTTAGTTTGGTCTTCATAAACAATCGATTGCGGATATCTGCCTGAATCAAGCCACATAAAACGTATATTGCCGATACCAAGTAGACCGAACCTTTAAATATTCCCGCTGGCCAAAAAGATAGCACTAAAGTCATTTCAGCTACTAAGAGTGTCGGTATTAGTACGTACGAACGCAAGCTAAGGTCTTTACCATCATCTGGCAACTCAATCGATACAGACCAAAACTGGTATAGAAAAATCAGTCCCGAAATTAGTATTGAAAATAGAGTGTTATAAATGTAGGTTGTTCGAAAAGAAAAAAGACTATCGTACATAAAAAAGGCTGACAATAGTAGTAATATCAACGATACCGTATAGGCAGCTCTGTATAGTGGTACTGTTTTGAACCCGATAGCTACCAAGAACACATTCTCCACCAAAAACATGACGTAAGTAATTAGACCGTAAAATATTGACATCAGTACCACCGACAGCCAGTTGTCAGCTAGAAGAGCCCCAAACATTCCAAAACCAGTAAAAAACATAATTGGCAAAAGTACCGACATCACTCGAACATAAAAGTTACCTTCAAACAAAATCCCCAGCCCAAACCACATGCAAAAAACCACCAATACCTCCCCTGCCATCAATCCAAAATACCTTGACTCATACGGCAGTGATATAAATAACCCAAATCCTAGGGCACAAATAAGTGCCGACATCATGTATCTAAATCTTTTATTCATGATAGTCAAAGCCGGCAAACACACCGGCCACTTCTTCGTTTTCTTCTAACTCATCAATCATATCAAGTACCTCACCCACCTCAGTTTCGGATGGTAGGCTTATCGGGTTTAAAGATCTCATAATCAGTTTTCCCAAGGTTACCTCTATCGCTTTTTCTTTTAAGAACCTAACTATTTCGCCCAGTGCCTTTGCCTCAACAATAATTATCTTGTCATCGATTTCCAATGCTCCCTTATCAATTAACTCCAACTCCAAACTTTCGTCCATTTTTTCCACCTCGATTTCTCCAACTCTTTCGAACAGATAACCAACACTTCCCTCCTCACCCAAACTCCCACCATTAGTTTTAAAGATAAGTCGTATCTCTCCAAGTATTCTATTCTTATTATCGGTTTCAACCTCTACCATCACCGGCACCCCATGTGGGCCAAATCCTTCTAAATAAAGACTTTGCAAGTGATCCTTTCTTAGATTAAATTTCTCTATCAACCTCGTGATATTTTCCTTAGGCATATTTACTTCACGAGCCTTATCAAGCACTGTCTTCAAATACGAATTACCTTCAGGATTTGTATTATTTCCACCCAGTTTAATCGCCGTAATTATGTTCTTTGACATTTTTGTAAATGTCACACTCCGCTTCTGGTCCTGCGCTCCTTTTCTGTTTTTAATATTCGCCCATTTTGAATGTCCTGACATATTTTTTTCTAGTTACTAGTTACTAATTTCTAGTTACTATTATTATAGCTTTGATAGTTTATCATTTCAGCGTATTTATCAGTCAGGTATAACTCGACTTCTTTTTCACCCAAGAGAGCATCTTGAGTTTGCTCACACATAAAAAACAATGTCTTCAGATGTTCCCACGTTTTAGTCTTTAGCACCTTATCACCATAAATAATCTGGCACTTTTCACCTACTCCTTCTCGGTTTACGCTTTCGACTCCATACACAGTCATCCCCATCCATTCCATATTTCTAGCCACCACCGCCGCCAAACCATTGGCGGTGCCGTCGTTATACACCGATGCTTTAACTCCCTCTTCAATCACCTGTGAATCGGCAAAATCTCTTTGCATGATAGTGGTTAAAAATTCCTTTTCAACCGACAACTGGCCGGTAATTTTTTCTTCCTTAGTCATTAGTCCTCCATCTCCCTTTAAACTGTAAGTTATAAAATTACCCCATCCCCAAACCTTTCCCATCTGCCACCAATCTCGACTAATACTTTCAGAAGAAAACCTAACAATATCTGGATTAAAACCAAAGTTAAAGACCAATATGTCATCCACCTTGTCAGTCTGTTTTTCCTGTTCCAGCAATTTTTTTATTTTCCCAGCTTCATACCACCCCAACCCACCAGGAACCCATACCGGTACATCACTGCTTACCCGAGCAATATTTACCATCCTTCGCTGTTTGGAAATTGACTTAATTACTATTCCACTCTCATCAACATAGGCCAGTCTCAAATCCTGGCTCATACCTCTATAAGATTTCAAAAAAACACCCACCATCACGAGTATTGCGACCACCAAAAGTGTCGAAACAGCATATTTTTTAAACCCCATATTTATCAATAATTTCCTGTAACTCAGATGGTAAAAGCGAATTTATTTCGATTACTTTTAAGGTTTTTGGGTGGACAAACTTAATATATGCAGAATGTAAAAATTGTCGGTTTAATCCGGGAAATTTATACCCTTTATATACGCTATCTCCCATGAGCGGCCACCCCAAGTAACTAAAGTGAACTCTGATCTGATGAGTTCTACCAGTCTTCAGATTTACCTCAACCAATGAAAACATTTTTCCATCAATTTTTAGTTTTTTCAATACACCAAACTCAGTTACCGCACTTTTACCATCCACATCAACTTTAAACCTTCCTAAGTAATACTTAGACCTTTTTATGGGCATGTTCATATCTCCAATTTTGGGTAGGTCGCCTCCCACCACCGCCAAGTATTTTTTAGTGACCCTCCTCTGCTTGAAAATATCTTTTAATAATGTTCGAACCTCTTCTGTTTTTGCCACTACCACCAATCCCGAGGTGTCTTTATCCAGTCGATGAACAATCCCCTTTCTGTGCATATCATTTGGACGGTTTTCCCCCACCCAATCTTCAAGGTAACTTATGCCGTCATTACCCATTCTCATCTCTCGAGTCGTCACCATACCCGATGGTTTTTCAACAATCATTAAGTAGTCGTCTTCATATACAACGTTTACTTTTTTTCCTTCAATTTCTCCAGAATATACCACGCTACTCCTCCAAAAATTAACCAATCATTGATGTTATTATACAGCGAAATTCCTGGGATTTTCCAGTAATCTCTTACATATCCAAAAAACAATCTTTCGATCAAGTTTAGTCCCCCCCCTAATACCACCAGCCATAAAGAAACTTTTCTATCTCTCCACGCCATTACTATCAACACCACCAAAAGCAAAGCACTAATAAAAATTATCCCAGGAAAACTCTGACCAAAACTGACACCGTAGTTTTTAACAATTACATCATTCACGATCCACTGCACAGTTAATACAGATAGTGACCTCTGGCTTTACGGCCAATCTATCAGTATCAATCATTTTTCCACATTTTTCACAAATGCCGTACTTTCCCACCTTGATCATAGTTAATGCCTTACGGAGCTGGACCAGTTGTTTTTTGACAAATGAGACTTTAACTTCTGACTCAAAATGTCCTACTTGCTCATCAACATCCTGTTCTACTGAATTTTGCATTAGTCGATTAGTGTCAGAAAAAGGGTCACTTTTTTTAATGTCTTTTTCTGTTCTTTTCCACTTAATAATTTCTGATTCCAAAAATGTTTTTATGGGCAACAATAGTCGGCTAGGTATACTTGCTACTGGTTGATTATTTTTTTGTACCATATGTCTCTCCAAGAATAACTAATCCCACCCCAAAAATCAAACTCAGTCCTAGGTACAAAATAATTAGAAACAACCCATCTTTAAATAGGAACGAAATGACGGTAGCGACCAAACCCATTACTAGGTTAGTAGCAAAGAATATAAATCCTTTTTTTCCACTTCTATACCAAGAGATTGAGCGGTAGTTACCTTTCAAAAAATTTGCCAATAGATAGCCTATCACGAAAACAATCATCCACACCAATAGTCTAAAATCTAAACCTCTTTGAATGTATTCACCCCCACTCAAAAAAGCCAAAAGCAGATAATATATTGGAGTAACGTCTTCCAAAAATGACCAAAGTTTCCATTCATTTTTTAAACAAAACCACCAAGTCCAAAGTAATACAAACATGACTCCTCCGTAATAATTGAATCCGGATGTTTTCCATACCATCAGCCAACTAGTCCAACTATCATTTAACGCCCCCCAGTTCCACAGTCCATAAACGATCCTTCCACCCAAAAGCATCACCATTATTGAGCTCCAACCATACGAAATTAAATGCTCATCGCGATAATCATCGTTCAAATTTCGCCATACTAGATATAAAAAAAGTACTATCCCCAGAAGCTTGATTAATCCCAAAACCATAAGCTATTTTACACTACATTTTTGCTATACTTGTCTTGCTTTGCCGAAATGGTCCGCCTTGGCGGATAAACTCCATTGGTAGACTTGCCCGCCGTGGTGGGCGCGCACACGACATGAACACTTACTATGTATATGTACTTAAGTGCAGCAATGGAACATTTTACAAAGGACTTACGGATAATTTAAACCGAAGGTTGAACCAACGTGGTGCTGGCAAGTGTCAAACAACAAAGGACCAGAAACCGTCACTGGTCTATGTCCAGATTTGTGACAGTCGTCAAGAAGCAAGACAGTTGGAAATATACTTAAAATCCGGGTCAGGACGTGAGATAATAGACGAGTTATTGCCGAAATGGCGGAATTGGTAGACGCGCACGACTCAAAATCGTGTGGCAGCAATGTCATGGGGGTTCGATTCCCTCTTTCGGCACTATGAAAACTTTTGACCCAAACCGTAGGGAAAGTTATTCAAGAGAGGAACTTATTACTCTCCATCAACAAGCTGAGGCCGCCTCTCGTTCGTCATTAACTTCCCTCGATCTTTCTTCGGCTCACTCCCATATCAGCACCATGGAACAAATTCGGGCTCGATTTATTCAAGATTTTCATACCGCATTTCCCAAAACACTTTGTACCACTCTTAGATCCGTTTAGCCTTTCTTCTCCACATCAAAAAAACTAATTTATTTTATCCTGATCAACTCCATGCTCCACGATCTCATACAGTTTTCTACAAACTTGATATTCTCCAATGCCAAGATCACTTAATATCTGTCGGGCTCGATTTTTTCCATAACTTCTTTCGACAATCAAACCCATCGCCTTTACAACATTTTCTGAGCTACATCTTTCCAATATATCCTCGGATATTGCATTGTCGCTGGCACTCAATAAGTAATCTATCAAACAACACATTTTTCCAGTCTCATTAACATAATCATCATTAGACCAAGATTTGGTTATATCAGGATTTTCCTCCATGTTTTTCTTTTGTTCATTTCCCCAAAAATCCAGTACTTGAATAATCGACTCTGGGGTATCGAGTCTCCTTTCGGGCCCTGATTTCCACACAGCGCTCGCCAGATCAGCTATCGAATCATCACCCAAGTGATGCAACTCAAACCAACCTGCGATATTACCCATTTCTGTTGAACCGTCACTTCTTAAACTTTTCATTACATTAATTCTCAATTCACTATCTCTTGCCTCTGGCTCTCGAATCAGCCTAGTAACTTCAGTTCCTAGCATATTTTTGCGAACATCTACTGCCATATCTATTTACTTCTTCTCCACATCAAAAAAACTAACTTGCTTTCCATTAAAGTATAGGTTGAATTGACCAGTCGGACCGTTTCGGTGTTTTTCAATCGAACACATGACAAGTTCTCTCACCTCTTCGTCCTCACGGTGTAAAAACATCACCACGTCAGCATCTTGTTCGATACTTCCTGATTCTCGAAGGTCAGATAGCCTTGGCTTACCACCTCGGCTCTCCATTTGTCGGTTTAACTGGGCCATTGCGACGATTGGTAGTTTTAGCTCTCTGGCCAAATTCTTTAGACCCTGAGAGATCTCCGAAACTTCTTGTACCCGATTGTCACGCGACATTCCATGCATCAACTGTAAGTAATCGACGATAATAAATCGAATCCCCTTATCGACTTGTAATCTTCGAGCTTTAGTTCTTAGTTCTGTTACCGTCAGACCAGGAGTATCATCAATGTACAATGGAGCCTCAGCTAGCACTCCCATAGCCTCTGACAACGACGCAAAATCGTCATCCGACAACTGACCAGTTTTAAGTTTCCAAGCGTCAATTAACCCCTGTCGCACCAACAAACGATCCACCAACTCTTCCTTACTCATTTCTAGTGAAAAGATACAAGTAGGTACTTTTTTCTCAACAGCACAATACCGAGCTATGTTCAAGCCAAAAGCGGTCTTACCAACTCCAGGGCGAGCCGCCAGTACAATCAAGTTGCTATCCTGCATTCCAGCAAGCATGCTATCCAGTTGATGAAACCCCGTCGGAATTCCCCTAAGTCCGGTCCCCATCTTTTGTAGTTCGTCAAGGCGATCAAAACTAGCAGTTAAAACTTCTTTTAGCGAGGTCGGAACAGACTTTAAGTGCTTTTGACTAAGTGAAAATATTTCCTGTTCAGCGTAATCCAACAGTTCAGGTGATGTCACTCCCTCGTCAAACGAACGCTCCGATATTCTTCCAGCCGCTGATATTAGTTCTCTTTTAGCAGATAACGACTTAATGATTTTTCCGTAACTTTCAACATTTGCGCTAGTTGGTACATCATTAGCCAACCTACTTAAAAATGCCTTTCCACCTACTTTTTTAAGTGATTTTAATTCCCGCAGTTTCTCCGAAACAGTCACTATGTCAATCGGTGACCTGTTCTCATACAAACTAAGCATAGCTTCGTACACACAAAATTTATTCGGATCATAAAAATGCTCTGGTCTTAAAAACTCTGAGACCGACAATATAGCGTCATTATCAATCAATATTGAACCAAGAACGCTGGTTTCCGCTTCATCAGAATGTGGAGGCATTCGCAAGCTATCACTCATATCTTAAGTTAAAGTCTCCTTTAATAACACTGTTTCCATTCCCTCAGGTAATGTGTCCTTATCCATTTTAAGACTGGACACCGGCTCCAAACCCTCATTATCAGCCACATTTAAAAAGTCATGAATTTCAGTACCACCGATCCTTTGTCCGTAAGGTAGTAGATAATTTATACCCCATTTCTTTGCTAGTTTTAGAAGTACCTTACTCTGTGACTCACCACAACCACTGATATCTGCCAATAAAACATCGGCGGCGCCGATCTTATCAATCTTTTTTTCACTCAATTCTCCTTTCATACTTCCCAGTATTGCCACAGTTAGTCCATCAATTGCTACCGAATACACCACTCCACTCTCACCGTCGTTATGACCATTAATTTCTACACCACCAACCTCATACTCTCCCGGTCCGATTATCAGAACTTTATTTTCCATGGTTAGTAAACCAGTTTCAACTTTCCGGTTATATAAAATTACTCGAGAGCTTGATTTTTTCAGGGTATCTCCCGAAGGATTTACCAATACTGTTTCTTTTTTACCAATAATTTGCAAGCCGTTTTGACCATTATTTTTTATTTCCATACCTGATTTTAACATTTACCAACCCCCTTCCGTGGTATCATCTACCAACTACTCATGTTTAAAGAAATCACCCTAGCTATTACTTTAGGCGCACTTTTGGGCTTCGGTCTCACCGGAGGCTATTTGGCATCTCAAAAGAGTAAAAGAACTGCCAGCCAACCAGCTCCCACTCCAGTAATTAATGAAACATCTCCGGCTCCAACTTCATCTTCACTAGAAACCAAAATCAACGAAGACATAAAAACTAACAATACTTCCAATCCTGATTCAACACTCATTATCTCCAGTCCCAAAAACGAAGACATAGTCGCCAACTCCCTGTTGGAAATCATTGGTACTGCCTCTCCCAACAGTCAAATAATTATCAACACCAGCCTCAAACACTTCCAGACCACTGCCTCAGACAAAGGTGAGTTTAAGATGGAAATCGACCTAGAGTCAGGTCTCAACAACATCCAAATCGATGCCTTTGATGCTGCCGACAACCAATCAACAGTAAATGTCCAGGTTACCTATTCTACCGCCAAAATATAATATGATATTTTTAACTTTGATATTTTTTGCCCTCGCCATAAAACCCTCAAATGCCATTGTCAAAGTTCCCACAATTCTTCCGGAACCAACAGAAGTTGCCACACCTACTGCCTCTCCAACCAACACTGTCTCCGATGATATCCAAAAAATTCGTGAAGTCGTCCAACAAAAAGTCAAAGAAAAACTCATGCAAATTATCAGCCCTTCCACATCTAAAAAATCCATAGCAGGAAAGATTGTCGAAGTTAGTGACAAGTCCCTCAGTATTGAGTACCACAATGAGACGCGCATAATCCAACTTGATCCAACCTTGACAATTATCGACGCCAACCGGAACAAAACCACTCTTGCTAAACTCAAAGTCGGTCAGGACATTCTCGTCCTTGGTATCGACGACACGCAGGCTAACACCTTTTTAGGTAAACGAATCATAGTGACCGACCTTTCCAAGTTACAGATAAAAAAAACCGTAACTACAGGTAAAATAGTTGACATGTCTAAGACTAGTTCAATTCTTACACTGGTACCTACCCACAACAAGAACACTCTTTTCCAGATCCGCATGGACACTAAGACTGAGTACCTATCAATAACTCAGCAAAAAATTAAACAAACAGATGTTAAGTCTGGTCATCGCATAATCGCCATCCTCCGCCCTGATGAAAAGGCCACTAAAACCTACAATGCTGTTCGCCTAATCGACCTCGACTACAAACCCGAACCAACTCCGACTAAGAAATAATTTGACATCACCCTATTTATTGATAAAATACTGACAATGAATTCAGTAATCGTGATCTTAAACCATCACCATACCACCAAGTAATTGGCGGTAATTACTGTATCGACAGAATCCGCCAAAAACTGGCGGATTTATTTTTAACTCTTTTCATTGTAAATTGAAAATTGTTAATTGAAAATTCTCGCATTGCGAGTATATGGTGGCTGTAGCTCAGTTGGTTAGAGCATTCCCCTGTGAAGGGAAGGGTCGAGGGTTCGAGTCCCTTCAGCCACCCCCAGTCCTAGATCGTACCGTTGCAAAAACGGTCACCTGAACTTTTGTTTTAGTGTTTGAAATTTTGTTTCGTTTTGAATTACGGTTTCAAGTGAACATTTACCATTTAGTTTCTTAAATTGTCCGGTACAGTCAGTAAACGGCTTTAATCTTCTTCTGATAAAGTAGGCATTAAACCATAATCTGGCATGACCAATTGATTCGAAACCTTTAACACTTTTTAGTCTGCCTTCGAGATGAGAGTTGAAACATTCAATTAGGTTTGTGGTTCTAGGAATATGTTTATCGAGCATATAGGCTAGAAGAACATTCTTTCTTTTTTCAATATCAATGATTACTCCCTGACATTTAGGATCATTTCCGTACTTAAGCAGAATTTTTCTGATGATTGAGAAAAATTCTGCTATTGATCTTCTTCTAGAAAACAATTGTTCAATCTCATACATAAATGGTCGATAGGTTGAGTCACTTCTAACAAATAGCTGTCTTCTAATGTTTTCTTTGTAGTGATTGTGACAAATTTGAATTACTGATTTAGGATAGACTCGGCTACAAGCTAATTGGAAATTTTGATTGTCATCACACACTAGAGCTTTAAGGGGATAACCCAATAGCCGAAGAGATTGAAAGAACGATAGAGAGGTCTGGTAGTTTTCACCTTTTGATAAAACAAAATGAACAATGTCATGAGTTAGATAATCAATTCCATAGATAACAGGAATCTTGTCGTTGTAGCCTTTGACATGAGTGTATTTGCCGTCTAGGAGAAGGATGCCAGAATAGTGCTTGTCATTGCCTCGGGAGAGATCAGCACAATGTGGCATCTCTTCTAACAGTGGTTTAATCTTTCGATAAACAGTTGAAGCGTTAATGTCCAGAGTCTCACCTAAATTTCGAAATGATAGTCCAGACAAATGAAGATTTAAAACCTTTTTCGTATCAAATTTCTTGGTGATGGTTCGATTAATTTGGAACCAATGTTGACAATCTTTACAAAAGTATTTAATTTTTCCTCGTCTGACACCTTTTCTAATTACACTTTTACTTGAACAATAGGCACAACCATATCTTTTTTCATGACATTGATTTTACTCTTCACCGAGTCATTTGAATACTGTTAACCGAAGAACAGGTAAAAACATACTAAAAAAGTGACCAAATTACAACGGTGCCGTCCTAGATAGTCATCCGACTCCTTGTTTGACCTAAAAATCACCGCTTTATCACCGTCAACCCTAAGTTTGGGGAAAAATATAATTTTCTTTATTTCTTTTAGTCCAACTCCATCCCGAGTTTTAAACTTAATTTTTCTATAAACGTATCTAAACAAAGACAACCATATTGGAAAGTTAAAAAAAATCACTTTGTCGGCAGCACCAACTCTAATGTCCCACGTTCTAGGAAAATTTCCTTCAATTATCCACTTATTATTGCCGACCAATTTGGTTTGATATTTATCCCAATCAAAGTCGGGGTTATCTTTCTTTTTTCTAAAGTAGATTTCATCGAGATGATATACCTTTATTTTTAACAACTTTCCCAACTTATTGGCAAATGTAGTCTTTCCCGCTGCATAGTTTCCGATTATTGCAATTTTTGTATTCATTACAAACTCTTCATAAACACTTCTAACTGATCAATGGTTCTTTTGGCCATTGAATATTATGAGATATGGTATATAATCAACAAATAATATGAATTTTACTCTGACAAATTGTTTTTTCCATCACACCCATACCGTGGTCACCAACCAGCGGGGTGTTGTTTCGACCTAAAACAAATCTTATTTAAATTCTCAAATCCCCCGCTCTTGGGGGATTTTTTTGTTCCCCAAATTATTAAATTAAAATAAAATTATGAATAAAACCGTTGACATTAGCATCAGAAATTACGATCCGCGCCGGGACGGACCGATACTTTCCCGATGCCAAAAATTTTCAGGTGGCTTTCTGACTGAAGAAACCGTTACTATTTCTTATCAACCACCCGGTAGCTGGGTCAGTCGTCCCGGACCTATCGAAAATGGTGAACGGACCACCATTGATGTATTTATTCCCGACCGATTACCAACCAGACAAAGAAGTGATCGGTCAAGTTATTAAAATATTAAAAATTATGAAAGTAAAAATTATGAAATCACCGGAGAAAATTTATAAAAATGAAGTCAAGTCCAATCCTTTGTTGGATAGTTTATTCGGTCAGCGACTGTTCAAAAGATCAGTTACTGTTTCCCAGGCTATAGAACAGGATGCTCAAAAATTAGCCAGAAACATTGTTTCAGATTTAAACCAGGTCATTGCCCTTTCAGCCCATTGATATTAAAAACAAAGTCCTCCCTCGCTCTCAATCTTGGAATTATGACCAATTTCAGGCGCCATATAATTCGTCTCAAGATTTAGCCAGTCTTGTGGAAATATCTCAAAAAGAAAAAGCTGATGTAATGGCTCAAATGGACAAGGATACTAGTCTTGCTCAGCCCGATACTTCCACTGTTGCTCGTCAATGGTGGGCTGACACAATTGGTTACGAAACTAGGGCTGCCATCCGCCGCCAACAAGGAGCTATCGACAGGAAGTTAAAATATCAAAAGGAAATTGCCGGAAGAGAAATTTCCCGCCTTAAACAGCAACCCGATCCTGAATATGACGACCTGTACAACCGACTAATCTGCCAGCAACTGGATAACTTAGAATCTTTGGGTCAAAGAATTCCCAATGATACTCCCAAACTTGAATATTCCCGCCAGTTAATTGATCAAAATATAATTAGCCAAATATCTGATGACGAAATAGTGAATTTAATTTCTACACGGGAATTGATCAAACAAAAACAGCGTTTAGCCAATACTCTTCAACAGGGATTATCCAAAACTTCAAATCCTGAAAAGGCTCTTCAGTTTACCGGGCTTCTATTTGAGATAGATCGCCTAAAAACAGATGATACTTGGGAGCAAAAAATTCGTTTACCGGAAGTTGTGGTCAAAGGATTGTCCGGTGAATCGGTAGACTTAACCACCATGCTTTGTACCATCAATGAGTTCGATTATCAGGGTGGCTATACACTCAATCCCAATCTTGATACTTACAAGTCTAATCCCAAGGTAGAACCTGTACCTTTGATCATTGATGAAATGGCCGATAAAGTCGATCTTTTTGAAAATTATGGTATCAATGCCGGCTTACAAATGTATGTCGCTGATACTGATTATACCGAAATCGGTGCCAACGGCCCGGTTACTCCGAAAAATTTGGCCAACTTAGAACAATATATGGCTAATCTCCGCGAATATATAAAAAAATACAATGGCCGACTTTCGGTAGAAAAAATTTCCAATCTAACCAATAACAACCCCATATATGACAAAACCGTCCGACGAGTAATGACACAGGTATCCGCACTTAGAGATACAGATTTTAACCGTACCTGGGGGAATAAATTTGAGGAAGATGTTGAACGACGCTATGACACTTTTGCTAAAAAGAAATTGTATCCAGTAAACATTATGCGACAGGAATCCCTCAAAGTAGCCCGAAATATTTGGGCAGTAAACGCCGGCCAAGGTGCAGTCTTCAGCAATATCGGCGAAAATACGGTACTACTCAGCACTGAACGCCGTAGTCGCGATCAAAATTATGTTGTCGACCGGGAAGCAACCGTTAAATTTCCACCAACAATTTATGTATTGGAAGCTGCTGAAAATTGGAACCGCAAAATCGTCAACAAAGAAATATTCGAAGCCGGTTAATGATAAAATCTACCCATGACTGATACTTCTTTAAAACCGCAACCTCTTCGTGGCTTCAATGATTGGTTCGCCTCCGATATCAAATTACGCGAATTTGTCATCAACACTTTCAAATCGGTTTTTGAAAAATACGGCTACGAACCCCTCGAAACTCCGGCCGTAGAATACAGCCAATTTATGTTGGGTGTCAGTGGTGAAGAGGCCGAAAAACAATTTTATCGATTCAAAGATCCCGGCAATCGTGATGTCATGCTTAAGTACGAAGTAATGACTGCGATGTGCCGGGCAGTAGCCGCAAATTTTGATAAAGTTTCCTTTCCTTACAAGCGTTACCAAATCCAACCTGTTTGGCGCGCCGAAAATACCCAAAAAGGTCGCTATCGTCAATTTACTCAATGTGATGCTGACACCATTGGCTCATCCTCCATGATAGCTGATGCCGAATTTATTCAAATGGGCTTAGAAATAGTTGACCATCTCGGTTTTGATAAATATATCGCCCGTATCAGTAATCGAAAATTTTTAGATGGTCTTCGAGAATATCTAAATATTCCTGCTGATAAGTTTTATGGCATATGCATGTCCGTTGACAAACTAAAAAAAATCGGTCGTGAAGGCGTCTTACAGGAGCTAACTAAAAAAAGAGGTCTGGAAGGAAACCAGGCCAACGAAATTCTAAAAATAACCGATACTAATAATTACCTAAATTTGGATAATTATCAAATTATTGAACAATTAAAATCTACAGTCGGCACTACAGCTATAGGTTCAGAAAGTCTGGACGAATTAAAGCAAATTTTTGATTATTTTAAGCTTTTAAATATATCAGAAGACCTCTATCGTTTCGATACTTCCATCGCCCGCGGACTCGCCTCTTACACCGGCCCGGTCTGGGAATTTGAGGTAATTGATGGCGGTGTCGGCTCTATTGCCGGCTGCGGCCGTTATGATAATTTGATTGGCCGCTACATTGGCGACACCAAACAAATACCGGCTACCGGTGGCTCATTTGGTATTGAAAGAATTTGCGATATTTTAAAAGATCGAAAAATGGTTCCAGATTCGCTTTCCAGTGCCAAAGTTTTAGTATCCATTTTTTCTCCGGAATTACAAAATGAAAGCATTAAGTTGGCAAATTTATTGAGAAAAGATAATGTCAACACGCTCCTCTACCCTATCGCCGACAAGCTCGGTAAACAGTTCAAATATGCCAGTGACAAAAACATACCATTTGTCGCAGTGATTGGGCCAGATGAAGCCAAAAACAATCAAGTCACCCTCAAAAACATGTCGACTGGAGAACAGAAAACTATTTCACCAGCAGATCTTTTGGCTCAACTCGCTTAATCCCTGGTAATTTGTCAAAATCTCTATCATAACTCACAATCATATCACTGCCATCCATAATTGAAGCAATCATGGCATCTATCATTTTAATATTATATTTTCGAAAATAATCCAACGACTTATTAATATTGATATCACTAAATACAACCAAATTGTTCATGCCCACGATTGAATCTACAAACTCAATAATTTGAGTCGTTTCTCTCTTGTAGACACTCCTTAATACCCACTCTATCTCTGCGACCACAATTCCCGGTAAATAAAACTGCTTAGATCCATCTCTCACAAATTTCACAAACTCAACCACCCCAACCTGACCTTCTGCCAATCTTATCCAAACATTAGAATCTATCAGATTCATTGTAGTGTGTCTCCATATACTCTCTATAATCAAAATCTTTAGGCATTTTTTTCTTAGTCATTCCGGCAAATTCCATAATATCCTTTACTGGTTTAATCACCCACTTTCCATTATCCTCAAAAATTACTACTTTACCCTTACCTTTTATCTTCATTTTTTTTAGTAATTCTTCAGGAAAATATCCTAGCTTCCTGCTCGAAATTGAAATTGTGTATGTCATAAAACCATGATAATACATAATTTACCCAATGTCAATAATATAAATCAATATACATAATTGTCAAAAACCCAAATTAATTAAATATTTGCTATAATCTACTACTATGAAACAAGCTATTCATCCTAAATATTTTGAAGATTGCCAAGTCAGCTGTGCCTGTGGCAACAAATTTATTACCGGTTCAACCGTTGAAATTATTGAAGTCGAGGTCTGCAGCAAATGCCACCCATTCTTCACTGGACAACTAAAATTCGTTGACATTAAGGGACGTATCGACAAGTTTAAAGAAAAAGTTACTCAGGGTGTTACCTACAAAGCTGCTAAGGCTAAAAAGGTTGCCGATAAAAAGGCTAAAAAAGCCGCTGACAAAAATTAGCTAGTTGAAAGCCGTTTTGAAAACAATGTTTTCTAACGGCTTTTTTTGTATTATTCATATATCATAAATCATATTTCTTAAATCAATAAAACATGCCAACCATTAACCCAAACATTGCCCTACTCGAATTTCGACCCGGTCCCGGTGGTGATGAATCAGCCCTATGGATGGAAGATCTTATGCACATGTATAGTCGTTATGCTGGAAAAGTCGGTTGGAAAGTTTCCCAAGTTGACAGCAATATCATTAAAATATCTGGAATGGGTGCCTTTGACCAATTAAAGTGGGAAACAGGTACCCACCGCGTCCAAAGAGTTCCTGTTACTGAAAAGAAGGGTCGTATCCAAACTTCAACCGCTGCCGTAGTTGTCCTCCCCCAAGTAACTTCACATGATATAGTCATCAATCCTGATGATGTTGAAATAACAGCTTCCCGAGCCGGCGGAAATGGAGGTCAAAATGTTAACAAAGTTAGCACCGCTGTTCGTCTTCTTCACAAACCAACAGGACTAACCTTCTCTGTCCGTCAAGAACGTTCCCAAGAACAAAACAAAGAAATTGCCTGGACCTTACTTCGTGCCAAACTATGGCAAAACGAAGAGGATAAACGACTAGCTACCAACGGCTCTACTCGCGAAAAAATCGGTCTAGCCATGCGTGCCGACAAAATCCGCACCTATAACTACTCACGCAATCAGATCAAAGACCATCGTATCAACAAAGAGTTCAATTTAAAAAATTGCCTTGATGGCGATATCACCGATATGCTCCTCGAGCTATCCATATTAGATGCTCCAGAAACTACGAACTAAGATACCTACAAACAAGGAAGAATTTGTTGACCTATTGAATCAGACCGAAGCCGCACTAAAAAACTTGACCGAAAGAAAACTTCCTCAGGCTATCCCCGGACTTTCTGCCCGACTCCCCACCCCCACTCAACCAATCACCAACAAACTGTCGCCCACAACAGATAAACAAGAAAAATCACCTGGAAAATAAGCCGAAAAAATTAGTCAATAACTTTTCTATTTGGAGTTGCCTCAATACGCTTTCTCAAAGCATCACCAGTCCCCCTTACCAAAGTAATCCGAACATTTCCCAACAGGCCATTGTCAACTACAGTTTTTTCAGTCCCTTCACCGCACAAATCCAGCTTGTTTTCATCCATGAAAAGAAATGTCCGACCTTCTGTTCTACCATGCCTATCACGAACTTCCAGGTTATTTCCGTTTCTTAGCCCAAAAAGTGTAGGCAGAGGGCTCGGTTCGACAACGCTCAACGTAGTTCTATTATCAAATATACGAGTTAATCCCATTGGTTCAGCAATAACTAATGTTTTTACCAGCTCTTGTCCATGTACTTTGTTTGCCATATACTGCCGATTATACCACCACCAACTCTATTTCCTTTTTTCTAGCTTTACACTAAAGGCCAGTTCCTTATCCTCTCTCCACACTTTTAGACTTACCATGTCACCAATTTTTTTACGATTAATCATATTGGCTAGAGATGCATTCTTTTCGTCAACCAACTTTTTACCTTCCATCTCCACAATAATATCCCCAACCTTTAGTCCAGCCACTTCAGCCGGACTACCCTCAACAATCGACTTTACATAAGCGCCCGCAGGTACATCGTTCAAAAGTGCCGATTGTTTGGTAATCATCTGGTAGCCAACACCCAGGTACGGTCTTTCAAACTCACCAGTTGTCTTAAAATTGTTAATCGATTCTTTAACTAGATTAATTGGTAAAGCAAATCCGATACTTTGTCCCTCTTGCGATACCGCCACGTTCACTCCAATCGCCTCACCACTTGAATTAAATAGTGGACCACCGGAATTTCCAGGGTTAATGGCCGCATCTGTTTGAATTACGTTATCAAGTCTTTCAGATCCTGCCAATGGTGACCCAGCAGTAATTCCCCTACCCAAACCAGAGATTACTCCCTTAGTTACCGTCGATCTAAATTCACCAAGCGCAGTTCCAATGGCTATCACCGTCTGGCCAACTTTCAATTGATCCGAGTCACCTAAAGTTACTGGTGTCAATCCGGTTTTATCTACTTTCAATATGGCCAAATCACTGGTCGGGTCCCGATAAATATCTTTTACCTCCACCACCTGGTCTTTGCCAATCACCACCTTGTATCGCGCACCAGAGTCCGAAACCACATGTTTGTTGGTCACTATCAAGCCATCTTTTTCAATAACAAATCCAGTACCGATATCTTGTTCTATCTTCTGCTCTACTGGCTTAGTTCTTGGTACATTAAAAAAGTCGCCAAATACATCCCACCCTGGTGGCAAATTTCCACCCACAACATTCGTTTTTGAAATCGACACCGTCACCACGCTTGGAGTTGCCTTCTCCACTACCCTCGTCACCACCGATTCTTCATCCACCACTTCTTTTGATCTATTTATCGTCACATTTCCAGCATTATCCACACCTGGCAATTTTAACCACCCTCTCTGACTAGCTACCCCGCCACCAAAAAAAGCGCCCACCGCCACCGCCCCAACTCCCAGTCCAATCAAAAATGTTTTCAAAATTTTTTCATCCATATAAAATTATAATATATTCACTTTGCTGAAAATGATCTGAAATACTCGGACGTATATTCGAAGAAACTTGCGCAGTAAGTTGTTTTCCGGTTAGGTAACTTACGAGCTTGTAGATAGTTGCAGTACGTGCGCCTGAGATTACTCATGACAGCAAACTATCGGTTCTAAGAATATATGTCGAGGATTTCAATGGTTACTGCAAAAGCACTTCAATCGCCTTATCCAACTGGTTATCCTTAACCTCCACTTTTGTCCCAGTGGGAACAGGTGTTGTAGTACCTGTCGGAATAATGGGAGCCACATATTTGACAACCACATCCGGCTCTACACCAACCTTGTGAATATTTTTACCACTAGGTAGCAACCATCTGGCAATGGTCACGTGAAGGCCAGATCCATCTGGGAAATCTTCAGGTTGTTGAACTGTTCCCTTCCCAAATGTTTTTTCACCAACCAGCTTCGCCCTGTTGTGATCGCGTAAAGCCCCCGCCAATATTTCCGATGCTGAAGCCGATCCCCCGTTTACTAATACCACTAGCTTTTCACTGGTAAGTCGACCAAGTGATTTATCGACTGTGTAAGTCTCTTTAGAACCATTTGACGATTCCTGTGACACTACTGTCCCTTCTTTCAAAAAGTCAGACGCTACCATCACTGAAGCTTGTAAAAATCCTCCTGGATTGTTACGAACATCCAGGACAATTCCACCAAAGTTGCCGCGATTTTTTTCAGTCAAAATCTTATTCACCACATCAGACCAGTCTTTATACAACCTGTCGGTAAACTTATACAACTTTATCCATGCCACCTTTTTACCTTTTTCTTCCTTGAATTCTAATTCCAAACTGGGCACCACAATATTATCTCGTTTAAGAGTCACTTCCCAAGGTTCTTTAACTCCCTCACGATACATTTTCAAAGTTACTTCAGTCCCCACTTTACCGCGAATTAAGTTAACTGCCTCATCAAGGGCGATATCATTTGTATCTCGATCAACCCTCTTTTCTTTGTCAATAATTTTTAAAATTAAGTCTCCAGCTAACACGCCAGCTCTTTCGGCTGGAGTCTTTGGAAGCGGTGACATCACCGCTAGAGATTTTTCTTTATATCCCAAGCTTATCCCCACTCCACCAAACTCACCTGCCAAATCTTCATTGGCGCTCTTATTTTCTTTTGGCGGTAAGTAGACTGTGTACGGGTCCCCCAACGCCTGAACCATTCCCGAAATCGCCCCTTGGGTCAACTCCGAGTCCTTCATCTTATCTTTTTCTAAGAATGTTTTTGCCAGCCGATCCTTGACTCGCCACATCATCGACAAATTCAGTTCACCTTTAGGATAAGTTACCTTACTTTCTCCAAGACGATAACTGACCAACGAAAAAACTGCCACTAAAGCAGCCACTAATAATATATTTCTAACTATTTTTATTGGCACAAAATGTTCAAACAACTAATAACAACCTGCCACTATTTCCATTTACCAAGGCACGGGCATCTGGCCGTCCCACTTGCTTCAAAAGTTCATCATAAACTTCTCTTGAAACCGCCAAGCCTGGTATCTTGAAATTAATTCTAGCATCTCCAGTTTCATTATTTTCATCAAGCACAATAATCGCTCCCACCCCCACCACTTCTGATTTTAATCTAACGGTATCTGCCATTTTCTCAACCAAAATTATCCTGTCTTTACAGTCAAAGTTAATATCTGACAGCGTATTTATTTTCTTAAACCCGTTACTTACCCATCCTTTTGTGGTGTTAAGCCCCCTACCCAAATACTCTTGTGCCATGAATTCTAATTTCAGTTCATCCTCAGTTATTAGTCCCACTACTGCTTCTGTTGGGCTAGTTACTCTCCATTTTTCTGAACCAACTATCAGATGTAAGTTTAGAAGTTCGTCAATACCAGCAAACTTACCACTTTCTGGACATGTTATTTTATGGGAAAACCACCCTTGGCTTTCAATGATCACATCACCTTGCTGAAAATCTTTCTGGTTATTCTTGGAATTTATTTCCTTAATAAAATCGCTTGTCAGCCCCTTCAGTTGATTTTGCATAGCCACTACCTTCTCTGTTTCAGTCACTCCCTCAAACAATACCTGACCCAAAGTTACCTTTTCACCTTTTTTGACCTTCAACACCGCTGCGTACGGTAATGATATTATCCAACTGGCTTTAACCTTGTTCACCTAAAGATTATACCAAACACCCCCACTACTCTTGGGTGGTGAAAGGAATCAGGGCCAAGTGCCGAGCTCTCTTAACAGCCACAGCCAACCTTTTTTGATGTTTGACGCAGACTCCGGTAAATTTTGAAGTCATTATCTTGGATCTAGCTGACAAATATTCTTTCAGTCGCTCAACGTCGCTCCATTGTGGTTCGACCTTAGCTTTACAAAAAGCACATTCTTTCGATCTTGGTTTGATTGGTGGTTTTTTTTGCTTCATATTTTATTCACCTTTTTCTTCAATTGACACTTCACCGATTTCATCTGGAATAACGATGTCCTCAATTTCGCCAGTAGGCACATCTTCCACCCCAGGCTGCTGATCAACAGTATGCTCTTCTGTGTGCAGGGGTTGACGATCGCCCTGAGGAATTCCTTTATTATCTAAAATAATCATGTCGTCAATCACAATCTCTGATACTTGTTTCTTAACTCCGGCTGAATCAGTTATCTCACGATACTGAATTCTTCCTTCTACATAAATTCTTCGACCTTTTGATAAAAGCTGTGAACATAGTTCTGCTAGTTTGTTCCAAGCCACAATTCGATGAAACTGTGCATCTTCTTTCTTTTCACCTTGTTTGGTAACCCAGACACGATTAGTAGCCAAACCAAAGCTGGCCACAGCCATACCAGCTGGGGTATAACGAAGTTCTGGATCACGGGTTAAATTTCCAATTAACAATACACGATTAAGGCATCTACTTGGCATAGTCTCTTACTTAAATTTTAATTTTTTAATACTAAATAACGAATCACCGATACATCACGATTCAAAAAAATATTTATATCTGTCACCTTTACTGGTTTGGTCGATTCAACCGTCAATTCCCAAAAATCTCCCTTACGGTGTTTTTGGATTTCGTAAACCAACTCCTTGGTTCCCAGATTTTCTTTCTTGATTATTTCGGCTTTGACACTATCCAAAAATGCCGCTAATTTTCCCCAGACTCCATCGATCGCCTTAGATTCAGTTTTGGGAGCAAAAACCAGAACCATTTGATATGTATACTTTTTTTCTTTCATAAAACTATCTAGCTTACCACAGCCACCATCTATTTACAATCCTATTATTCAGCCTTCTTCAGTTTATCATCAATTTCGTCAGCTATTTTTCCCGCTTCATTATCAATTGACTTGACAAATTCACTAGCCATCTCTGCCCCTGTAGCATAAATATCCGCTGCCAATTTGGTCGCATCCATTTCAATATCCACAATGGCTAATATTTTATCAATCACCTCATCGGGGATATCTTCGCTGCTTTCATAAGGCGTCAGTATCTCATCAATTTTAAGAATGGCCTCAGCTGACAATTCCATTCCCTCGACTATCTCTCTCGCCTCTTTAACGTCCATAGTTTATTTTACTCGGCAACAGGTATTCCTTGCAATACGAAAGTTGATCTAGCTTGAACAAATCTTTCTCTACCTTCCTGCATCTTTTTCAACCTCTCTTGACATCTAATTATCCGATCATTAAAAAAAGTTGCTTTTTCCAAAGCATATGATCGAACATTATCAAGAAGGTCAAATCTGTCCAATGCTTCAGTTGATGGAAAAATTGCTATACCTTCTCCTTCATCTACCTCAACTACATTATCTGGTGATATAACCTCCGTCATCACTGTATCTACCATGTCTGCCTTGGCAAGCTCGAAACCAACCTTAAATATGTTTAGTCTCTCCCCCAATCTTGATGGCAATTCAGCCACCGCCTGTAAAGCTTCTGAGGTGATGTTCATCACCGCCGCCGGAACACCCTCATCCTCACATCTCTGTCGTAACCTATCCATTCCCACTTCAACTCGGTTACGAATGGTGTTAAATCCTACTCTAACTAGTTCAGCAGCACCACTTGCAGTATCTCGCAATCGCTGAAAAAAATTCCGTGTGTCAGGTACCACATTGCCTTTCTCATCACGATCAGTAAGCAACTCCTTAATTACTCGGATTTCGATTTTTTTCTCTTCAATAAATTCACCTGAACGCACTCTATCAACAAAACGAGTCAACCTATTCCAACCATTGCGAACACCTACTCTCAACTGTTCAAGCATATTTGGTCTTTCTGGCATTCTTGTGTGCATTTTTAATTAAAAACGGTTAATATGTTATTATATAGGATACTATTAGTTTTGTCAATCCTCAACTAATATGCTAACATACCACCATGTCTTTTTTTAATAAAGTCACTGAAAAAGCGCCCGTGCCTTTTATAACTTCTCCTCTTATCGATTCTGTCGCAGCCAAGATACGTGGTGGTGAAACTTTCGACCAAGATTTAAGCGCTGATGACCTGCAAACAGTTGTCGACGGCGTGACCAGCCAATTCAATCGAGTCACTTTTGCCCTTATCGCTACAATCGAAAAGGCAAAAAACACCACCGTTGAAATCAGACAAAACAAAGCTGGCACAAGAGAACTTTGTATCGTCGACACAACTCTTGAAGTTCTCAAACCTTTTCCTGGTGATTACCATCTTCGTCTCAATTGGGCAAATAAGGAAGGAAGCTTCGACACACTCGAAATGACTGGCATTACCTTTGAAACCACTGAAAGCACAAGCAAACATGCAGCCGCAGTCAAAAAACTAAATGTTGAAGCAATAATTGCGAAAGCTCTTCCCGAGCCAAACACAATGCTTACCAGCGCAATTGGAGACCAGCTTGGACTAGAGCCGAGAGGAGTTACATTAACTCATGCCAGTTTCACTTTGACACCTGATCATAAACTGCATGTAGGTCTAGCTGGCACGAAAATAACTAAATAGCTACTTTTATCTTATATCCTCCATCAGTATCTTCGATCAAATATCCCTTCTTCTCAATCTCCGTCCTGATTCCATCAGCCTCGTTATAATTCTTATTTTTCTTGGCTTCCAAGCGCATATTGGCCAAAATCACGATCTCTTCGGGTATTTTTTCCTCAACTTTTTCTTCACCCAATTTTAGTCCCAGCACTCTGTCAAAATCAATCAGTGTCGCTTTTTTATCTGCCTCGGTCACCTTTTCATCTTTTACCAATTTCCACACCAAAGCCATTACCTCCGGCATCCCCAAATCATCAGCAATTTTTTCCTCGAATACTTTCTGATAATTTTCATCAACTTTTCCCTCACCTGGCCAGCCACTTACCAACATTTTCAATTTTTGATAGGCGATATTAATTGTCTTCAGACTTTCCAGTGAAAACTCCATTCCTTTCCGATAATGTGTTGTCAAAAATAAATAGCGGTAGCCAAGCGGATCAATTCCCATCTCTACCAATTCCTGGGCTGTAAAAATATTTCCTAATGACTTCGACATTTTTGCCCCTCCCTTACCCATTACCCAGGCATTATGAATCCAAAAGTTGGCTGTTTGGTGCCCAAAAGCTCCATATCCCTGAGCAATTTCGTTGGTGTGATGAACTGGTATATGATCTATTCCTCCGGTATGAATATCAAAATGTTCCCCCAAATATTTTACAGACATGGCCGTACATTCAATATGCCATCCGGGAAAACCTACCCCCCACGGGCTATCCCACTCCATCTGTCTTTTTCCATCTGAAGGCGAAAACTTCCACAAGGCAAAATCACTCAAGTTTCTCTTCTCCTTATTTATTTCCTCCCGATCAGTATATTTTATTGACTCTAGTTTAAGATTGGCAAATTTAGCGTAATCAGTATATTTACTGGTATCAAAATAAATTCCATCACTTGTTTTGTAGCAAAAACCATTTTTTTCAATTTTTTGAATCAGCTCAATCTGCTCCTTAATATGAGCCGTAGCCGCACAAACCGTATTGGGCCTGCTTATATTTAATAGTTCTTCACTCTCAAAAAATTGTTTTTCATATTTTTTGGCCACATCCCAAACTGTTAACCCTTCCCTTTTTGCACCGACTTCCATCTTGTCATCTCCAGTGTCAGCATCGGATGTCAATGCCCCCACATCAGTCAAATTCATTACCTGATTGACCTCATAACCAAAATATTTCAATGTCCGGACCATGACGTCAGCAAAAAGATAGGCATACATATTGCCGACATGCTGATCCCAGTACACCGTTGGTCCGCAAGAATATATTCCCACTTTACCATTTTCCAACGGCTTAAACTCTTCTTTTGTTCTAGTGGCTGTATTATATAAATATATTTTTTGCATAACCTATTTTATCTAACTTTTAAATAACTTTCGCCTATTTGGCTCAAAACACGCTTGGGTATATCTTGCGATGGATAAAACCTCCTAACATAAGCTACCCTGTCATCTAATAAACTTGACTTACCGCTACTCCTCCACAACCACAGTCCTCTTTTCCCCCCCATAGCTACTGACACTAACCTGGTCACCTCGCCCGCCACATTATGATCTGGATGATCAAAACCAACAGTTTGTTCAAATGGAGAAAAACTCATCAAACTAGTGATCATTTGCCTATCAATAATCTTGGTGGTTTCCAACACAATTTCTTTAATTGGCAAAAAGCTTAGCTCGCGATCCGGAAAATTTAATATTGTAAAATCAAATCCCCACCAAGTCATTGCCTTTTTAAACTCACCAACCCTTAATTCTGGATTTTTCCCTTTTTCACCTCTCGTCAACAAAATAATATGAGTCCTAATTTTAGCTTTGACAAAGATACCTGACAAATTCAAACATCAACACCTCATCATCAGGGTGTGGAATGATTACCCCGACCAGTTCATCTTTATTAAAAGTATATTTATCAATTGAAATTGTCATAAGTAAAAAATAAATAAAAACCTCCCACTTTTGGGAGGTATTAAACACAAATACCCCCAATCAACAGGCAGTACAACAAATCATCACAAAATATTTACTTACTCTAAGCATATTTCAGATCTTATCACAAATCTGCATTTTCCCAAAATGCTTCATCTTTAGCAGTTCCCGATCCAGTGTCAAAAAATAATCACACTCTCCCAACATAGCTGAATGTAGTTGAACATTATCCTCAAAGTCATTTGTCGGACCAATCATCGCCTTTTTTACAATTTCATTACTCATTTCAACTGAAACTAAAACTTCAAAAAGTTTTTCTAATCTTTTATTTGGAATTTTCCACTTTTTCAAATAACTAACAATATGCCAAGACAACGACGCTACAACCAATTCATACCTTCTCAACCCCTCTTCACCGCCACCATCTATTATGCTAATTAATTTATTTACGTCCAGAAAGATATTCGCCATGTTTTTTCATCATTGCTTTTCTATAAGCCTCATCCATTTCCTTCACAGTCATCGATTTTGTTTTAGGAAATGAATTTATCAAATCAAGTAAGTGGGTGGTCTTCTTTTTAATGCTCTTCTTTGGCCGAATCTCCGCCACGACTTCACCATGAAGCATTATCTTAGTAATTTGTTTATTTATTCTAGCTGCCTCAATCACGCTAAAGATATTCTTTCTCAGCTCAGTTACTGTCATTATTTTGGTCATATCTCAGTGTACATTAGCGTACATACCATGTCAACTACTCCATTTTACCAGCCAACTCGGCTGTTTGCGATAACTGGGCAGGATCGGGCTGCTGGGTTTTCTTTTTTCCCTTAGCAAAGGCACTTCCCCTACTTTTCTTTTGTTTCGCCGGATTTGTCGACACTCCCATCTCAGCTGCGAGTCTTTGGTGCTCTTCCGCTTCCATTTGCCTCTGGATACGTAAATTTTCTAAAAACTGTTTTTCTTTTTGGTCTTCTTCCCTCTCTTCTTCTTTTTCCACCTGAGTAATCTCAGCAGAGACATTTCTTCCCGATTCACTCATTCCCGAACGAAGACTGGCTAGCTCTGCCTGTTTTTTCTGTTCATCCTCTGCCTTTCTCATAGCATTCTCCTCAGGGCTAAAAGTCTTAATGTTACCAAACAGTTCTTTGCCGGTAATTACCGACTCCGTAATCTTTCCACTCTCTTTTATTATTTCCTTACCAGTCTCAGCCCCAATCTGCCCCAGATTTTTCAAAACTTTTTTGAGTATCGAATCGTCTACCATCTAATTAATTGTAAATTTTAAAACTAATAATTTGTATTTTCTTGTTTAGATTCTACTTTTTCGTTTTTTTTATTTTGGTTTTTAGTTTTTTCTTTTGAATTTTTGATTTTGGATTTTTATAATTCTGTTCTCCCTTCCATCGCTCGACTTAAGGTCGCCATATCCGCGTATTCCATATCGGAACCAATAGGCAATCCACTTCCTATCCGACTAATCTTTAGCCCATGTTTTCCTAAAACTTCTATCTTTTTACGTATATAAAGTGCAGTCGCCTCCCCCTCCATTGTTAGATTAGTAGCTAGAATCACTTCGACAGGACCATCAATCTTTGATAATCGGGACAACAATTCATCTATCTTAAGATCCTCCGGACCTATGTGGTTAAGAGGATTAATTACTCCATTTAAAACATGGTAAATACCGCCATAGTTACCAACATTTTCCAAAGCAACCACGTCAATTGCTCTTTCTACCACACAGATCAAATTTGTTTTTCGCTTAGAATCACGACATATACCACAGACATTACTTTCACTGACGCCAAAACACTCCCCACAGATCATTATCTCGCTTTTTAACCTAGCTAGGTCTCCCGCTATTTCTTCAACAAAACTTATCGGCGTGTTAAGTAGATAAAAAGCTAATCTGGTGGCGCTTTTTGGACCAATCCCTGGCAATCTTTCAAAAACACCCACTAAATCTGATATTGCTCGAGGAAGCGTTGCCATATTACATCATCCCTTCCAAACCCTTACCCAACTCCTGCATCTTCCGCATAGAAGATTCCGTAGACTTTTTTAAAGCTTTGTTAATAGCCTCAACAATTGCTTTATTTTCTACACCATTTATAATTAGACTTTTAATTTTGGGTTCACTCATGGCCATAAAACCACTCACCTCAATTTTGATTCCGTTATCTTCGTACTCATAGCTTTGAGATTCAATCTCCTTCTTCATTTTAAAAACCTGCATAGCCATCTTGGCTTTACCGATAACTGACATAAAATTAAAATAATTTCTAACCTCCAATTCTAACATTATTCCGTGGATAACCAATCCTTCGATCATCAAATCGGAGATGAAGCTATAATACTGTGTTATCCAAAAATTTGTTTGGCAACGTCGTACATCTCATCCCCTGTTACTTGGGTTGGTGGTGGAGCCACCACCTCTTCTGGTGTATCGTTTTTGACTACAATCGGTTCAAGCTTACTTTTTGCCAATACACACTCAAAAGTTAGTTCGACTCCAAAGACTGATTTGAAACCCTGCTCGACAATTTGACGATTTTTAGCCTCTTCTAATTTGTCCTTGTGAAACGGATAAAAAACTTCACATATAATTGCACCTCCACTTATTTTTATCGGCCGAACTGCCCTCAAAAATGCTTCTACCGAATGATTAAAGGGTTTAACCGCTATCAATACTTTACCCCAATCTTCGGAAACCCTATCGATGTTAAAATCCACACTAACATTTTTTATGGCTGGTTGGTCAATTTTTTCTTCAATCAATGTTGATTCTTCAACATTTGCACTTTGAGTTGTAATCTTCAATACTTTAACCTTTGGCGTTTCTGTATCATTTTTTGATACATCAGCCTTTTTTGGTTCACCATTCTGTTTACCTTCCAAAAATTCCACTATCACCAGCTGTAATGGTAACTGGGGAATAAACGAATCAGTTTCCATTTTTCCGGCGCTTATTAGAAGCTGCAACAACTTCTCTAGCTTAGCTAGACTAAGTACCACTTTACCCTTATCACTTACTCCACAGGCTTCTAGTAATTTTGTTTGAAAATATCCAATCAGTCTTTCTCTAAATGCTTGAAAGTCAACCCCACTCTTCGCCATTATTTCCAACTTTGTCATAATTTCTTTTAGCTGTCCCGATGCCAAATCGTTTTCAAAAAGTTCGGGAGAGTATTCACCAAGTCTGGTTCCTAAGAAAAGATCTACCTTATTGTCTGTCATCTCGGAACCTATCTCCAAAAACAATTCATTAAAAAGCTTGTGTAAGTTACGAAAACTTCGATCACAACTGTCAACGATTTTTTTTAATGATTTCTTGCTTACTTTTATACCTTCTCCATCTACTACCCTCAAAAGTGCCTTGAGCATTTCATCATCTCCTCCTTTTTCGAAACGAACTTTAATTAGTCTCGACAGCACTGTCTCGGGAATTTTTTCCTCATCAGTAGTACACAAAATAAATACAGTTTGTTTGGGAGGTTCCTCTAAAAGTTTTAGAAGTGCGTTAAAAGCATCTCGCGTCATCATGTGAACTTCATCAATTACAAAGACTTTTTTCTTAAGTCGAGCAGGAGACAAATATGCTCGATCCTTCAAAGATCTAGCCTCCTCAATCCCCCGGTTAGAAGCAGCATCAATTTCTACCACATCAAGACTATTTCCCGTAAGTATTTCCAGACAACTTGGGCATTTTCCACATGGATCAACCCCTTTTGTTTTTTCACAATTCAGCGCCCTAGCCACAATCCTAGCTGCAGAAGTTTTTCCTGCACCCTTTGGTCCAGAAAAAAGCAATGCTTGGGGAATTTCTTTAGCGGAGAGTAGGTTAGTCAAATTTTTGACGACAATAGTCAAGTCCAGATCGTGCAGAGTTAGTGGTCGATATTTTAGATGGAACACGGACATCCACTCATTCTAACTAAAGCTATTTTACGAAGCAATATCCGTTACTATATCAATAGATTTTCTAACCCGTGCAATAGCCACTGCTCAAGTATTACTTTCTGGTCTTTTCCCATAAATACTGCCTCATACTTTAGTTTCTGAGTGCATATTACAATATCACCCAAACGAATTATTCCATCAACATCTTTCTCCCTACTCATAGGAAATCCTAGTACCTGGGGAATATAACTTTTTTGTCGGTATTTTATATTCAAATCCCTTGCTCGCTTACGTCCCACAAAAACCACACTCACCTCACAGTCACTTAGGGATTTAAGCTTCATAGCTTTATTGGTCAGCACCACCACTTCCGACACCTCGACTCCAGAATTTTTCGGTGATTTGACCAAAACTATATTGTTTATCATCCCAGCTTTTCTTTGACGATTTTTGAAACCCGGTCTCCCCCGACTTTCCCCTCTGCTTTTTTCAAAACTTCTCGCATCACTAGACCAAAATTATTACCGACTGAAGCAATGGCCTCGTCAACAAATTTAACAAGGTTATCATCACTAATATCTGCAGGTAAGTACTCTTTCAGTACACTCATCTCGTAGTCCAGACTCTTTACTAGATCATCTCGATTTCCCTTTAGAAACATTTCCCGTGATTCTTCCTTATTCTTAAGTTCTTTTCTCATCACCGACAACACTTCAGTCTCAGTCATCGACCCGGGAGGAAGCTGCAATTCTCTTTTATCAATCAATGATATTAGAAATCGGAGTACATCAACCCGAGCCTGATTATGAGCCTTGAGTGAATCAATACTATCTTGTTTAAGTTTGTCTCTCATTTAATATCTTCTTTTTTTTGCTCTACGGCGACATTTTTCGCGCCATAAAATAACTTTTTTTTTAGCATATCTTTCCTCGGCGGGTTTTGCATAAGCACTTCTTTTTCGTATTTCTTCCACAATATCTTCTTCCATTGACAAACGACGGAACTTTCCGATTACATCATCTTTTGTTTCATCTTTATTCTTTTTTACAATTATTGGCATCAACTCACCTCCACTTGGACCTGGAGTAAAATCTCCTGACACGCATTTTACCTATATTTACTTATTTTGTAAACACTTTATCCTGTCTAAACTATTGACCGACCCATTCTTGTCGTAATCAACATCAATTCGACATCCACCAGAAGTTACTATCGGTGTAATCATTACTACCTTTGTCGGTGACACTGTACCCTTACCACCACTCATACATTTAATGTAGTCCAGAGAGTTAACTACATTATCATTATTATAATCAACATTTCTTGCACAACCATTGATTAAAGATGGTGTTGCTACTAATGTCACCTGCGGGTTTATACTTGGTATTCCTGTACCACCACCCGCACCTTTCGTCTTAAAAGAAAAAGGGATTCCACTATTGTCATACACTTCCTCACCCACCCGAATCCTAAAATAATAACTTGTTCCACCTTTAAGTGGAGATATTGAAATTTTATGACTGGTTGAGCTATCAGATTCCAAACTTCTCAAAAGTAAGCTGGCAGGAGTTGTACCATACTCAACCACCGCTTGCACTGACTTATCAGTCTGCCATGAAATAGTGACGCTTTTTCCATCATCAGACGGAGTAGCCAATACAGATTTTGGTTCAGAACCGGCCGATGCCCCACTCAAATATGTTTTTGCTGCCCCCATTCCTAAAAAACTCAACACTCCAACCAATGCTAATATCGTCATCACGATTACCGTTTTCAGTCCTACTTTACCACTTTTCATAACAATCCAAAAAACCCAGCAACAATTACACTCACAAAACCAAACCCAACTAATAACATCGTATTCTCAATTACCCCTGTTTGAGGCAAATCAGATGACCCTTCAGGTACAGGAGTCGCAGTTGCTTCTGGAGCACTATTATTACCACCAATACCAGCATTAATAGTATAAGATCCACCTTGGTTTGCACTACAATCAACCACATCAGCCCCAACTTGTGATATAATATTTGTCTCCACCACTGATCCTGACAAACAAGTATAGTTAAGAGTTGCCGAACCAGTTGCTTTTGGTCTAAAAGTTATTTTTAAAAGTTCATGCTTGGCGATTGGTCCGACCAAGACACTTTGATTTAGAGGAGTCAGGGTAACTTCAAAAACACCAGTGTCATTGCGAATAATCGCCTGTCCACTGGTATAAGAAAATTGGTATCCGTCATCAGGAATTACCCCTTTTTCAATCGAAACTACCTCCAATTTTGAGCTATCAAAACTTGCCTTAATATCTATGCCTACTACTTTTTCAGTATCAGAATCCACCCCCATCATCACTGAAAACTCCTGTCCCACAGTTTGACTTCCACTAGCTGGAGATAAGGTAAAGTGTGGCACAGCCAGCGCCACTACTGGTTTCAACAACAAAACCATCACCGCAATTGCGACTACCCCAGTTATTTTTTTAAAATTCATTACTCAATAACTTTAACCGTTAACTTATTGCTTGAAAAAGATACTGGCTTACCACTACCATTCTCTACAATCATAGTAGCAGACTCTTTCATTTCCTTTCCAGTACTTATTTCAAAATCATAATTTCCTGTCTTCACAGCCTTCATATTAAAAGTCATTAAGGTCAGCTGATCATTAGCTGATAGCTCCAGTCCTTTTGGATCAGATATCAAGAAATTAGCAACTAATAATCCTCTTAGGGTACTGACCTTGCTAAATACTGGCGCTGGTAATCTGTCATCAAACTTAAGCTCATTAACTTCAAACATATTGGGGTCATATTTAACATAGACATTGATCGAATCAAGTGACTTATCAATCTTGCCTAACATTTTCACTTCCACCTTCCCCACCTGACCTACCTTATATTCTGTCGCATCTGCCGTCAACTCAATCTGATAAACTTCATCTCCACTTCTCGTTTCTTCCAAATTATCAACTACCTCCCCAACCTGGTTTTCACCCTCCTGTTTTGACTGATTTAAAGGCTTTCCTTTTAGTTGAGAAATAAGCACCACACTCTCAGCTAATACAATTACCGCAACAACCGGTACTAAGTATTTCAATAAATTATTTTTGTTCATTTTGTCTCCTTGTTTTAATTAAATTAATACAACTGTCCTTGTTTAACACTTAGTGACAGCATCATGTTAGCAACATCTTGTGACTCCATCTTACAGTTACCATTCATATCAGCTGACATGTAGCCACCAGAAGCCACTTCTGTTCGTTTGATTGATTCTGTCTTTATGTACGAAAAATCCAATCCATCAATCACTCCATCCTGAACTTGATTTGGACCAGTCACATCACCCGAAAGCAAGGGATATTTTGTAAAGTCAAACATTGGTGTACTTGTCTCGTCACTGGTAAGACCCGACAACTCACCACCAGCCATCCCATAATAAGCAGACTGGTTATTAACCCCATACTTTACTTGTAATGACTTTGGGCTCTTGATAAATACCGCCACACCATCTCGATATCCAAAACCATCCAATCTCATTTTTACTTGATACATCCCCACATCGCCACTTGAATTAACCTTGGTAGACACTATATTGTTGTAGGTCTTAACTACCCCTCCATTTGATCTAACTGTTACTGTTAGTGGTAATTTTTCCGGATCAGCACACAAAGCATCTCCTCTTACCCCATAAAAGGCCATTTTAAAGCCAAGATATGAATCATCTCCCAGTACTCCTGTTGGTTCTGTTCCTGTCGGCTCACTACCAGTTGGTTCTGTTCCCGTTGGTTCTGTTCCCGTTGGTTCTGTTCCTGTTGGTGCGCTATCACGAATCACACACTGATTATTAACCTCAACACACACTTTTCCCTCGGGAGGGGCTATCGCAGTACACTGCATATTTGGAGTTTTACGGACACATTCCAATCCACACCAACCACACGAACCAGCCGTTGCCCCTCCAGTTATGGTATATTTGGCACCAGCCGCAGAACTCACTTTAATACTGTTATCCGTTGCTCCAGCAGCTGGATTATAACCACCAATCTTGGCTCGACCTGGCAATACCGAAACTACACCTGTCGCCGCCTTGGTCGCCTTAAACCGGATATTGGCCACTCGAATCAATCCTGATTTCAAGCTAGCTGGCTTCATTGTCGCTCCTGCCAAAGCAATAATCCTCACACACCTTTTCCCATTCACCGTTTCCAAGCTCACATCAACCAAATCCTTTAACGCTTCAGTATTTAATATCACCTGACTTTCGGGATTGGTGGCATTAATTTCCAACCCATCTCCATAACACACCACCACATCTACTGCGCTCACCTTTGCCGCCTTTTCGGTATCCAGGAATAGTTGAGCCACTACATTTGTCCCCACCGTACCAGTTATTTCTTCAGGCATAATAAACATTTTTGTCCCCGAAAAATAGGCTCCTCTTTGGGTGTTTTGATTCTGACCAACCAGTACTACTCCAGCGATTAAGGCCACCACCATTAAAGTTCCAAAAACGATGTTTAAAGATTTGTTTTTCATATTTTTTCCTTATTAATCCGGTTTAGTAAACTCATTAAAGAATTTCTGCCACAGTGAAAAATCATAAACATCAACCTTGCTGTCACACTTCCCGTTTGGACCGGTAAAGTCAGCATGCCAACTATTCTTAACCACCGCCCCCTTGTTACCGTCAAAGAATTCCTTGTGCCATAGTGAATAATCAGTTACATCAATCTTGCCATCACAGTTGGCATCGCCTTTATTTTTACCTCTAAATGCTGGTTTTGGCACACCTCCACACGGCTCTTTAACATTTTCCGGAATATAAAGTGCAAAGCCATCCATCACATACCCTGACACAAACCATTTGAACTCACTTCCTCGACGATAACATTTAAAGTCACTTGGACATTGTTTGCAACTACCAGTTGTACCTGATGGCGCATTTGGACAACTGGTCATATTAGTCGTCCAAGCTCCACCAGCGCTGGGACAACAATATTTCTTGCCACCACAGACCTCAGTTCTTCCCTTAGCCGTACACAGCTGCTGCTCATAGTCCCACTCACCATTGTTACAAACTGGTTTAATACTCAACATCTTGGCTACACATATATCCGCTGGTTTGGGTGAACTAGAATTACAAGCTCCACCTCCACCACCTCGTGGCGGAGTTACTGTCGCCTGTCCCCCACCATTTCCACCTCCACTGTTACCACAAACATATTTTCCATTACTATTTAGATGATAATTACCACCACCGCAGATACACTTAGCCGACGACTCATCGTCTAAATGTGCCCAAGTACCATTTGATAGTTTGTTTCCCTTGGCACTATCAATACAAGTTTTGTCACCATCATCGTTTGTGTCACAAAAACATGACCACTGTCTATTGTCACAATCACAGGTCCGCTTAGTACCAGGATCACAATTCAATAGCGATGCTTGAACCACGTGAGCTCCGTTGATACAAGCCCCAGTTGGCGCCACTACCGTTGGGGTAACATATTTACAAGCTGAACCAATTACATATTGACAGCCACCATCATTGACAATTTTACCGTTAATACAGGCACATTTATTGTCATTTGGCTGTAGTACGATTGGGGTAACATATTTACAAGCTGAACCGACCAGGTATTGACAAGCACCATCATTAACAATTTTACCGTTAATACAGGCACATTTATTGTCATTTGGCTGTAGTACGATTGGGCCTGGCGTCGGTGCTGGATTACACTTCCCTCCACTACAACCATAAGTACAAACTGTTGATTTCCATATCGTCGAACCGTTTGCCAATTTAGTACAAGTCATTGCCGTGTTGCCGTCACACTTTTTGGCACTGCCACTAGCCTGAACCGCCGTACACCCCTCGACTGGTTGAGTTGGCATTGCTGTTAATCTTCGTGTTGGTCCTACGGTAGCCTGAACTTTTGTTGGTTGCCCTCCAGCCGCCACGCATTTGAAATCAATACACCATCCAGATGCACATCTGTTACCAAAGCTACAGTCAGCCCCAACAATTAATTTTCCTTTACAAACACTACCAGGACCACACCAATCGGATGCACAATCATTATCCACTCCACAAGTACCACCATTAACCTTTTT
>JACPHO010000006.1 GCA_016188545.1 Candidatus Shapirobacteria bacterium | reverse complement strand
CCATTTTCTTTACCATTTTTCTTTACTGAATTTGAGTTACATTTAGGACATTTTTAATAGTCATAGATAAGTAAGATAAATAAATGAAGGAAGTTTACACTAAATAGTCACTTTTTAGCACCCGATATTTACCATTATCCCGAAAGTTTGAAAACTGGTTATCGTTGGGAACCGCATGAAGTTGAAGCGAGAAGGATAGTAGATGAGATCTGCATGGCAAATAAGGAATTAGTTGTGTGGCAAGACTTTGACTATAACCACTCTGGAAATCCGACTAGAACTCATCTGTAAATCATAAGCTGTACTGTAAAGATTGCCACGTCGCTTCACTCCTCGCAATGACATTAGTTATTATCTGATGGTGATAGCGTAGAGATTTTCGGCAGATCCTGAAAAAGGGGCGGTTAGGGTGATGATTTTGTTACCATCGAACCAAGGCAGAGTTACTTCAGGGCGGAAATTGCCGGCATAGATAGTTACCTGGTTGGTTGCGTCATAATCAGCCGCCTTAAGCTCGAGGTTGGTAAGATAAACGACGTTACTGGAATTTGGTAGCCAGTAGGGGTTCTGAACATCAGAAGGTGAACCCAGGCGATAGTTGGTGTCTTCTTTGAGGTCGTATACATAGTAGTCACCAATAACCAGGTCACGACTTTGATTTTGAGTACTTTGGGCTGGAGGTGCGGTGGCTAAAATATTGGGAATGGTGGCTGACTGGGTTGCCTGATAAAGTACTTTGTCTTCGGTCGTGGTGAAAGCTATTTTTTGACTGGATTCGGTAGATACAAAAGGTTGTAGCTCTTCTGGAAGGCGATCGAGCTTACTGCCGATTATCTCTTTGTCTTGGGTGGACCAGGTTTTGGTGATGAGTGAAAGTCTGGGAGTAACATCGGTTAGAGTTTTGGTATCAATGGTGGTAGCTAAGGATAGAAGATACTTAACTCCGTTTTTAAAAGTAGCGATAACTTCGAGAGAATTTGGTGAGAACTCGTAAGATGCTTTGGACCAGTCAACGTTAATAGTATTGGTGGCAATTTGACGGGGGGTGTTTTTTGTCAGGTATAAGGGGTTGGCGCTTAACTCAATGAGGTAGAGTCCATTGTTGGTAGTAGCCGATGATGAGGCAACGGCATAGATAATTCGACTTTTATCGGGACTAACTTGGGGGTTGATGACCCCAGTGTGAGTAATGGGTTTGAGGTCGGGGGTGGAACGGAAGAGTTGTGAATCGGTTTGATAGACAATTTCTGCCTTAATTTTGATGGTTTTTTGCCAATTAAAGTAGCCGTCTTTGGCAATTTTGACAACATAGTCTCCGGGGGTGAGGTTGATGGTATCGTCGGTGGCAGTGATCAAAGAATTGTTGATGTAGACACTAGCCCCTTTAGGGCGGGATGTGGCGGATAGTAGTCCGGTGGGGTTAAGAGCCAGGCCGCCAGGTTGGAGTGAGGGTCGGTAGCCACGGGCAAGTAGGGTGATACCCCAAGTACTAAGAACCACAAAGAAAAATACAGATAAGACGATACTAAGGCTTTTTTTCTCGCTTGGGGACAGCATGGCTATATTATAACAATTAGGAATTAGGAATGAAGAATGAGGAATTATATTTAATAATTACAAATGACAAATTTCTAATGTCAAAAAAGGGAGGGGAAAACAGGAATTAGAGGAGGATGGAGGGGAATGGGATATTATTGGTAGAATGGTGTAATGAAGTTGTTTAAGAAATTAGGAATTGATCTTGGCACGGCAAATAGTATCGTGTGGGAGGAGGGGGTGGGGATAGTTTTGAACGAACCGACTGTGGTTGCTGTAGGTGTAGACGACCGGAAAATATTGGCGGTTGGTGCTGAGGCGAAGAAAATGTTGGGGAAAACACCAGAATATATTGAAGTTATTCGACCCATGGAAGATGGAGTTATCGCTGACTATGAAGTGACTGAGGCAATGATGAGATATTTTTTGAAACAAGTAATGGGACGAGGCTGGATTATGGGGCCGGAAGTAATGGTGTGTGTGCCGGCCGGTGTCACCCAAGTGGAGCAAAGGGCAGTAATGGACGCAACTATCTCAGCTGGAGCAAGAAAAGCATACCTGATCGACGAACCTTTAGCAGCAGCAATTGGGGCCAAAATTCCGGTATCGGAGCCATACGGTAACATGATTGTTGATATTGGTGGTGGAGCGGCAGAAGCGGCCGTTATTGCCCTAGGTGGAGTAGTAACTCACAAGACAGTGCGGGTTGGAGGAGCCAAAATTGACGGTGTGATCGCTGAATTTTTGAAAAGGAAGCACAATTTGATCGTAGGAGAACAAACTTCCGAGACTATCAAGATAAAAATTGGAAGTGCCATAAAGTTGAAGCGACCAGAGACGATGGAGATTAGTGGTCGGGATTCGGTGTCTGGATTGCCACGGATGGTAGTGATTGACTCAGATCAAATTCATGAGGCGATATTGCCAATGTTGTCCAGTATCATTATGGTGATTCGGGACACACTGGAAATTACACCACCAGAGCTAGTGGCTGACATTGCTGATCGAGGGGTAGTACTTTCAGGAGGAACTTCACTTTTAAGAAATTTTAACGTCTTGGTAACTCGAGAAATAGGGGTGTCGGCGCATGTGGCACCGGAGCCACAATTTTGTGTAATTAAGGGGACAGGGATAGCTCTGGAAAATCTGGATGTTTACTGGCGGGCGATACGGTGACCTATTAAAAATATAATACCTATATTTTTAATTAATTAGGAATTAATAATTAGGAATTAGGAATAATTTTAGACAGTATAAGCGCGCAAAGAATATTTAACAGTAAATAATAAATAGATAATAGTTAAAACGATACTTTTGGAAAAACCTGTGAGTATTAAATTTGTTCAAATATGACAGATACATCGGAAAACATATTTTTGGTCTTTAGTCCTATAGTTTATTCGAGTAAAAGTGGTGATATAGTTGTACTTGTATACTTGTAGTATATTGATTATATAGGGTTAGGTGATAGTAAGTGATATAGTTTTTTGACAATAAAAAAAAAAAAAAAAAAAGAGAGGGGTGTTAAAATGAAATTAGATAATGTTTGATATAGTTCATAATTAAAAAAATGGCCTTGACGAGTAAAAAATTGAATAGAGTGACACATAAAAATGGCCTAAGTGAGTGGGATATGTTTGGTACTCCGATGTTTGGCAGGGATCGATATAGTCTGCTAAAACTAGTGGAGGCTATACCAAAAAATGGTCAGGCATGGATTGCGACAGTGAATCCGGAATTTGTTATGAAAGCGCAGGAAGATACGGACTTTTTGAGAATACTCCAAAACAGAACGACTTTCAATGTGGCTGATGGGGTTGGTTTGCTATGGGGAAAAGTACTGAGAGAAAGATTTATGAGATATGATTTAAGATTTATGAATAATACATTATTGAAATTGTGGATTGGACTTGTGGCGGGGGTAGAGATACTTCAGGGAAAACACAGAGAGTTGTTAATTTCTGGGGCTGACCTGATAGATAGTCTTTGTAGGGAGGCGGCTAGTAGCGGAAAGTCGGTTTTCTTCTTGGGAGGGTGGGGAGATCGGGGGGCAAGGAGTGCCGCTTTTTTTAAAAAGAAATACCCGACTCTTAAAGTGGCTGGTAGCTATGCTGGTAACCGAGTGGGAGAGGATGAGAAAACACTACTGGTATTAAAAGAATATAATATTGATTATCTTTTTGTAGCTTATGCCATGAAAACCCAGGAAGAATGGATTAATCGTAATTTAGATAAGTTAAAAGTCAGGTTGGTAATGGGGGTAGGACGTAGTTTTGACTATTATTCGGGTGATTTGCGCCGGGCACCTAGCTGGGTAAGGAAAATGGGCTTTGAATGGCTGTTTTCTTTGATTATGGAACCGTCCCGTTGGAGGCGACAATTGGCATTGCCTAGATTTATAGCCAGGGTTTTGACTGGAAACTAAGATCGAGACTAGCTACTCAAATTTTCCTAAGAATTTAATTTCGGGGATTAGCTCGAACCCAAATTTGTCACGAACTTTATCCTGCACGTATTTGACCAGTTGGTAAAAATCGGTGGCTGTAGCAGTGCCGGTATTAATAAAAAAGTTGCTATGTTCTTGAGATATTTTGGCTCCGCCGATACCAAATCCTTTGAGATTCAATTCGTGATCGATAATCCAGCCCGTCGATTTTTGTTCCCCCCAGATTTTTTGGCATATTTCTAAGGAAGGATTGGCAAAAGCACTACCTGGGGAGGCCATTGATTGGACTTTCGATTTTTGAGCTATCCAAGCTTTATAAACTTTCATGGCAGTAGTTGCATTACCCCTAAAGAGTTTTAAAGTAACTGAAAGAATGATTAGATGGGGATTTTTTTGGAAAAAACTGGTTTCATACTTCCAGTCTAGGTCTGTTTTTTTATAAAGAACGGTTTTGCCGGTTTTTAGGTTGAATACTTTGATAGTGTCGGTGTAGTCGGAAAAATGGTAGCTACCACCGTGAATGTTTTGATAAACAGCGCCACCGACAGTACCGGGAATATAGCCAAACCACTGAAGTCCGGTCAGGTCGGAGGATATAAGCTGGGTAATAGCAAAAGGCAGGGGTGTACCGGCTTGAATAGTAACTTCCTGATAGGGTAAACCAGACTCGTCGTAATCTAGTTTAGTGAAATCGAGGTATTTTTCAGGTTCATTTTCGTTTCTCTGGGCATAAGTAACTTTAAAGTGTGAGTCTGGTTCGTGAATACGGGGATGAATATCGATTTTGTTGGCCTTATTAACAATAGTTAACCCGGGAAGACCGGAGTCGGAGATGACTACATTTGAACCGGAACCGAGGATAGTGAAGGGGAGGTCTGGGTGTTGGTGAATAAATTTGAGAAGATCAAATAATTCACTTTGTTTGGTAGCGATGGCAAAAAGTTCAGCGTTACCTCCGAGATGAAGTGTGTTGTAGGCAGATAATGATTGATTCTCAGAGACAAACATTCCAGTGTGGACTTTTTGGAGTTCGGTAAAGAGGGGGTGAGACATACTCTATTATAAACAATTAAAAATTAAAAATTAAAAATTAAAAATTAAAAACGTAAAGATGGGTGAAAGGTAAATACTAAGTCTTGGAGTAAAAAAATATAGGTGACAATGTGGATAGCTGTGGATAAGTGTAGTAGGCCTGTAATGTTAGTAGGTTGGATTTGATAAAATAGATAAATGAAACCTGGGCTGAGGATGGCAATTATTTTAGGGTTACTAGTGGGACTGGTAATTGTATTGGTGGCTTGGAAAATAAATGTCGAACCAAAGGCGTTACCGATTGTTAGTGTATTAGAGCCAACGCCGACAGTGGTTGTGGAGAAACCACTAAAGTTTGCGGTGATGTCTGATGTTCACATGAATTGGACTGACTGGCGAAAGTTTTTGGCTAAGGTTAAGCCCAGCGGTCAGATGGTTTTAGTCACCGGAGATATGACATCTTTGGGGAAGAAAAACGAACTGTTGGCTGCTAAGAAAGTACTGGATGAGTCGGGAGTAAAGTATGCAGTAGTTCCAGGGAATCACGATATGTGGGAGTCGGACAGAATACACAATAGTCTGTTTAATGAAGTTTTTGGAAAGGAGTATCGGAGTATCCACTTGGAGGGTCGAAAATTTATTATGATTAATAATGGTCGGGCAACTGGACTAGGACTGATGCAACGAGCTTGGTTGGAGGATGAGCTGAAAGAATGCCAGGTGACTAAGTGTGTGGTGATGATGCACATGCCACTCAATCATGGAATTTCGGCTCACATCATGGGAGAGAAAAACAAAAAAGTATCTGAGGAGGCAGGGGGGTTGGTCAAGCTTTTAAAAGCGAATAACGTAGTCGATATTATTGCCGGACATCTTCATTATTCTGGGTCATATGAATTGGATGGTCTACGGACTTATCTATCTGGTGCAGTGACTCGGGAGCGTAATACTCAAACTCCACGATATACAGAATTTACATTGACTGGAGATCAACTTCAGGGATTGGTGGTAGTTGGAGAAGAAAATGAAATAGGTGATTAGTTTCTTTGTAGTTATAATTAGTCATGATATTGGGTATCGATCCAGGGCTAGAAAACACCGGTTGGGGAATTATTGATGAGAATAAAAATGGTGGATATAAGTTGGTCGACTGTGGGGTAATAGTGACAAGTAATAAAAAAAGTTATCCGGAAAGACTCAAAGAAATCTACGATAGTCTTTTGGAAATAGTAAAGAAAAATAAAATAACCGAGATGGCGATGGAGAGTTTGTTTTTTGCCAAAAATAGTTCATCGGCTATCAGGGTTGCCGAGGCCACCGGAGTGATCAAGCTTTGCGGGATGAATAATGGATTAGATCTTGTGGAATACACTCCATTACAGGTAAAAATGGCATTGGTGGGATTTGGAAGGGCAGAGAAGGAGCAAGTTGAAATAATGGTGAGGACTGAATTGGGACTAGAAGAAGAGATTAGTCCGTCGCATGCGGCAGATGCGGTGGCGGTGGCCCTGACACAAGCGTTTACCATGAGAGTATAATGTAACTATTATTACAAATATGATAACTTGGGTAATCTCTGAAGAATCACAGAAGAAACTGTACACAAGCTACTTACTCTCGATTCAGAGTGGGTACTATAGTGATAAAAAGTTTTATATATTGCCGTTTATGCCCGAGAAGTTTAGAAGTCGAGTGATATTTTTTCCAAAGAATCCGGATTTTAAACACCTACTAAATAAGCACTCCAAACAAATTGAAGAACTAAAAAGCGAATGGCAAAAAGTTGAGACACTTGTAATGGAGAGGTCGGAAAAATTGTTTCCCCAAATAGGTGAAGTTGAAATTGTGATAGAGCCACAACTAGTGGGGAGTATGGGAAGTACGGATATTGAAGGTGACAAGTTAATAATCCATCCTAGGTTTGAGAGAAAGGTTGGGGGATTGGTGATGTTGACAATCAACGGACTTACTAGATATTTTGGGCGTGACTTGGTTTGGTCGGATAAACAGTCGAAAGCTTTTGAATATTATCAGAAAGTAAACTTTGACAATATTTTTTCGAAAAACAAATCATTGCTGACAACTTTAGATAGAAACGTATCGGGGAGGTTGGCACAAGAAAGTGAATTGTATCTTCAGGAATTGGGAGTAAAAAAACAGACGAAGGTGAATTTTTCGAAGTTACTGCTAACCAAAAAAGAGAAGTTAATATTAGATTTGTTAGTCGAGAATAAAAACAAACTAGTAGGGACCGAAAAGATTGCAGAAACGATATGGGGCGAGCAGGTGGAAGAAAAATATTCGTTGTATGCCATATCAAAGTTGGTCGATAGACTAAGACAAAAAATCAGGGATGAAACAGGACAAAACTTGATACATAATCAGAGAGGAAGTGGCTATATTTTGCATATCTAAAATGTCAAGATGTTCGGGAAGTCAGGCGATACAATGCCGACATGGAAAAAAAGGAAGGCGTTTGTAGTTGTGGTAAATGGCAGTCGGGAATAGTGTCCGATATGGACTATGTTCCTGGGGACCATTTGTTGGCGACAACAATTGAAGGTCCAGAGGCGGTAATTGATAATAGGTACTCAATGCATGTTAGTAAGTTTAGAAGAGTTGGCTCGATAGTAGACTGGTTGGGTGGCAATGTCTCGTATATAGACAGTGATGGGGGAATTCATAAATTAGAGATTAGGTCAGCCTAGTTTCGTCTTTCCTTCGGGGGTGGGTAAATGTTATGATGAGCTATGATCAGTAGCTTGCGGGGTAAGGTAAGTCGAATTAGTCAAAATCAGGTAGAGATTGATGTGGGGGGAGTCGGATATTCGGTGTTTATGGGACGACATAATTTCATTGAGGATCGGGAAGTGAAAGTTTTCACTTTTTTGGCAGTATCGGAAAATGACATGAGTCTCTACGGCTTTGAAAAGTTTGAGGATTTAGAGCTTTTTAAAATGATGATTACTGTCTCGGGAGTGGGTCCAAAGTCGGTAGCTCATATTTTGGCGAGCACTACTGGTACTGAAATAGTTAAGGCGATCGGTGACGCTGATGTGGAGTTTTTCAAAAAACTAAAAGGGATTGGACTAAAAACAGCCCAGAGAATAATTGTCGATCTTAAGTCAAAAATTGGCGGACTAGGGGTACTCAATCTAAAAGATAGTTTGCCACTGTTAGAAGATGATTTGGTGCTAAGTTTACAACAACTAGGTTTTGAGAGAAAAGAAATTGAAAAAGTAGTTAATAGAATTCCAGTCGAACTATTGGAACTGGAAGATAGGTTGAGCTGGTGCCTTCAGAATTTAGGGCGATGATTTATGAAATAAGATTTATGATTTATGAATAAAACAAACAGCTTGGACCCAAATAGAAAAGTTGAAGATAAAGAGATAGAACTGTCGATCCGACCCAAGGGACTGTCTGAATTTATCGGACAACAAAAGCTAAAAGATCAGCTCGATATTTTTATCAGGGCGGCGAAGTCACGAGGGGAGCCGTTGGATCATATTTTATTTTATGGACCACCGGGATTGGGTAAGACAACTTTGGCAATGCTTTTGTCGGGAGAGATGGGGTCGAATATTAAAATAACTTCCGGACCGGCATTGACGAGGGCGGGAGACTTGGCTTCGATACTGACAAGTCTTAAAAAAGGTGATTTTCTATTCATCGATGAAATTCATCGACTCAACAAAATTGTTGAGGAGACGCTTTATAGTGCGATGGAGGACTATGCTCTAGATATTGTCCTTGGTAAGGGGCCATCCGCCAGATCAGTGCGTTTGAAATTACAAAAGTTTACGATTGTGGGAGCGACTACTAGAATTGGTTTGATCAGTAGTCCGATGAGAGATCGGTTTGGCATGGTGCAGCAGATTGATTTTTACGAGGAACAGAATCTAAAAGATATTGTAGAACGGACGGCACTGGTTCTTGGTGTTGAAATTGAATCAACTGCGGCTAGAGAAATTGCCAAGCGTTCTCGAGGGACACCAAGAATTGCTAACCGACTTTTAAAAAGAGTTCGGGATTATGCGCAAGTGGCAGGAGATGGAAAGATTAACTGGCGAGAATCAAAGGACGCATTAGAAAAATTGGGGGTGGATGAATTAGGTTTATCTGATGCAGATAGGCGGTATTTGGATGTGGTCAAAAATCAGTATGGTGGGGGACCGGTGGGAGTCGAAAATATTGCGGCGGCACTGACCGAAGATGTGGAAACTATTACTGATGTTTATGAACCATTCTTGATGAAGAAGGGGTTGGTGAAGAGGACTCCGAGGGGAAGGGTGACGAGTTAGAAAAAATCCTAAATTCTAAACACTAAACTCAAAAATAAAAAGTAAAAAACTAACCCAGTTTTTTGAAAACTGCAGTGGTTGCACCGATTTTCAAGCCTGCATTTCTTGCAGCTTCGGTAATATCGACCAATATAAATCTGTCTGATTGATATTTTTCTAATATTTCAAGTGCTGCGGCGGGGCTAAGATTGGTGACAAATGTCAGTTTGTCAAGCTAAATGTGGAACTGTATCGACTTTATAAGAAGTTTAGGTAAAAAAGTGTTGACTTTTTAGTAGTAAAGTGATAGAAAGTAGATATGATTAAAATAAAAGCATATTACAAGTTGAGAGAATTGGTGAAGAGGGAGAAGTTGGTGGTAGTTGTTGGGCCGCGGAGAGTTGGAAAGACAACGATAATCAAGGAACTGGTAGATGAAAATCCGACAGAAAATGCTTATGTTTTGGCAGATAAATTATCCAAAAGAGATTTTAAGACGGCGGATGAGCTGGTTAATTATTTGCAATTTAACGGACTTTTAAAAAAAGAAACAAAAACAATCTTTATTGACGAAGCACATTTTTTGCGAAATTTGGGGATTATTTTAAAAAATTTTTTTGATGAAGGAAAATACCAAGTGGTCGTGACCGGATCAGGGAGCTTTAATATTTACAACGATTTGGGCAATGAACTGGTGGGTAGAAAGGTAATGGTGTATTTGTATCCGTGGGATTTTGAAGATTACTTGTTGGCTTATGGTAAAGGGTTGGTTAGTGATATGGACTTTGAAGTAATTAAAAGCGATTTGGGTGAATTTTTGGAGTGGGGTGGATATCCAGAAGTAGTATTGGCAGGGACAGCGGAAGAAAAAATTAACTGTCAGACAAAAATATTTCAATCATATCTGGATGAGGATGTGAAGTTGCTCTTAAAACGCGAAGAATATTTTGGATTTGAAGACGTTTTGGGGTATTTAGCTCGGAATGTGGGGTCTATTTTAATTTGGGAAAATATGAGGCGGGAGTTGAATTTGTCGCTGACCTCACTTCGAAAAATAAAAGAGATTTTGGATCATAGTTTTATTACTTATCATGTTTTGCCGTTTCCACTAAATAAAGCTGGAGAAATAAAAAAACATCAAAAAACATATTTTGTAGATAATGGACTTTTGAACTATATATTGAGAAAAAAAATATTGTCGGTATCGGGTAAGTTGGAAGAGAACTTTGTCTTTTCTCAACTGCTGAAGTCAAAAAAAGAAACGACCGATATTTATTTTTGGCAGAAGAAAAATGGATTTGAAATAGATTTTGTACTGTATGATTTGTTGACAAAAAAAATGATTCCGACGGAGGTAAAAAGTGGGTCCAAGGACAATATTCCTAAGATTTTTAATACTTTTAATAAAGCGTATGGAGAGATGGTGGATTATTTTGTGGTGATGAATAAAGGAATAAAAAAAGTTAGAAAAATGGAGTCTAAAGAGGTGAGGTTTGCACCAATGTTTATGAACCGTATTTGATGAAAAGAGGGTTGGTGAAAAGGACTCCGAGGGGAAGGGTGAGCGGTTGAAAAATCCTAAATTCTAAATCCTTTTTTCAAAAAATAATTAAAGTATTACTTTATTTTTTGTCGCCCTGCTTACCAAAAATTTCATCAAATAAGTCTTGATATTTGGTGCCGTTAGTAGATGATGTACCTTTTTGATTTTGAGAGCTGGCTATGGCAGCCCTAAGAGTAATATCTGGTATCGCGGTGATTAATTTTCGTCCTGTTTCATGGTCTATTTTTGTTCGAATAATAATGTCTTCGATATTATGTAAGACATCCAAGACCTGTCCGGTTCTTGCTCCTTCTCGGACTCGAACGGGATCAGTTTTAATTTGGTTAGCTGCATTGAGTCTGGCTCCTTTGGCGGCATCGACAGTTAGTTTAACAGCTCTTTGTTCGTCAGGTGACAGTCCTGAAAAACCAGGGATGTCAGTTAATTCGACTATTGTGTTTAATTTGACCATGTTTGTTAAATATTAATAAATATGGGCTTATTCTCTCTCTCTTGTTTGATTGTCAAGAAAAAATGAGGACACCCCACTATTTATATTGTTGACAGTGATTATAGTAGGGTTATAATTACTGTATGATTAAACGAGAGTGTTATGGGGTGATTAGGAAGCACGTGTTAACAGCAAAGGAAATAACGGTAATTGTGGGGCCGCGACAATCAGGAAAGACAACTATGTTGCGACAGTTGATGACTGACTTGTTGGGGGAAGGTAAAAAGAGCACGTATTTAAATTTAGATATTGAAGCAGACAGAAGACATGTGGAAAGTCAGCTGGGGTTGTTGAAGAAAATAAAGGATGATATTGGTGACAGGGGAACGGTATTTATTGATGAAATTCAGAGAAAAGAGGATGCTGGGAGGTTTTTAAAGGGGATTTATGATATGGATTTGCAGTACAAGTTGGTGGTGACCGGATCTGGAAGTTTTGAATTAAAGGAAAAAATTGTGGAATCAATGGCGGGGAGAAAGAGAATGTTTGAATTAAGTAGTATGAGTCTTAAAGAAGTGATTGATTTTAAGACTGATTATAAATATATCGATAAATATGATTTATTGCTGGAATTGGAACCGCAAAAGATGAGATTTATGCTGGAAGATTATTTGATTTATGGAGGGTATCCTCAGGCAGTGTTGGCAGAGAGTGAGGCTGATAAAAGGGCAGCTGAGACAGAGATATTTAATAGTTTTTTAGATAGAGATATTAGTGGGTGGTTGGGACTCGAAAAGAGGAAAGAATTCGAAAGTATGTGTAAAATCCTGGCAGCACAAACGGGACAGCTTTTAGATATTTCAAAACTGGGAAAACAGACAGGTTTGGGATATGCCACAGTTAAAAAATATCTGTGGTATTTGGAGAAAACTTATATAATTGAATTGGTCAGACCTTTTGGAAAAAATAAAATAAACGAATTGGTGCGGGCGCCGGTGGTTTATTTTAACGATTTGGGAATGAGGAATTTTTTGACAGGGCAGTTGTACAGCCGCGATTTGAAAACAAATATTAATGACTCGTCAATGTTGTTTCAGAACTTGATATGGAGATTGCTGCGGGAAATAACAATTAAAAATTTGTTACCCTATGATATTTGTTACTGGCGAACCAAGAGTGGTGCAGAGGTAGATTTTGTGTGGGGGAGTATTATCAACCCAATTCCGGTGGAGGTGAAATTTTCCAGAGAAGAAAATATAACGAGATCGCTAGTGAGTTTTATTAAAAAATATAATCCTAAAAAATCAATGGTGGTAAACTTGGAAAAAGGGGGGGTAAAAAACGGAGTTGACTTTGTGCCGTATTGGAAGTTGATGGATGGAAATTTTGGTAAATCAGGGTTTTGGGACTAAAGACGTGATTATGATCATGGAATTAATAGAAAGAGGACACTTGGGGTAACCAACTAAGAATTAAGAATTAGGATCTATTGTAAACCGCGGTGGTTTGTCTGGATAGGTATTTAACTGTGATAACTCTAATTGCCATAGCGAGGTTATTGTATCACTTTAGAATGCCTTCTGATTTTAGAGCTGAATTTATGTCAGTTGACAGAGACGTGGTAGCTTTATTGGCAACTACATTTTCGTCGTTAATTGATCCAAACGCATTAATTCCGTTCAATATTCCCCAGATCCAACCAACATCAGTCAGGGCTTGTTTTTCGCCGTTTACACCAAGTGCGATAATTAGATTCATAGCAATGAAAAATGAACCAGGAATAAAGTTAATCCTGTTTTTGTTTAAAGCGGAGGAGGCTTCGTTTAAATATTTTTGAAGTGAGGAGTCGAGTTGATTTGTGTTTAATCCTGGGGCTATTTCCTGAAGATATTTTTTATAATCGTAACTAATACGATGACCAATTCCAGTTTCTTCAATTAATTGAGGAGCTGACATTTTTTCTGACATATTGTTTTGAATTAATAATTTTTATTTTAAAAAATACGACGCAACTAAAACCTTGGGTTGGTCTCTGGCGGATGCCAGAGACCAATTAGGATTAGTTGCGCCGCCGGGCTATTTTGTTGGGTGAATATTTTTGCAGATCATTGGCGCTACGCGATAATTAACTTGGTAGATTTGCCAAACGTCTCCACCGTTGTCAGTATATTGCCCATCATTTTCTATGGAAACAATGTTATATATTGTCCCGTTCTCCAAATCCCTTGTCCAATTCAAACTGACCTCTTCGTTATCGTTGACGAATGCACTTGTTTGGAAAGTGGCAATACCTTGACAGGCATGTTCTTGCTCCCACGCTACTTGTCTCTTGGCGTCTTGCTTTGGTCCCCAAAACAGTATTAGATAGAATGGTGTAGCAAGTAGACATAATACAAATAATCTAACTAAAAACAAGCCAACTCTTTCAAGTTTTTGTAACATGATGTTTTCTCCTGGGTTTTGGTTCTGGTTAGTGTAGACTTTCAATTGATTCTGGGGAACAAAAGTATTGTTTCCCTTGGCTGTTGGCAATTAGGCGGTACCCGTGAAAATCGAGAACTGGGGTGCCGTTAACAAAGAGGCTGGTAACATAGTAATGGTACTCAACCTTTAGTCCCTTACCACCAACGGTGCGATAGCCGGTCGCATAAGCTGTCCCGATAGTCACTTCGGTTCCGTCGATAGTAAAGACGTCACCTTGTGAGACCGATTGGCAGCTATTGGCAATTTTCTCGTCTTGCTTGCGATCATTTTCGATCATTATTTCTGCAGGTAACACGACTACCGCTACGCAGAAAAAAGATACCGCAAGAAAAATCGAAAATGGGACAAGAAAATTAATATAGAAATCCCAAAACTTAGTAGACTTTGAAGTCATGGCTTTTCTCCTTTTTATTTAGCCCGAATTGTGAAAGTGCTGACGGAAGATTCATCGCAACGATGATTTCCATCTGCCCCGGAGGGGACTAACTTGATTGGTAGTTCCAATTAAGTTAAAACTATTATCTTATAATAATGAATTATATACATGACAAAAGACGGATAAATTTCGGACACTTTTGTCCGATTTGAATATGGTATATTGAAGATGTGAAGATGAATAAGAAGGAATCCAATATCGGTTTGAAAAAGTGGCTAGATGAACAAAATAAGAAGAAAGTAAATGGCGCAATGGTCACTTTTCCTGGTTGTGGCCTTACTTTTAGAATTAGCAAGTATCTGGAACAAAATAATGAAATATCGTTAATTACAAAGGCTGGTGAAGAATTAAAAGAATTTAATATTGTGTTGATGAGTTTTGTGGGCAACAATTTAGTGTTAAAAACAGTCGACGATTATTTGAGAATGGCGGGTACAAATCAAAAAATAATGGTAGTGATTGATGATCCAGAAGTACTGGACAGCGAGGAATATAAAAATTCACTGATGTCTAGCCGGATATATGAATACTATTGGCATGGGGCATTTGATGAAAAAGCGACTGAAGAAATGATTGGCGAATTTAAAAAGACTGAGATTGATGATATTTATAAATTAAGCGGTGGTATCGGTCGTTTGGTGAAGTATTTGTGTTTGAAAAAAACAATTCCAAGTACGAAAGAGTTGGTAGAAGATCCAGCGCTACAATCGATTTGTCGACCAATGCTGGAAGTAATTAAAAAGTCCTCAACTAATTATCTTGAAAGGTTGAAAATTATCGAAAGAGGAATCGTAAAGTCGGAAATACTGCGCAAGCTACTAACTGAGATTTGGTTACCGACAAGTATTAAGATTGAAAATGACCTAACATTAAACGAGGACTGTAAAAAAGGCGAAAAGATTTCTAGAGTGGAAAAAGATATTCTAAATGAAATGCTATTAAATAACGGATATTTAACGCGAGAAAGAGTGGCAGCAATAAAATGGGGGAGTGAAAACTTTACTGAATTTTCTGACCAAGCAATTAATAAAACTATGAGGAGGTTGTCAACTAAGATGAGAGTTTACAAAATTGAAACTATCTGGAAGACAGGGTTTAAATTGACTAAAAAATAATATGGTGTTGATGGATTTAAAACCAGCAATAGTTGCAGGACCGCAAAAGGAAAAGTTGAATGAAAATCTAGAAGTAATTGATTTGGGAAAAATAGAATTAAAAAATGGGCAGTCAGAGACACTTCGATTAGTGCGATTTGCCGGTAAAAATGACCTAGGAACGTGGATGGGATTGTTTGTACCTGACGGTAAGGAAGAAGTTTGGGATAAATGGTTGGAGCGAAGTGGGTTTAAAGATAAATCGGTTAACATTCAATTAGATCCTGTGAAACGGGAAAGGCTGAGACTGCTTTCGAGAACAAACTTGTCACCAATTCATATTTTTAATTTGGCCATGAATCACGATATGGATTTGACTGAAATTGTTGAATATTACTCACGAGTAAAAGGTCCGACGATGCTGGCAATAGGTTCTGAGCAGTCAGAACAGGGAAAATCGACATTGACGGCGATAGAAGGTGAGAGGTGGGGTGGATCTGATGTGTTTACGGCAGATATTTTTGCCAAAGATAATGCTGGTGAGTTAAATCGAATATTGAGAGACTCGGGTTGGGATGGTAAGGATGTGAGTCAAGCCTTTGAAATAATTGCAGGAACTCGAGAATGGGAAAAATTGGCTGGAGTGTGCTTTGGAGACTATTTAAATCTTTTTTGGGAAAAGTGGACGAATACATTTAGGTTTATGATCATTGATTTGCCAGGAATGAAGATGGAAAACGGACAACCAACTAGACAGACTGATGCGATGGACGCACTACGAATGGCGATACCTTGCTATGAGATTCCGCCACTGGAAAGAAAAGGCAACGGGTTTGATAAAGACTATCAAGAAGTAGTAACCGAAGGCTATTACAAAGCTATAAAAGATACTTGGAATTTTGACAAGGAGAGAAGAATGGGGTTAAGAAAATTGCTGGAATAGTTCTCTGTTGGTCTGATCCTTGACATCGAAATAATGTATTTATATAATAAATACAATGCTTGACTTAGAAAAGCCATATGAATTTGACTGGGATCAAGGAAATACAGTCAAAAATTTAATCAAGCATGGTATTAAGTGTAAAGAAGCCGAAGAAGCTTTTTTGGATAATAACAACTTAGTGAACGATGATATTAGTCATTCGTTGAGTGAAACTAGGTACCATTTGATTGGCAAAACTTTATCAAGATTGACACTTTATATTACTTTTACACAAAGGAAAAATAAAATTAGAATTATTTCAGCAAGAACTGCTGATAAAAAAGAAAGGAGTTTGTATGAAGAAAATTAGGAAACTAAAATCAGTTCCAATATTCAAAAACGAGAATGAAGAGTTTAATTTTTGGCAGACCCACAGCTCGGTTGATTATGTTGATTGGTCAAAAGCTAAGCGGGGGGTGAGGTTTCCGAATCTAAAATTGACATCAAAGCCAGTTACAATCAGGTTGCCAGTAGGACTAGTTGAGAGGCTGAAGGTGAAAGCAAATCTAATGGATATACCGTATCAGAGTCTGATAAAAAAAACATTATTCGATAGCTTGCAGTAAACGTGTTTGTGTAGTATACAAGTTTATATTAAGGGATAGTGTGATGTGGTGAACTTTGATTTTTAGCTTTAACATTTGTATAATATAGGTCGTGATAAACCTATTAAATGAAAGAACTGTATTGGGAGGGACTGTTAAGGTTAGTGTGGGTTTAACCGAGGTGGTTAGGACACCTTTGTATGATGCTGTAGAAATTATTGCCGAAGAAGAAAGAACAGCTAAGCTATTGGGGCCCGGGATAGTGTTATCGGAATTCACCGCCCTAAAACTCTGAGAGTCAATTTAGATAGTATCGTGGTTGAAGCGATACATGGAACCCCAGCTGTGGATTATTATGGTTCTGGCGGACAGGAAACATATTTTATTGAGGCGCAAGTTGTTGATTATGTATCAAGGCTACACGTTTTAGGTGTTTGTTTGGACGATGTGGCTGATGTGGCAGCTGATTTGCTAAAAGGTGGAAGGAAGAGCTAAAAAAAGATAATGTTGATGTTTAAAAGTTATGATTTGATAGATTCAGAAAAGAGAAAGGAAGTGACTTACTGTTTGAAATTAACATATTCCGGTTTGATGAAAGGTTTTGATAAGGTGCCTTTGGTGATGTGAATTTAAATGCAAAATTATGTCGATTGATGACTCCAAATTTTAACCTGTAGAACCAAAAAAGGAGTCAGCGATTAGACTGACCCCTTAGAAGGTGAAGTGATGACAGGTTATTACTCTGTCTGGATGCCAAGAAGCCAGAGGACGGCTTCTTTGCGGTAACGGCGATCACCGCGGGCGTTGATGCGGATGGCGGGCAATTTACCACGCTTACCCCAACGCTTGATGGTCAACTTTGATACACGGAGTAGGTCGGCAACTTCGGCGACGGTGAGAAGGTCAGGGAGATTGTCGATGCTGACTCCGTTGATTTTTTTGGGAGCAGGATTTTGTTTCACAAATTTGTCTTGTGATATAGATTGTTCATCCATGGGGTGGCTCCTCTTATATCAATGTAATGGTTAACTATAATCATTAAAACATATTGCATACTAGTAGGTCAATATGTCAGTTGACAGTTAACAGAAAACAGTTAACAGATAACTGGAAAAATGGGAGGAAAGATATTTTGGAAAGAAAAATCCTAAATTCTAAATCCCAAATTCTAAAATAAATATAATTTCAATAACTAAAAATTTGACTATTTTTTTTGTATGAGATGATGTTTTTATATGGGAATCAACGGTATGCGTCAGAGAGGACATGATGGAACATGGACAACTAATGAAAGTGTTAGACAGGCAATGGCTGAAGGGAATCGCAGGGCAGAGAATAATCGAAATATTGGAGTACCTTTGGTGGTAGTAGGCTTGGTGGGTATGGCACCATCCACGTGTGCATTGTTGGCTGGAGCTGGTACGTTTTTAATTGGAGCTGCCATAAAAGATGCAGGGACGATGGAAATGGGGGCAAAAACATTTTTGACCAGTGGAGTGGTTGATTTAGTTATGTTAGGATCTATTGTTACTGGTTCAAGATTTCTCCAAAATGGTTGATACAAATGATTTGAGTCAAGATCAAGTTGATAGCGTAGCTCAGCAGTCTGCTGGATTAATTGCTTTGGCAGTTGGACTAGCTTACAAATGGGAAAAGAAAGACTTGGTTGATCGAATGCAGATTTGGATTCAGGATTTTACGAAGTCGATGAGTGATGAAGAGAGAACTGAATTTAATGGGATTTTGAGGAACGCAGGATTGGTGGAATAATTTTACATTTAATGGGTGATATCGTAAAGTGGAACTTTACAATATCTGGGGTATATCGTAAAATTGGAGTATGTACCGATACTTGGAAGAGAAAATAAAATGGACTCTGGACAAAAGTGGTTGGCAGCCAATCGTGTTGCTGTTGGGACTGCGGCAAACAGGGAAGTCAACTTTGGCTAGAAATGTCTGTGGACAAATAAAATATAGACTTTTCAATTTTGATTTACAGACAGACAGACTGGAATTTATGGATAATAATAGACATACACTGGAGGAATTTGCCAGAAGGTATGAGAATGAAATAATAATAGTTGATGAGGTACAAAAGTTACCTGAGTCAACAGGAACAATTAAGCATTTGTATGATAATTTTCATTTGAAATTTATAATGACTGGGTCAAGTGAAGTTGCAATTAAGAAAAATATATCTGATAGTATGGCAGGTAGAGTAAAAATATTTCATTTGTATCCATTAAATATAAAGGAGGAATTGGTGCAAAAAGAAAAAATATCAGAGACGGATAAGGTGGGATTTGATGATGGAATGATAGAAATTCAAAATTATTTGACGTATGGTTCATTGCCAAAGATGTTGAATCTCAAACAGGAAGAAAGAGAAGGTTATTTAAAGGATCTGACAAACCTAATCTTGTCTAAGGATATGTTGGATGTGATAGAAGTCAAAAGCTCGATTAAGGTGCTAACTTTGGCTAAGTTTTTGGCAATGCAAATTGGCCAATTGGTGAGCGTCGGGGAGTTGGCGATGTTAACTGAACTGAGTCGACCAACGGTTTATAACTATTTGGATATTTTTGAGCAGATGAATTTAATTTGTCGGGCTTATCCTTTATCGACTAACAATCGGGAAGCAATTAGTTCAAAATTCAAAGTCTATTTTACTGACTTAGGGTTGCGAAATGCTTTGGTTAACGATTTTCGAGCATTGAACCAGAGGTTGGATAGTGGACTGCTTTTAGAAAATGCTGTTTATATGGGAATAAAACGAAATAATGATTATGAAGAAAAGGTGGTGGAACAGGGATTTTTTAGATCGGAAAGAGGAGTGGAGATGGATATTGTATTAAAAGGATCTGACATGGAGAAAGTTTACGAAGTAAAGAAAAGTGATAAGGTGAGGAAAAAAGATGGAGTTGAGTATATAACCATGAAAAATGCTGGAGAGTTTTTGGTGTAAACTGAGTTATGAATCAATTCAAAATTGCATTTTTTGGAGTAAAAAGTTGGGAGAGAAAAATTATTGAGCAGGAAATAATAAACCTAGATGCGACGGGTGTGGGGATTTTTGAAGCTGAACTGCATGAAAGTATTGATCTCGCTAAAAAGTATGACATTATCTCAGTGTTTGTTTATTCACACGTGAATAAAGAGACTTTGGACAAGCTGCCTGATTTGAAAATGGTAGCGACAAGATCAACTGGAACTGATCATATTGATAGCAAGGAGTGTGAGAAAAGAAATATAGTGGTAATGAATGTACCAACCTACGGTTCGAATACAGTAGCGGAGTATACAATTGCCATGTTACTAGCTGTTGCCAAAAGAATTGTGCCAGCCCATCAATCAGTAGAAGAAGGGGAGTTTAGTCCTGAGGGACTGACTGGGCTTGATGTATTTGGAAAGACTTTGGGGGTAGTGGGAGTGGGTAAAATTGGTCAAAATGTAATCAAGATAGCCAGAGGGTTGGGAATGAAAATTATCGCGGTTGAGCGATCAAGAGATGAGAAACTTGCCAAAAAACTAAAATTTAAATATGTGACCTTAGAAGAGTGTCTGGTACAATCTGACTTCTTAACTCTCCATGTACCAGCTGTTCCCGAAACAAGGCATTTAATTAATTTGAAAAACATCAAGTTGATGAAGAAAGGGTCGATACTGATTAACACCTCTCGGGGCAAAGTGGTGAAGACAGAGGCGATTATTTACGGTTTGGCGAATAAAATATTGTGGGGGGCAGGGCTTGATGTGACAGAAGATGAGGATCTTTTAGAAAGTGTGGCGATGGTTTCGAGTACTCGTCCAACAAAGGATGATTTGCAAGAAGTGTTGACTTATCATTTATTGCGGGATCGCGATGATGTGGTGTTTACGCCGCATAATGCTTTTAATACGAAGGAGGCGATTGGAAGGATTATTAAGACAACGGTGGAGAATATTAATTCCTATTGCAAGGCAAATTAATGTCATCCCCATGGAGGCGGGAATCAGTTTAAACAGATGCCTGTTTTCATGCGTAGTGACAGGAGAGTAAGGTAAAATATTAAAAATAAAATTAAATTCAATTCATTTGTCTGGAGTTTGTCTGCGGCGAATAATGGCTTGGTGGGTTGGAAGAGTTAGGTTGAATCCAGAACATAAAACGGAGTCAATATATTCTGTGACAGTCATTACACCCGACGGAAGAGGTAGTTTGTTATGAGCATTACAATTTTGAGGGGCTATAGATGTTCGATTGACGGGAACGTCAAAAGTAAAAGTTACCTGCTTGGTGTAGGGACAGATTACTTCGTAAGTCACTATTGGTTCAGTGGCAATAATTTTTTTACTCATGGATCGATTGTAAAATAGAAGATTTTGCTTGGCTTGATATTTTGATAACAGGTAGTTCCTAAAATAGCTTTATTATAAAATTGTGATATTATTGTGATGTATGAAAAGCCCAATGCCATATTTTCGAACATTCCCGGAAGAGTTTCAGTCGAAAGCAATTAACAGAGTATTAAAAGCCGTAAAAAGTGGGGATAATTTGCAAATAGTGGGTCTTAAAGGTTCAGGAAAGTCATCGATTTTTAGAGCTATCGCTAGTCACAAATCAATTTTGAATCAAAGTAAAGTCTTTTATTTTGATATAAGTTTGTTGTCAGAAATATCGTCTAAAGAGATTCTGAAGATGATAGAGACTGGGCTATTGACGGTCCAAAACAACGAACATGCAATTTTTTTATTTGATTCATTTGAGAACATAACTGAGTCAAGGAGTGAGGTAGTTTATAAAGTACTGCACTCGATCTATAGTTTAAATCGGGATTTCTTGACAATAATATTCTCGGTTATAAGGCCAATTGAGTTACCTGACATTTTGTTTGGTAAAGTGTGGATGGTTGAGCCTTTTTCTGGCGATGACTTAGAATGGTTTTGGAGAGGTGTAGAGAAGGCTCATGAAGCAAAAATAGACAAAAAAACTAAAGAATTAATTTTGAATGTTTCTGGTGGGTACGTGGCAGTGATTAAAAGACTGATGGAGGCAGCAATTGAGGGAGATGATGTTGAAGCTATAGTGGCGAACCCAAGTTTGAATCCACATCTTTTATATCAACTGGAACTAATGAAAGAGGGACTTTTGGGTCAAAAAAACTATTTTGAAGTACCAATTTATGATACTTTTTTAAGACTGAAGGAAGAAAAGAATGATTTTATAGAGGATATTGGGGGAAAGAGAATAAAGTCAAAACTGACAGCACTTGAGTTTAAGGTGCTGAAAAAATTATTCCAAAATAAGAATAGTTTGGTGTTGCGTGACGAAATGGTAATCTCGGTGTGGGGGGAGAATGCGGGTGGTATTGCTGAACATGCCTTAGATCAAATAGTTTATCGACTAGGGAAGAAGTTGAAAAAATCAGACCTCAAGATTGAGACAATTAGGGGGAGAGGACACGTGTTGAAAGTGATTTAATAAAAATACCCGCCTTGCGGCGGGTATTAAAGTTTGAAACAAATAGAATTATTTGAGTTCGACAGTTGCGCCAGCAGCTTCGAGTTTGGTCTTAGCATCGGTAGCAGCGTCTTTCTTCATGGTTCCGAGGTCTGCGGGAGCAGCATCGACCATATCTTTAGCTTCTTTGAGTCCTAGCTCTGGTTTGAATTCACGGACTACTTTGATAACAGCGATTTTATTAGTACCAGCGTTGGTAATAACAACATCGAATTCGGTCTTCTCTTCAGCAGCAGGACCTGCCTGCGCTGGCGCTCCGGCGGGCGAGGCGGCTGCCACGGCCACAGCCTTAACGTCGAATTTTTCTTCTAAAGCTTTGACCAGTTCGGATAATTCCATTACTGAAAGTTCAGCAATTTGGTCGAGAATTTTGGTTAATTTTGCGTCCATTTTTTTTAATTAATTAATAAATTATTAACAACAAATTATTTTTTATCAGCTATAGCCTTGATGGTCATAACTAATTGAGTTTGGTTGTAGCGCATAGCGTAAACCATTCTTTCGAGAGGATTTCTAAGTCCACCAACTAGTTGAGAGAGTAGTGTGGATTTTGAAGGAAGAGAAATGAATTTTTTGAGATCATCAACAGATAGAAGTTTACCTTGGTAGATACCGTATTTGAAGAAAGTTTTTTCAGAACTTTTGTTGACGGCATCAATTTCTTTTAGAGGAGCGATTTCGTCATCATTGCTATAGGCAATGGCGGTTGGTCCGACTAATTCCTCAGGTAGGGCGATACCCATCTTAAGAAGAGCACGGAAGATAAGGGAATTTTTGGTGACCTCGAGGGCTCCACCATTCTCACGTACCTTGTCGCGAAGTGCGACGACACCGGCAGCGTTTAAACCTTGGTATTGGACTAGGGCAGCGGACTTGGCGCTGTTAAGCTTAACGACGACTTGCTCGACTTGCGCGATTTTGTTGATTTTGGCTTTTGACATATTGATTTAGTGCTTTAGAGCTATAGTGCTCTAGTAATTTAGTTAAAAACTAAAAAGGTCCCGAATTCGGGACGCAATTAGAAAGTCTAATTTGGCCTCGGCGGGGGAGATGAATCTCTTATAAGCCGCCTTCACTTTCGTTTTGGCGAGCCAAGCCTGCTGTCTTCGGTAGAACAAGGGATAGTATAACAGAGTTCATGGAAAAGAAAAGGGATTGTGTTTAACTTCCAATCCTGGTTGCTTTTGGCCACTCTGGATGAGTTATGCTTTCTATGGTTCCAGTAAAGAAACGTCTGGCTTCATCGAGTGGAATTACGTAGATGTCAGTACGATCAGCTTCTGCTTCGTTTTCTGTTGCCCGGTGAACCGCGAGTATGTCATTTAGGGGAAGATATACTAATTGAATTGCTTTATGGCCACCGTGCCAAGCTGGATCAGCCCCTCTATTTCGTGGGTTTAATATGGCCATATTATCCAGAATAACAGGTTTTTGACCAGCCTCCTTTTCTAATAGTTGTTTTACTTTTAATTCAACTATGCCGGCATCCATTATTGGACCAGTGGGTAGGCCTTGTTCAGCTGTAAGAATCCTTCTTGGCATAAGGTATTTTCTCTCTCACTAATGAATAAGTCAAGTATTATGGGTTAAAAGATCAACCATTCAGTCTCGTTCGAATGCCTAGTTGCGCACCAGTCTTTATTTTAAGATCTGGAAGTTGTGATCTCATTTGGTAGTATATTTCAACTTGATCTCGGCCACCTAGGTATTTGGCGAATTTTTTTTCAGAAACAGGTGTACCAAAGGTGATATTGTCACAGGCAACTAGTACTTTTCGAAAGATGCCGTCAAATTTTTTTTGCATTGCGACCATTTCTTCTGCGGTTGGTTCTACTGGGATGACTAAATTTTCTGGTAAGTTTTTCATATTATAGGCATTATCTCTCTCTTATTAGATTGTCAAGTATTATGGGGTAAAGTTGGCAAATTTAGGGTAAAGTGGAAAGTGTGACTTTACAAATTGGTATTAATTTGTTAAGTTAGAGTATGATTAGAAGAATGATCGAGGAAAAGATAGATAAATATATTGAAGACAGAGACAATACGAATATATTGTTTATTTGGGGGCCGAGACGATCGGGGAAGACTACAATTTTGGAATATTACGGTAAAAAGATGGATTTACCGGTGTTTAATTTTGATATCTCAACTGACCGGGAAAAATTTAAAAATGATGTGGACTGGCTAAAAAAAATAGTGGGGGACTTGAAGGTAATTTTGATTGACGAAGTTCAAAACTATCCGGAGTCGACAAAAATACTAAAAATTATTCATGATGTTCTGAAAATAAAGATTATTGCTACTGGTAGCAGTGAACTGCGGAAAAAGGCAGGTAAGGACTTTGACACGTTGGCAGGAAGATTTGAAGAATATTATTGTTTACCCCTATCCTTGGGGGAAACAAAAGAAAATGATAATCCCAAAGAAATTAATATACAAGAGTGGTCAAGGGAACAGTTGGCCAAGACATTGTCTTTTGGTTGGTATCCGGAGGTAATGGAAACTACTGGCGAAACAGAGAAAGTAAAAAAATTAGAGAATTTGGTTGAAGCATATGTACTTAAGGACATTGTTAATTTTTATGATTTACAGAGTGCTGAATTGGCAAAAAAAGTATTGATGATGGTGGCATTGCAACTGGGTCAGGAGGTATCATATCGGGAAATTGCCAGTAGCTTGCAATCTAGTCCGGCAACAATTGCCAACTATCTGGATATTTTTTGTAGAAATTATATTTTGGTAGAATTGCCATCGTTTAAATTAAATACCAGAAAGTCAGTATCAGAGGCAAGGAAGATTTATTTTATGGATTTGGGAATACGAAACGCATTGGTGTCGGATTTTAGAGAATTGGATAAAAGACCTGATCTTGGGGGACTTTTTGAAAACTGGGTGGTTGTGGAAGTGGAAAAAGTTAGGCGAAATTGCGATAAATTGTGGAAACAATATTTTTACAGGGAATATGGGGGCAGAGAGGTAGATTTGGTAGTGGAGAGTTATAAAAAAGAATACTTTAGCTGGGAGATAAAATGGATAGAGAAAAAGGCAGCGGATATTTTCCCACTAGAACACAGATTTGAGATGATAAATAGCAGGAATGCGGTGGAGAAGATATTGGAGTTATGAAAAAGGCAATTATTGTAATATTTTGTATTATTTCAATTATTTTAGGATATTATTTTTGGCCACGAGAAACTATTAATCCAAAAGGATCTGCTAGGGAGATTATTGAATTGAGTCTAGAAAAATATGATTTTGACAGCTTACGAAAACGAATACCAATAGCTTCAGAAATAGAAATCTTAGGTCCGATAAAAGAAGTGGAGGATAGGAGAAAAATTCAAAATTCAAAAGTAAAAAGTCAAAACGAATTTGAAACTAGAGAAGTAAGATTTAAGAGCGACGGTAAATGGATTAGTGGGATGATGAGCTATATGCCGGAGCGGAGTAGTTTAAGTCCAGTAATCATCATGGTTCGGGGATACGCCGAAAAGATAGGGTATTATCCCGGGTCGGGGAGTTGGAAGATGGCGGATGAATTGGCAAAACAAGGATACGTAACAATCAGTCTGGATTTTTTGGGTTATGCCAATAGTGATGTGGAGTCGACTGATATGCTGGAGGCACGGTTTCATAAGGTGGTAGAAGTACTGGATTTACTTGAATCGGTAAAAAGGATTCCTTGGGTAGATAAAAGTCGAATCGGCTTTTGGGCGCATAGCAATGGTGGACAGATAGTAATGTCGGTACTGGAGGTAACTGGGGGGCAATACCCCACAGTAATGTGGGCACCGATGACCCAACCATTTCCGGAAAGTGTGTTGTCAACAATAGATGAGGGGAGTCCAGTAAAAGATGTGATTGATGAGTTTCAAAGACATTACGATGCCAGACGTTATGCATTTGACAATTATTATCAATGGATAAATTCTCCAATCATGATTCAGCAAGGAACCCAGGATGAGTGGGTGAAAGTAGAGTGGCAAAACACTGTGGTAACAAATCTCAAAGGGATTGGAAAAAATATTGAATTGGTGATTTACAAAGGAGCGGATCACAATTTAAAAGGACCTGTTGGGAGTGGGTGGGAGGAAGCAGTGGTCAAAGCTGTCAGTTGGTATGACAGTGAATGGTGATAAGTTGTGGATTATTCAACTTTTTTAAGATATAATCTCCAAGTTTATGAGTCTAGTCAGGGAAGATATTTTAGCGGTTTTGGCCAAAGACTTTAGCCACAAGAGAGCCTTGGGAAGAAGGGCTTTGTGCAAGGTGTTGATAGAGTTATCTCTGAAGGTTGAGACAAGTGAGACGATTTTAGATTTGGGCTGTGGTTCGGGTAGATTGTTGATTCCACTGGCAAAACTGTATCCACATAAAAAGTTTGTGGGGGTAGACCTGTCCGAGGAAATGCTGATAAGTTTGAGGGACAATGTGGTTGGAGAGGGGCTCACTAATGTAGAGGTAATTAAAGCTGACTTTGATAATGGTTGGACGGAGAAGCTGTCTTCAATAAAGTTTGATCTGGTGATATTTTTTCAAAGCATTCACTTTGTTGGCGATCTGCCACGATTAGTAAACAGAGTTAAGACCATACTTAGCGATAAGGGGAGCATGATTATTGCCAGTACTAATCATGAGCAGTTTTATGGGTTACCTTATTGTCGGTCACTCGAAAAGGTTTTGAAAAGAGAATTATCCAGAACTCCGGACGAGCCGGTGATAGTCAGAGCGTTTACGGATGGTGGTTTTTCTCTTATAAATAGGGTGATTTTGACTGTTAAAAAGCAGTTTACACCATCGACCTTGGAGATGTGGACACAGTCGCGGCCTTTTTCTGTTTTGGCATATCTGACAAATGTTGAGTTTAAAAAGTGGCAAAAAAACTTTCACGAGCGAGTGAGTGGGAGAGAAGTTGTGATCGATAGAATGGTAATATTGACTTTTGGACTGGTTGGTTGAGATAATAGCGGGATGAAGATATATTTTTCCGGTGCTTTGTACCAAAAGGAGAAGTTGCTCGACTCGTATAGGCGGATTGTTGAGTTGTTACGCAAAGAGGGTTATAAGGTCCTCGAGGATACTTTGTCGATGCCCCTTGACAAGGCTTTGGAAATGGGAGATGAGGATAGGGTGAGAAACTACAAAAATATTGTTAAGTGGATAGACCAGGCTGACTTTTCGGTGATTGAAGGTTCATTTCCATCAACATTGCATATTGGTCATGAAATAACATTGGCGTTGGAGAAATCAAAACCCGTAGTAGTTCTCTACCGAACAGGGGCAGAACCAACAGTGTTTAGGGGGCTAAAAGACGACAGAATTATTTGGGCAGAATATAATGACCAGAATTTGGAGAAGGTGTTGGTAGATGCAGTTGAAGAGGCCAAAAAGACGGCGGACGTGCGATTTAACTTTTTTGTGAGTCCCAAGATTTTGGCTTACCTTGATTGGGTAGCTCAAAAGAGAATGATACCTCGCTCGGTTTACTTACGAAATCTCATTGAAAAAGAAATGAGAAAGAATAAGGAATTTAATGGATAGTAATGGAGATTGTCTTTGACTTTGATGGGACGATTGCTGACACATTTGATGCGGCTGTAAAAATTCTTAATCGGTTGGCTCCGGAGTATGGTTATGAGCCGGTAACTGAAGAAATGCAAAGAGAATTTAAGCGGTTGGGGACAAAAAAAGCCATGAAAGCATTCGGAGTGAGTTGGTTTCAATTTATCAGAGTAGGAAGAAGAGCAATTAAGGAACTCAAAAACGATATTAGTACCATCAATATGTTTCCGGGAATGCCTGGAGTTTTTCGGGAATTACAAAAACAGGGGATAAAAATGGGAATTTTGTCTTCAAATTCAAAAGAAAATATACAGAGATTTTTTAGTGAGAATGGATTGGAGGGAGTGTTTGAATATATTGTTCCGAGTGGACTGATGTGGGGAAAAGCCAGAAAACTAAAAAAAGTTATTCGTAAAAGAAAATTAAACAAAGATCAGTTGATTTATGTTGGGGATGAGACTAAAGATGTGATTGCCAGTCATAAGGCTGGAGTAAGGATTATTGCGGTAACTTGGGGATATAATTCGGAGGAAGCGTTGATGGGATATGTTCCAAACTGGGTGGCAAGAAAGCCACAAGAGATTGTGACGATTGTGGATCAGATCGAGACGTTGTAACTCTTGAAAAGTTTTTTCACCATATCTGTTGTTTTAGCTTGTTTTGAGTCGGACCGGTAATCGGCTGGCTAACATAATCTCAAGCGCACGTACCGCCGTCACCTACATTCTCGTCAGTCTCCAACCAAATAGCAGACTGACTGCGAAAGTTCCTTTCAAAACAACCTAAAACAATAGGCGATCTGGTGATAGTTTGAAAGTTGTTACTGCGAAACCTCCACTTGGGAAACGTCTCAAGCACTCCTAAGTATTAGAACTTCGGAACTTAGTTTTGAGATCGAGCCAGTAGGAGGATTGGCGGCAGAGTTTTGATTCGTCTGATTTATCAGCTAAAAGTTGTTTGACAAGTTCTTCGAGATAAATCGTATTTTGAGATCCTTTGACAAGAATAGTAGCGTTTTTTAGCAGTTCTTTGTGAGAGAGTAGGTATTCACCAACCTGCCACCAATATAAGAACTTTATAGACTTATCACCAAAATATTTTTGAGTCTCCGGTCCAACACTAATAATAGTGTTGGCTACTTTGACAGCCTGTTGGTAGAGTTTTTGGTGAGCGACAGGTGATTCATCTCCGAGTTCACGCATGTCTCCGAGAATGGCAATACGAGGGCTATTGTGTTTTGAGAGTACCTGAAGCATGGCAGTGGTGGCTAAAGGTGAGGAGTTGTATGAAGAGTCGATGATTGTTGAATCGTTTATTCCAGAGAATAGAGAGGACCGACTAGGAGGAAGAATCAGATTTTGTTTCAAGCCGGTTATGGCAGTTTTTTCATCAACCCCAAATACTTTGGCTAAGTTAATCGCGGCGGAGATGGAGATGTCAAAATCGGTTGGGGGAGCATAGTGTGGAAAGTCAAGATGAACTGGTTTGAGAATTATTTTTTTGGCTCTAAGAGTGAGAGTGGTTTTGAGAACTGTCGGGTCAGCAGTATTAATCAGTGCATATCCAGTTGACGGTAGCGAGTTGACGAGTTTGGCTTTCTCCGCGCCGATAAGCTCAATTACTTTTGATGTTTTTTGATCTCCTATGAGGTGGCTGGATATGGTTTTTTCGAATTCTTGGGAGTGGGTGAGGTTGACGTTGAGAAAAATTCCAATATCAGGATGGACTATTTTGAGCAGGTATGACATGTTCTTGGGTTCTGTTGGACTATCAATACCCATTTCGACTAGGTAGATATCACAGCTTTCCCAGTTGGCAAACAGTTTCCTTAGTGCCAAGGCGCAGTATTTTAGCCAGTCTACAGGGGTAAATGAAGAAACTTTGATCCCGAGGATGTTTAGGGGAATTCCCGATTCGGAGTTTGAACCGGCTGTGGTTTTGACTTTTAGATAGTCTTGTAGGGTTGACTCACAGGCATTGATAGTAGATGACTTACCTGCAGAACCGGTGATGCCGACAATGGTTAATTTTTTACCTTTAATTTTTTGAAGTAGTCGGATTTTACTAAGTTGGATATGAGCGAGAAGGCGAAGGTAAGTAAGTACAAAAGAGCTAATGAAATTTTTCATAAGTGTTATATTATCCTCCTTTTAGTTGAGGGATGTAGTCCAGTTAGAATGGTGTATGGAATCGTATCCATGGTTATAGCGTACTTATAAATAGAACAGGGTGAATTTATGTCCGGAGAGATCATGGTGGTGGTGTCACCGATAAGAGCATTAATTGTGCGGGGGATTTTGATGGTGGTCATGTCCATGCTGATATTACCAACAACTGGGCACTGAGTACCTTTGACGAGAAAAGAAAAACGGTTACTTAACTCCCGGGGGATACCTTCGTTATAACCGGCAGTGAGAATGGCTATGGTTTCGTCCTGTTTGACACGATAGGAACCGCTATAGCCGATCTGATTGCCAGGACTGACTTGTTTGATGAGAGCTATACGTGAAGTAAAACTGAGGGCGGGACGTAGAGATTGACGATCAAGACGACCAGGGATAGTGTGGGGGCCAAATGGGGAATAACCATAAAAACCGAGGCCTAGTCTAATAAGATTAAAATATGGATCATGGATGGTGCTGGCACCAGCTGATGCAGCAATGTGTTTGTATTTGAAGGTAAAACCCGCAGATTCAAAAATAGAGACCATTTCTTTAAAGGATTTGATCTGGCTGTTGGTAAAGGTGGTTTTTTTGGGATCATCAGCTTGAGAAAGGTGGGAGTATATACCTTCAACTTTAAGATTGCGACATTCGAGGAGAGTTTTTATAAAACTCTTGACATCTTTTTTTTGAATTCCTAGACGGCACATGCCAGTATCGAGTTTGATATGAATCTTAGCGCCTTTTTGGTGTTGGTTAAGTGCTAAGAGTGAGCTTTGATCGTAGACAGTGAAAGTAAAGGGGAGCTTTTTCCAAACAGCATAGTTTTGTGGGTCGGTGAAACCCATGATAAGGATAGGTGTGCGGGTTTTGAGCTTGCTAAGTTCGTAGGCTTCATAGAGAGAATCGACCATGAGATAGGGTGGACTCAGGTGTTCGTCAATAATCTTGGCGACTTCCCGCAAACCATGACCGTAGGCGTTGGCCTTGATGACGGGACAAATAACAGCATGTGGAGATAGCTTTTGATAGTAGTGGTAGTTGTGTACAAGAGAGGAGCTGCAAACAGTGATTTCATTTAATGTTTTGTATTCGGCCATGTTTCTAATATATCAGTTTATGTTGTAAAAGTAAAGTTTGAACTTAATATTAGTGTTAATAAAGTAAATAGTGTAGTATAATCGGTTATGACAAAATTAAAAGTAGCTGTATTAATGGGTGGAGACAGTAGTGAGAGGGTGGTGTCACTTAACTCAGGCAGCGAGGTAGTCTATAACTTATCTAAAAAGAAATATGAAGTTTTGTCAGTGGACATGCCCAGCGAGATAGATAAGCTGACAGAATTTAAACCAGATATCGCATTCCTGGTTTTACATGGTAAGAGTGGAGAGGATGGGGCGATTCAGGGATACTTAGAAACAAGAGGAATCAAATACACCGGGAGCGGAGTGATGGCGTCGGCGGTAGGGATGGACAAAATGATATTCCGAAAGGTAATGGAGAGTGAGGGGATATTAATGGCACCACTGACAACTGAAACACCTTGTGTGGTTAAGCCAGTGGACGGCGGTTCTAGTGTGGGAGTGAGTATTGTCAAACAACAAAACAAGCTGACTAAAGCGATTGTTGAAGCCAAGGAATATAGTAAGGAGGCGATAGTGGAAAAATATATTGAGGGACTGGAACTGTCGTGTGGGGTGTTGGGAAACGACTTACCAGTAGTGTTACCTATTATTGAAATTCATCCTAAAAATCCATTTTTTGACTATGAAGCAAAATATGTTGATGGTATGGCCGATGAAATATGTCCCGCCAGAATATCGCCAGCATTACAAAGAAAGGTGGAGGCGATAACTTTGAAAGTTTATAAAGCTGTTAAAGCGAATGGGTTTGCGAGAGTCGATATGATAGTTAGGGAGGGAAAAATATTTGTGCTGGAGATCAATACCTTACCGGGGATGACAAAAAACTCATTACTGCCAAAAGAGGCGAGGGCAGCTGGAATATCGTATTCAAAGCTACTCGATAAAATAATTGAGTTGGGATTAGAATAACTAATGAAGATAGTCAGGACAAGAGTATCGGCCTTAATCATTAAGGATAAAAAGATCTTACTGGTAAAAGGAAATGAGGGGTTTTATAAAGAGTTTTATTTTACCCCTGGAGGAAAAGTGGAGACTGGGGAGGATGACCTAATGGCGATGAATAGAGAGTTGGGTGAGGAAATGTCGATATCTCCAACCACTATTGAAAAATATTTTTCATATGAGGCTAGGATTGGCGAAGGCGAACAATACCAGAGAGTTAACTGTTATTTGGTGAAAGAATTTTCTGGAGTAATAGTTTTAGGTGCAGAGATAGGAGAAATGTTGTGGTATTCAAAAGACGATTATACTAATAATCAGATAGGGGTATCGGAAAGTATGTATCAAAATTTATTTCCGAAGCTAATTAAGGACGAATTGATCTAAACTGTGAGTTATAAAAAATTGATAGTGGTATGATATTTGTATGAGTACAAAAGGAGCCGTTGATTTTTTATCTGGGATATCACCCGAAGATTTAGAAGTTTCCCTGCCAGGCTTTCAAGCCAGGAGAGCCGTAGAGGTGGCTCATAAGGGATTGAGCGTAGCACAAGCAGCTAAAGATGAAGGCGTGTCGGTACCGGTAATGAGAAAAACACTTGGTTGGGCGGCGGCAAATATGGAAAAGGCAATCACTGAGGCTAACTCGTAGATTTAAAAAAAGTAAAAGCTAGATTAAGAAAGCCGTTTTATGTTGGTCTTTTTTTGGATTTGCCAGAGTTCGTAGAAGTGTCCCATTTTTGAAATTAAGGACTTGAAGCTTCCCTGTTCAACTATTTTCCCTTGATCAAAGACGATAATTTCATCAGTAAAACGAAGGGTGGATAGGCGGTGGGCTATCCAGATGATAGTTTTGGAAGCAAAGTATTTTTCTAGACTAGCGAGGATTTTTGATTCGGTTTTAGAGTCGAGAGCAGAAGTGCTTTCGTCAAAAATTATAAGTGGAGTGTTTTTGTAGATCGCCCGGGCAATACCTAATCTTTGGCGTTCACCACCCGACAACTTGATACCTTTTTCTCCGAGAATTGTTTGATGATTATTTTTAATTTTGTCGAGGATTGACCGACACTCAGAGGTTTTGATAGCTAGCTCATATAATTGGGGATTGAACCGTTTACTTGTGGAGGCAATTGTTATGTTTTCCTTGAAAGACAGGTTAAATATTTCGTTATCTTGAGGGGCGACACTGATGTGTTGGTGAATTGAATCGGTATTTATTTGAGTAATTTTTCGATTATTAAAGTAGATAGTGCCTGAGGAGGGAAGATAGAGTTTTAGAAGTAATTTACTAAGAGTCGACTTACCTGATCCGGAAATACCAACAAAGCCATATTTGTTGCCTGATTTTAGTAATAGGTTGGCGTCGTCGAGGATTAAACGGGAGTTGTTGTAGCCAAAAGAAAGATGGTCTATTTTGATAAGTTCTAGATTATCAGGAAATGCTTGTTGTCCGTTTGAGGTGGTAGTAGTTCCGGAATGTAACAGTTGATGAATTCTGTAGAGGCCTAAGTATTTTTCAATAAGATCGTTGACCCATTCAGCTAGACCTCCCAAACCGTCTTGAAGCCGGTTAATGTAACCGTTATAGATAAAAAAAGAACCGATAGATATTCGTTGGTTGAGGATGTCATCGACGACTAGAAAAATGGCGATGATATGACAGACTTGGGAAACTGTGTTGATATAGATCCATTTATTGAACTCCAAAATGGTGTATTTTATGGTTTTTTCCTTAAGATGTGATTCTTTGACAAACAGAGCTTGGTTGATATTTTGACCAATGCCTAGGCTTTTGATAAGTGACATGTTGGAAAAAAAGTCGAAGTTTTTACCCATGACATTGTCGGAGGTCCGGTTGATCTGATGACGTTTTTGGTTGAGGCGGCGGGTCTGATAAATAAGTGTACCCATGTAGAAGGTGACGTTAACAAAACAAAGAATGGCGTACTTGTAGTTCAGAGTGAAAAAAATAACTATGACACCGATAATACTGACGAAGATGTCGATACCACCACCACCTTTAGTAATAAACTGGATTAGTCCTTTTAGTTGGTCTGAACCGCGAGACAGGATGGAGATTTTTTTACCGGAATTTTGACTATCATGCCACTTAAGATCGAAACTAAGTACTTTGGAAATCCAGCGCTGGCGACTTGATAACCGACAGATTTCAGCCAACTTGTATATAGCTAACTTGATACGGTTACGACCTATGATGCGGCCAAACTCAATAGCAAATATTATTAAAATATAATAGACAATATTGCCGGTTTGTTTGATGGCGACACTGTCGATTATCTTGGCCATATAAACAGGAACCAAAAAGCTTATTAGTGAGGAGATAAAGAATAGGGTGTACCAAGTGAGAAAACGGCGATGATAGCCACGAGTGTATTCCCAGATATCGGCTGCAAAAGTGAGGAAGGGGTAGTTAATAGATGATTTTGAGCGGGAGGGCATAGTTAAATTTATCACTTGTGGGACTAAATAATACCAGCCGTTTGTGAAGAGGGTATTTAGCTAAGAACCAAATATCTGGTGGGCGCGGATACTGAGTCCAGCGGCGACCGCGGTGAAGTAGTCAGAGGCAATAATTTTGTCAGGGGTAAATATACTATCAACTAATTGCCTAAAGACAGGAGTTTGGGAAGAACCGCCGGTGAGAATAACCTGGTCGATGTCGGTGGATTTTAGACCTGCGGCTGACAAAGCTTCGTTGATACAAAGTTTTGATTCATCGAGTTCATTAATTATCGAGTTCTCAAAATCATTTCGGGTGATAGTTTGTTGTAGGTTGAGATGGGAACGGTGAAAGTTAAAATCAGCAGAGTCAGTTGTTGATAGACTTACCTTTAAGCGATCAATGGTGGAGAAAAAATCAAAAGCGTAATCGTGTTCGACTAGATTACAAAAGTTTTGGACATATTCTGGATCAGTGGAGCGAATCGATAGATCTTTGAGCATGCCTAAATCTTTGACGTTTTTAAGTAGGGAGGTGCGATACCATGAGGTTAGAGCCAGGCGGTAGTCACTAGGGAAGGGGACTTTGTGATTAATCTGGCTGTAGACGCCAAAATATTTGGCAATCTTAGCTTGCACGATACGAGAATTGAGAAGATCTCCACCTATGCCTCGACCAGAGACAGAAAGAATTTTTTTCTCAGGGAGTTTCATAACACAGATATCCAGAGTTCCTCCGCCAAAGTCAAAAACAAGGATGTTTTGGTTATTTTTGATATTAATTCCGTAGTTAAGGGCGGCACCGATTGGTTCTAGCTCGAATTCGATGTTTTTAAATCCGGCTGAAGTGGCAATTCTGACCATGCGGTCGATGGCAGTTTGATTTTGACCCGTACCGACATATTTGACAGGACGACCAAGAACAACGGAATCAAGAGTGTGGCCTAGGTGTGTTTCGGCAGATGATTTTATTTCCTGCATGAGTATTCCTAGGAGTTCTTCAAGAGAGTAAAATTTACCGAAGATGTTGGTGCCGGTGAAACTGGGGTTGGTTAATACGGACTTGAGAGACTGAAGCAGTCGTCCGCGACCACTGTCATCAACTTCAATAATTTCGGGGACAAAAACTACTGGACCGACTCCACTGGCAGTTGATGGTCCAAAAGTTTTGATCAATCGGCCAGTTTCTTCGAGTCTTAGGGGGACAGATGGGAGGGTGTCGAGATCTGACAGGTAGTTTTTGATGGCGGATGCACCAACGGCTGATTCTTGGCGAGGGTTGAGGTACAGGAGGGATTTTAAAACGGATGGATTATTATTTTGCTCATCTATTGGGATAATCTGAGGTGTATTGCCGGAAAATACCGCCAGTGAAGAATTGGTGGTACCAAAATCGAGACCGCAGTGAACGGGAGACATTAGGTTTTGATTATATCAGATTATTTTTCTTGATTTTGCAATAGGAGGAGCACTTCAGGTTTGAGGATTTTGCGGATTTTATTAAATGACTCTGGTGATAGTAAAGTGTTGAGGTCCTGGTCGATTAAGGTTTGTGTAATCTTGGATTTGATGAAATCAATTAAATATTTAAAATATCTTTGAGGAGAAAGGTTTGTCCTTTCAACAATGATTTCTGATCGATATTGCAAACCAATCATGAAAAAATGATGAATGTCATACAAGTCACGGCAGGCGATTGATTCGTGTTTGTCAAAACGATCTTTGATGGCAACCAATTTGTTGGCAAAAATTGTCTCTTTGGTTTGACAATTTACAATTCGGTTGATTTCGGGAAGAAAAACTGGAGCATATAAATTTGACTTAACCTGAAAGTTTAGAGCATCGATTTTGAGAGTGTTACGCTGATTTGGATCGTTTTTATATTTGAGAAAAAATTCTAAAGCATTTTGACTTTCTTGATCGAGGGTGAAATCTAGTTTTTTGAAAATGGTGTGAAATTCGGTTCTTAAAGTGTTTTCGTTTGATTTAGGATTAATATCAAAGTCTAAATCAACAGAAAACCTATCTAAAATATTTTGCATTGATGCGCAAGTTCCACCTTTAAAATATAGTGACTGAGATAAAATTGGATTATCAACAATTTTAGTTAAGACTCGTAATAAATGAACTTTATGAATAATATCGACTCTACGGTTGGCTATCATAAACTCCTTTTTGAATAATGATACTATTGTTGTCGAAGTGGTAATTGGGTTGAAAATAGAGCACATCGGCAGCGGCTCTGGCGGTTGAAGCAACTAATACTCCGTTTGGTTGTAGATTAATACCAATACTATTGTATAAATATTTATCATTTAACTGCCGGTATAAATAAGTGTTATTGCCGACAGTAATTTTTTTGGAAATGTCGGAAACGAACGTAATTTTGTTTGGTGATTGATTGATGGTTCCACTTTGAGCGAGAATGGTTTCGGTGGTGAGGTAGCAAAAACGATTAATAAGACGAGATCCAAGTTCGATGGGGTCAAGATTGGTAATGGGAATGGTGCAATATAGCCCTTTGTGTATTTTAATTAAAACACCTTTTTTAATAAGCCGGGATATAGTTTGGTAGAGAGTAGTAAGTTTGGTGATGTTCCACAAAATTCGTAAATCATTGGTGTGATATATTTTTTGAGGCTGTTTTAATAAAATATCTAGTTTATTTATCATATACAATTTTGTATAGAATAACATGTCTAGTATAGATTGTCAAATCAAAAAAAACCGCCCTGACGAGCGGGTTTTTATTCAGTGTTACAATATTTACATGTCAGCAAGAAGAGATATGTTGGATTCTTTGGTGGGAATGGTCCAGCCAAGTGAAAGACAGCCCCGAAAAATTGGTGATGGTGCAATAAATCAGGTTGAGGCAAGGGTGTTATTAGCTATGGATGAAATCAAAGAGGGGTTTAAGGTGAATGATACTGTAATTAGAGTAAGTCTGACAATGATGCAGAGTCTAGAAAAATACCCGATAGCAACTTGTAGTGCATATTGGCGTTTGCAACATGATGATGAGATGCGAAATGCAATGGTGGCTGAAGTGTCGAGGCAGGATGTATATGGCATTTCTGGGTTAAAAGGTGATGTCCGAAAGGATTATTTGGAAAGAATTTACTGGATTGCTATGGTAAGGTGGCAGGAGGTTGTTCAAAAAAGAGAACAGAGTGTGGATATGATTGAGGTGAGAAAAGCCGTTGCTAGTTTTAGAGCTAAGGAGGAAACTCCAGTTATAAAAAAAGAAGCGACTGTGGAGAATGATTGGAATGGAGTTTTTCAAAAAGCAAAAGGCCTCTGGGAAAACCGTCTGTTGTCGGATGAGTCAATGATGCTTATAAATAAATTTTATGGTGATGGTGACACAGCAGAGCAATTTTCTAAATTTGTGGAGTTTACTGAATTGCAGGCAGTAGCAATGTTGGTGGCTATGTTTAAAGGTGAAACTAACTTGGAAAAACAGATTGAAATACGAGAAGAGGTGGTTAAGGCCGTAGTGGGTGGTGAAGATATAAAGTCTATTTTAACCACAATGTTGGGAGGTGAAAATATTTTTGATACAAGTGAGATGACTTTATTTAAATTAAAGTTTCCTGTGGTATTGGCATACCTGCCTGGTGGTCAGATACATAATGAAGAAATTGTGGCCAAAACTAGTTGGTCCGAAGTTGGGCTAGGTAGAAGAAAAGAATCTGACTCTTATGGAATGGGTGCTTGTCTAATTGTCGGAAACGATGAAAACTATAGATTTGTTTTTGACCTATATGAGGGAACAGTTCAAAAAGTATCTCCAGAGACTATAGAATGGCAAGAACTTACAAAAGTATCGGCAGTGGAATTGGGATAATAAAAAAACCCGCCCTTACGAGCGGGTTTTTTTGGTTCAAATAGAATTATTTGACGATCTCAATCTTGACTGAAGGGCCCATGGTAGCACAAAGAGCAAGTTTTTTAATCTTGATGACTTTGATGACCTTCATGAGTTCAGTTACATTGGCTTCTAGTTCAGCAATAGGTTGGGAAACTTTACCAACAACGATGTGAACGACAGGAGCTTTTTTCTCAGTTTTAATAACAGTCTTAGCGACTGAAAGTTTTTTGAGAGCATCTTCTGGTTTGTCGGTGAGAGTACCACTTTTGGGGTTGGGCATTAATCCCTTGGGACCCAAGAGTTTAGCGAAAGGAAGAAGTTTGGGCATGGTGATGGGAGTAGCGATAAGAATGTCAAAGTTGACCTTACCACCTTTAATCTCGGCGAGAACAGTGTCATTGAGAACGACAATTCTTTTGCTACTAGCTTCAAGATGGGGGAAAACAATTTCTCCGGCATTACCGATGTCGAGGATGGTGACATGGGCTTCGACTTTACCATCAAACTTGGAAAGAGAGGTTGCTTTGACTAGTTTGACGGCTTCCTTAAGACTGTAGAGCTTATTAGCATCGACGAGCTTACGGACTTTTTGGTATCTTTTGCCACGAACTTTAGCAGTTCTGGCGGTTTTTAATTCCGCCACGGCGGACAGGTCTGTGGTTTCCTCGACTGGAGTAGTTACTTCAGTTTCTGGAGCCTTTTGATCAATTACTTGATCTTCCACAGCAAGCTTTTTGGTCTTTTTGACCTTGTTTTCTTGTGAGGTTTTGCTCATTTTGGTTTAAATTATTAAAAATTAGTCTACAATTTCAAACCCCATGGATTTGGCAGTGCCGGCGACCATACGTTTGGCAGCTTCGATATCATTGGTATTAAGATCTACTAATTTATCTTCAGCGACTTTGGCGATTTGGGCGGCAGTGATTTTACCGATTTTTTCACGACCGGTGGTGCCACTACCTTTACTAATACCAGTGATTTTTTTAATCATGTCAGAAACTGGAGGTTTCTTGATGATGAAAGTGAAAGAACGATCTTCAAAGATGGTGATGATCGAAGGAATAAGAGATCCCTTCATGTCTTTGGTTCTTTCATTGAACTCATTGCAGAAGTCCATGATCTTGATGCCCTGAGGACCAAGAGCGGTACCAACTGGAGGAGCGGGGTTGGCCATTCCGGCTTGGATAGCTAGCTTGACGATTGTTTTAATTTTTTTTGCCATATATTAGAGCGATAGAGCTTTGGTGCTCTAGAGCGCTAGTTTAATAAATATTATTTAATTTAATATTTTGGGTAGAAGCGTCCCAAAATAGTTCTCATAACTCACGGGTAACTTGTAAGAAATCAAGCTCAACAGGTGTCTCTCTTTCGAAGAAAGAAATAAGGACACGAATCTTACCGCGTTCCTGATCGATACTATCAATAGCGCCAATGTAGTCGGTAAATGGGCCGTTGGTGACTTTGACGACATCGCCAATTCCAAACGGTGCCTGATATTTTGGCTTGTCTTCGATAGTGGTTTTGAGAATCTGGTCAACTTCGGCTTGAGAAATGGGGGAGGGTTTGTTATCGACACCGATAAAACCAGTTACTCCTTGAGTGGTACGAACAGTGACCCAAGAATCGTCGGTAAGAACCATTTGGATGAGAACATAACCAGGGAAAGTTTTTTCTTGAGTTTTGACCTTGGTACCACGACGGATAACCATTTTTGACTGGATAGGAATGATGGCTTGAAAGATTTCACCTTCTAAGCTCATGGTTTTGATACGGATTTTGAGAGCGTCGATGACTTTGTATTCGTGACCAGAATAGGTGTTAATGACATACCAGGCAGCATCAATTGGTGGAGTTAAAGGAGAGAGTTGAAATAAAAAATCTTTTTGTTTGGTCTTACTGGCGTTGTTGGGCATGGGAGTTAGTTTGTAAAGTTAATAAAGTTTGTAAAGTTGCTATTTTTTGATACTGGTTGTGGGACTGATAACGGTAATCGTTGGTGCTAGATTAACCGGTGGGGCAGTGATGGTTGGTTGAGCTACTACTGTAGGTTGACCTAGTAGGTTAAACGATTGGGTAAACAAATAATCAAAACCACCCAAAATCAGGGAGATAATGAGGGAGATTGATATTACCACAAAAGTCAATTGAAATAAAGAATCTTTTTTGGGCCAGGAGATGTTGCCAAATTCGGTACGGACTTCCTGGAGGAATTTTATAATGCCACGCATGAGGGTATTATACATTGAAGTGCGATACTATGGTTTGGGTGGGTGAGTTTTACCAGCAGGCCCGTGTATTCTGAGATGGCTGGCTGCGACCTCTTTTTTTATGTGGTTCCAGGATTGTCGTGTGTCAGCACTGGTAACATAATGCTTTGGCCTAACTATTGCACGAGTTTGACATTCTGGAATTGGACAGACTCTCTCAAGTATTGGTTTGGCAGCCGTTAGTGTGGAGGTGAGGTCGGGAACTAAAGTAACCCGATGGGTGGCGCAAACTACCATGTCGGTACAGATGACCGAGTCGGAGTTGATGGCAACTTGCCCGTCTTTGACTTCGATGGGGAAGTTGGGAAAGGCAGGTTGGAATTTTTCAAGTGGCCAGATCTTTGCTTCGGGAATGATCCTACTTTGTGTCATATTTCGTTTTATTATACACTACCTTTTGTTTGTTATAGACGGGTTCTAAATGGTAAGTCTATTTTGAAATATATGCTATTTAGTTGTTGCCAGATTTAAACTGTACAGTTATAATGTACATATGAATATTGTTAGCAGTACGAAATTAAGAAATAATTTGGCCGATGCTTTGAAAATGGTTAAAAGGGGCAAGTATTTGCTGATAACTCAAAAAGGTAAAGTAAGTAAGGCTATAATCGATGTTGATGATTTAGAAGACTTGTTGGAACTGGGGGACAAGAAGTTTTTAGCTTCTGTTAAGGAATCGAGAGCACAGTACAAAAGAGGTGAGTACTATACAATGGATGAAGTATTTGGCAATATTTAATGGTGGAGTACGTAATCTTAATTACGAAAAATGCTAGACAGGATATTGATAAATTGGATAGGGTTTTAGTTAAAAATATTTACAATAAGTTGATATATCTAAAAAATGATCCGACTGGTCTATCGAAAAGTTTAATTAACTTTGATCAAGGTAGTTTTAGATATCGAGTAGGTGACTATCGAATTTGTTTTGACATTGATGGTAACAAAATTGTGGTAAATAGGATTAGACATAGAAGAGAAGTGTATAAGTAGTTTGTTCATTTTATATTCTCCGCAATGTAGAATTTTGACTGCCTCTGTATTATTAATTAATAGTTGACTGGCACTGTCTGTAGTATGTATAGTGAATGACATCCACTATATGTTGTGTCCTTATTGTAATCATGATGAATCGAATGTCCTGGAATCCCGGGATGCGTTTGAAGGAAAAGCAACCCGACGGCGAAGAGAGTGCCTTAAGTGTAATAAGCGGTTTACTACCTACGAAAAGCTTGGCAATATTGAGCTGAAAGTAATTAAAAAAGATGGACATATAGAAGACTACCGGAGAGAAAAGTTAGAAAAGTGTTTTGAGAAGGCTTTGTGGCGAATAGAAGAAGACGAAAGACAAAAACTGATCGATGAAATTGAGATGAAGCTACTGAACTGGGAAAGCGTGGAGATACCTAGCCGTGAAATTGGAAAACTAGTGATGGATATTCTTAAACGAACAGACCCGGTGGCCTATATCAGATTCGCGACTATCTATAACAATATAACTGAAATTAAAGAATTCGAAGACATTATTAAAAATTTTTCAAATAAAAAATGAATAACCAAAACCTAATTGAACCGCTATTGTCTGACAATGCCAAGTACATTACTCAAACACGGTATGGAATGAAGGATGAATCGGGAAAGCTCGTTGAATCGGTTAAGGATATTTTTTGGAGAGTGGCTTACAACTTAGCCAAGGGAGATGCAGTTTTCGGAAAGGGTGAGGTGGATGTCGAAGCACAGGCGCAGGTCTTTTATGACTTGATGGCGGAACAGAAGTTTTTCCCCAACACTCCTTGCTTGGTAAATGCCGGTAAAAAACATCAGCAGTTATCGGCTTGTTTTGTGCTACCTATAGAGGATTCGATGAGCGGGATTTTGGAAACCATGACTGATATGGCTAAGATTCATAAAAGTGGGGGGGGAACAGGATTTTCTTTTAACCGACTACGACCTTTTGGCGACTATATTGCCACTTCTGGCGGCACTACAGTTGGCCCCGTATCCTTCATGCAGGCGTACAACGATGTGACATCCCAGATTAAACAGGGTGGAGTTCGACGGGGGGCAAACATGGGCATGCTGTCGATAGATCACCCGGATGTACTACGTTTCTCGGTGGTGAAGTTAGATGAGTATTCGCTGACTAATTTTAATATCTCTCTGGCGGTGACAAATGTTTTTATGGAGAAGATTGATAGTGATAAAAAATTTGTGACTGATGACAGCTTTCCAGAAGATATTGTTGAAAAAATTAGGATAGCGGAAGCCTCTCGCGACGTGGATGCTCGACTTCGAGAAATTGAGTTGTGGACTAAGAAACTATACGATTGGGCTAAGGCAACTAACGAAGGTGAAGGATACAACTTAATTAATCCCCGAACGGGTGAGGTGACTATAAAATTGAATGCTTATAAAGTATTTAATTTGGTAACACGACTGGCATGGCAGTATGGTGATCCAGGTCTAGTCTTTATCGATCGGATGAATGAATCAAGCAGTAATCCAGTACCTTCAATGGGTCGTATTGAGGCAACTAATCCTTGTGGTGAACAACCACTTTTGCCTTATGATGCCTGTAATTTGGGTTCGATTAATGTTTCAAAATTTGTAAAATCAAATTTTGAAACAGAAACTAGAAACCAGAAACTAGAAACTGGAGATTTGGACTGGAACGAACTTAAGAGAGTGGTCCACGAGTCAATTCATTTTTTGGATAATGTGGTGGAGGTGAATCAATTCCCAGTGGTCAAAATTCGAGAAATGGTTAGTAAAACCCGACGGGTGGGTTTGGGACTGATGGGCTTTGCGGATATGCTTTTCAAACTGGGAATTCGTTATGACTCTGACGAGGGTGCTGCTTGGGCTGAAAAAATAATGAAGTTTGTCCAAGATGAGACAAAGATTGCTTCTGTTGAGTTAGCAAAGACCCGAGGAGTGTTCCCAGCATGGGATGTGTCAGTATTTGCTAATACTGATTACCGTCCTCGAAATATGGCACTGACGACCATAGCGCCAACCGGAACCATCTCGATGATTGCTGATGCATCTTCGGGAGTAGAACCAGCATTTTCGCTGGGGTACCAAAAAAATACTGTCGAAGGGAAGACTCTTTATATGATGAATCCGGTATTTGTGGCTGAATTAAAAAGAAGGGATCTCTATAATGAGCAACTTTTGGACAGAATAGTAAAAAATGGAGGAAAACTAACCGGAATCGAAGGCCTTCCTGATGATATTGTAAATATCTATCGGACTGCCATGGAAATTTCCCCAGAATGGCATGTCAAAATCCAAGCAGTTTTTCAAAAATATACTGACAATGCAGTTAGTAAGACTATTAACTTTCCTAAGGAAGCTACTGTGGAAGATGTGAGGGTAGCATACCGATTGGCTTATGCTCTGGGCACTAAGGGAATTACTATCTATCGTAGTGGTAGTCGTGAGAAAGAAGTGATTGCTCCTGTTAAAGAAAAGACTGTTGCAGTTGAGGGTAATGGAAAGTCGCACTTAAGTGTGTTGCACTTAAAAGCCAAGAAAAAAACACCAGAGGCAGCTCGGGGAGTACGATTGCGAAAAACTTGTGATGTGGGTAAGGTATATACCTCGGTATTTTTTGAGGAGGGGGATGGACCGGTTGAGGTGTTTGTGAATTTGGGAAAATCAGGTGGTTACCTAGCTGGGGCGTCTGAGGTTACTGGACGACTAGCATCCCTCGCACTAAAATATGGAGCAACTTTAGACGAGGTGGCAGACGAACTGGTGGGAGTATCATGTGGACAGAAAGTAGGGATGGGAAACAATGCTGTTCTGAGTATGTTTGATGCAGTTGGCAAGGCTATTTTAGAGATTTCTCGAGGTGAACAACTGAACATGTTTGCGGAAGAAAAACTAAAATTAGATCTGCCCGCCTCCGCTGACGCTACGACGGGTAAACCAAAAGAACAAACACAAGTCACGACAACTTCTGGTAAGCAAATATTAGCGGAACTACGAGTCAAGCAGACCGAGGGTGAGAGTAAATTCAGCTCCTGTCCCGACTGTGGCTCACCACTTTATGCTGAAGAAGGGTGTTTTAAATGTTCCAATGGCTATTGTGGATACTCTAAGTGTTCGTAAACCGAATTATGAAATACGATTTATGATTTATGAATAAGACAGAATGAGTGTGGTAACGAAAACTGGTGATGATGGGAAGAGCCGATTCTTGGGAAAAGTAATGGCTAAAGATAGTGAGCTTTTGGAGACAGTGGGAACACTTGACGAGTTACAGGCGCTATTAATGATTGTGGGTCAAAAAGATTTGGCGCGAGATATTTATGAAATTATGGGAGAGTTGGGTTACGAAGTAAGAAGTATGAAATATGATTTAAGAATAGAACAATTTGAAAAAGAAATAAAAAAGATTGAAAAGAAATTAAAACCAATTACAAATTTTTTGATTTTTAAAAATAAAAATGCCAAAAAAATAAATTGGGTCAGAACGGTATGTCGTCGAGCGGAAAGAAGATTGGTGGCTTTGTCTAAAAAAGAAGATGTCAGCCCAAAATTGCTAGCTTACATCAACCGTTTGTCAGATTATTTATTTATGTTAAGTCGAAAAGAAGAAGGATAAAATTATTTTTGAAGTAGGGTGACCTGCCTGCCGGTAGGCAGGAATTCCCTCGCAGTGCCGCTACGGTAAAGCGCCGCCTTCGTTCAAGAGAAAAATATGGATAGAGTAAAAAGATTGGTTGAGAGTAGGTCGCCAAACGATGAATTGGCAGCGGCATTTGTAGAGAATAGAAAGGCGGAACTAAAAGACAGAATTGTCCCGTACATGCTGAGGTTCAAGGCCAATGGAGAGCCCGATTTTCCTTGTGATAAGAATAGCGTTTTGGGTAGAGCAGAAAATGAGGGGATGCAGAATATGAGAAGGCTGGCAATGATGGGTCACAACTATGTCGTTTGGGCTAGTCCAGAATTAGGAAGGAGTGTGTATAAAGATGGAAGCCGGGTAGTTGTAGCTATAGTCACTGGAAGATTTCAAGAGGTAACCATGGAATGTCGAGGAATCGTGTTGAAAAATGAATCACCAGAAGAATTGTTGGAAATGGTGAGAAAACTACAAGAAAAAGGTGCAGTGGTAATGGATGAAATTAGAAATCTTGAGGACTTGAGAGAACAGGCGTTGGCAGTCGATGTTAAGAGTGAAGGTGAGCTTTGGGATATGATGGAAAAGGCGTTTGGAAATTCGGAAATTTGGGAAGAGATCAGGAATAGCAAAGATCAGTTAACAAAACATTTGGCCGAAGAGATGATTGCCAGGTTTAGAAACAGCCCGGAGTCGGAAGTCGCCAAAAGAGGTGGGGATATTTGGTGGGGGGCACAATTGGAAATGTTTATGGCGAGAAATGGTTTTCAAATAATGGGAGGAAATCATGGAGTATCGAACACATCACTTTTGGGTACGATGTCACCATTTAATAGTTTGTTTTCGATGGCTCCTGTAGTTAGTAGTGAAAGTTTGGATTCGAGATTGGAGAGGTGTAATGGCTGTGGAAATTTTTTTATTAAAAAGAAAAAACAATGTCCGAAGTGTAAGGGGTAATGTACAATGATGGAATGGTAGTACTTGTTGATGTTTTGCAACCTCAGATAAGTATTGCAACTGGTTTGACTTATAACCAAGAGAACAGATATAAAGCTTTGCATGAAAATGAAACATTTTCAAAAGTAAGTGAAGTGTTGCTGTCAGAAACCCATGATCAATTCTTAATATATGGGGGTATGGCTATGTTGATTGAAAGAGATGATGTGTTACCAGTTTTGGATTCGACTGTGCCGATATGTTCGGATATGGTTACTGAGGGTGGATTGTTAACTGAAAAACTTGATTCAACTCGAAATGCAGATATTGATTTGATGGTAGATGATATCGGGAATGTTAATCAGCTGATAACCATATTGCAAGACCAGCTAGGTGATGGTTATGAGGTGGTGGGGAGTAATTTAGCGGATTATCCTCGGGTGGATATTATACAAAACGGGGTGGAAGTGATGTCAATTTCTGATCTAAAGACAAGTGTGGGCACGGTGAAAGAAATAAATAATAAATTGGGGATCGAGAACACTGGCACTGATCTAGAAATATATATGCGAGCAAAATTATTAAAAAATGACATGGACCCTATTTTGGTAAACAACCAAGGGTCACAAATATTAATGTTATCTGGTAGAGAAGTGGTTACTTATTTAATAGAGATAAACGAACAATCAATATTTTCTCCTGGTGTTGCACAAGAGTTATTTGAAAATGGTGAAGTGAATTTGGCTAATATGGTAATGAGGGAATGGGCTTACAATGTCGGAAAAGTGGCAGTAATGACTCAATTCGGAATGAGAATGGCACCAGAAGTGCAGGATAAGTGGCGGAATGAGGTGGTGGAGAATGCAAGTTGGGCAGGCGAGTCGCTGGATATAATGAAAACCTTATCAAAAAGAATGGTAAAAGCCGCTAATGGTAATTTTGGTTGGTTTAAAATGGTGGCAATAAACTTTGGATTTTTGAGTTGGTACACGGGGGATCTTGATGAGGCATTACTGGAAACATACAATTCTCCTGATAAATGGCAAAAACTTGTTAGGATGACTAATCAATTGGATGAAGAGATGGCAGAGGGTACATTTCACTCGGTTGGTGATTTTGTTGATGCTGTATTGGATGGAGTAGATGAAAAGCAAAAAACCAAGATAAAAAGTGAGTTTACTGATCACTGGAATCCAGGACCGATGGATGGAGTGGCTTTTGCCGGTGGAAAGAAAATAAAAACAGTATAATGAGCTATGGAAGATGAAATAAAAAAGGTTTTGGAAAATAATGGGGTGGTGTTTGTAATTGGGCTACCTGAAAGCGGTCGGTCGTATCAAATGAGAGAGCTGGGGAAGAAAAATAATTGGTTGGTAGTGGACATTCCGTCAGAAGTAGAACCGGTTTTGGATAATTATGAGGGTACAGTGGTGGTTAATTCACTTGATTCGATCACAAACGAAAAAAGAATGATGATATGGAGAAAACTTGTTACTTTTTATCATCAGAATCCCAATAAAATTAAATTTGTGTTTGGTCAAGGTTGTGAGGAGGTGGTTGGAGTTAAAGAGTTATTGGGAAATTTTTATTTGTATTATCAAGTAAACCGAGTGTGGTTTGATATAAATGGTAAATACCGACCGATTGAGGGCAGAAAAGAAATGGATGGGGTAGTGGAAGCGACGTTTGAGATGTTGTGGGGGTGCTTAAGTGAAACTAGTCAAACACAACTGATGGATTTAATGCGAGGAAAACCAAAAGGCTTTGGTGAGTATTTAACTAAGACTGGGTTGGTAAATAACGGAAGAGTGTTTTCGCCACTGTTTGAGGAGTGGTTGCGAAATAAACTGGGGGAGTGTTTGAATAGGATTGAAGCAAAAGATGGAAAACTATGGTTGAATGGAAACATTGATTTGGAAACTGACTTGAGTTTTCAAGAGTATCAAGTGCTGGACGAATTATTCAAAAATAAAAGTACCATGGTAACTCGAAACCAAATTGCAGAGATACTTTGGTCCAAAGATACAGAGGAAAAATATTCGGATTGGGCAATTGATCAAATAATGTCTAAAATTAGGAAAAAAATTGGAGATGTTGGTGAAAAGAGAATGATAAGAACCGTAAAGGGACAGGGGTTTGTGTTTGGTCAGGAATAGAATTATACAGTCAGAAAAAGGGGTTTCAAGCTCAAGCTGTAGTTTTTGTTATAGGATACAATTTTCGTAGTTAAAAATTAAAAATAACTATGACAGAAAAGACAACAAATATCGAACACAGGGCTCAGTTTACTGAAATTAGTAAAGGGGCGGAGAATTTTGTGAAAGGGCAATTTGACTACGACACTCTTACTTTTTTAAGTAAAGTAAGTCGAGGGTGGGAGATGACTGATGACCGCGCAAGCAGAATTATCAGTGACAGACCATTGATGGCTCGTTATTATAACGATGTTGTAGCTCCTGAAACAAACGCAATTATCACCGAGTTGGATAAAATGGATAGAGTTAGCAGGGCGGTTTGTTTGTACATGTCTTACGCTGCAGAGCGAAATGTTGATCAGGCTTTGTTGAATGCTGATTCAGCTAGATTGTTTTGTGATACAGCAGAATTGTTTGACAAGATTGATGGAAAAGGTGCTGGTGATAATACTATGATACAGGCCAAAGAATACGATGATAAGTTTTATTTAGCTTGCACAGGCTTTGCTCTACATTTCGGAAAAGTGAAAGAAATGGCAGAAATTGATATCGAGACCTTTGAAACAGTAGTGCCTGAAAAGGGGACGGCAGTGTGGAGGTGGGAAAAGAAGATTAGGGGTGAATAAACATGTACATGTTGACAAAAGTGTACATGTTTTGTAGAATTAGTGATGACTGATTTAATTGTAACTCCCACAGAGGCCAGAAGAAATTTTTTTAATTTGATTAAAATTGCCGAATCGGGTAAAAGAAGAGTGTATATAAATAGTAAAAAATCTAGATTAGAATTTGTAGTATCCAAGAAAAAAATAGTCAAAAAACCTAGTTGGGATGATTTTTTTGGAAAAGGGAGTAAAAAAGTGGCTCGGGATATATTAAAAGCTAAGAAAATGGTGGATAAATATGGTGAGACAAAGAGGAGGCTATGGTAAAAAAATATTTACTTGACACTGGTGTATTAATTGATTTGTACCGAGGGGATGAAAGGGCAAATATATTGAAAGGTATCGAAATTCCTGAGTGTGAAATATGTAGTGTGGTAACGGCAGAATTTTTTCAAGGTGTTTATCGTGGAAAGTATGGAAGAAGCGAGGAATCTTGGTACAAAAGTTTTATTGAAATTGGAAATATGAGCGTAATTTCGTTTGACGAAAAAATAGCTAAAACATATGCATTGATACAATCAAAACATTACAAAAAAGGTATGACTCGGCCAATTATGGATTTAATTATCGCTGCAACAGCAATTGAAAAAAACTTGATATTGGTGACTAATAATTTAAAACACTTTGAAATGATTGAGGGGCTGAGGACTTACAAAAAATAGAATTACCCGAGCTTTAGATGGGGCAGGGCGGCAGCAGAAATAATAATCAAAGAGCCTAAGGTAATGCCTATGGTTAGTGGTTCGTGGAAAATGATGACTCCAAAGGCCACACCAAAGATGATCTCAGCAAGGCCAATGAGACTGCCAATACTGGCGTCGTAATGTTTGTAGCCTTCGATAGCTGCCCAGTTGGCAAATAGCATGGCGATGGCATAGGCGAGCTGCCCAATCCATGGTGTAATGTTTGAGATATGAGGAATGGAGTTGTGAAACAAAATAGAGAGAACTCCATTGAAGATGATTTGGAGCGAAAAGTAACTAACCATGACTTGAAACTCTGGGTAGTTGCCGACTAGTTTTCGAGGAATGATGACGGTGATACTTCCAAGTAATCCAGAAATGATGGTCATTCCAGCGGCCAAAAATTGGGATGGTAAGAGTTGAAAGTGATAGATGGATGCCATGCCTACAATAGCCAACACTAGGCTAACAATTTTGATACCGGTAATCTGTTCTTTAAAAAATATTTTGCCAAGAAGATAACCGCCAACGACTAATGCGGCATAAAAAAGGAGGGTGGCGGTGCCGATACTAAGATGTTGAAAGCCAAAATAATATGGAGCTTGGTTGATACCACCGGCCAAACCGATTATGGCCAACCAGGGCAGGTCACGTTTTTGAAGAGGTTTAAATATTTTATATTTAAAGTTGAAAATTAAAATAAAGATTAGTAACACCAGTCCTCGGGTCCAAGCTTGAGAAAATTCACCAAAAGCATTCCCCATGATTCTCGACCAGATGCCATAGGTGGCATAAAAGAAAGCAGAAGTGAGAATCAGGCTGGCACCACGAGTGGGTTTCATAGGATTATTTTAATAGCTTTAGTAATTCAGTATATGTCTCATCTGATACTTCGACTACAAACGGATAATCACCAAAGATTTCTTTGATAACCTCTGGACTTTCTTCCTGACAGGCAAGATAGGCAGAAGCAACACCATCTGCAAAGCTATCAACATCTCCAAAAGTGAGATGTTTGTATCTAGCGTGGGCGATTTGCTGAAGTTCATTATTAGTAAAAGTACCAGGTATGGTTATTTTTTCAGTCATAAGTTAATGAAATATTAACTGTTGACAGTTTCTCACTTGGTGAACTAAAGTCATAGGTGATGTCCGAACAAACAGACAACATGGTTTCTAGATTAATGACTTACGGACTTGATCAAGATGAGGCTAGAGTTTACCTTGAATTACTGGAAAAAAGAGTATCGACTGCATTGTCACTTAGCCGCTTGTTGGGTATTGGTCGGACTAAGGTGTATCGAATTTTGGACAGATTGATTGACAAAAGATTGGTTACTCAGAAACTTGATAGTGGTGGATTCAAATTTGTGGCCGGAGATCCTAGCCAATTGAAGACACTTTTGATGGTTAGGGAAAGCGAGTTAATGTCTTTGAGTCAGCAGTTACCAGAAACAATTGATCTACTAAGTCAAAAGCTGGGAATTGATATGCCAGGATCGAGAATTTTATATTACAGAGGAGTTGAAGGACTGAGTCGAGTGAATTGGAACGTGTTGCGAGCTAGAGGGGAATTGCTTTCTTATGAAGTGGCGACAGCTGATGCCTATATGCCCCAAAAAGAAGCAGAAAAACTTAGGGAGGGAATAGTGGAAAACAGAATATTGGTTCGTACTTTGACGAATAAACAAAGAATTGAACCGTTTACTAAGGTTAAAGCGATGGTAAAAAATTGGTGGAACATAAGGTGGGTGGGTGAAAAAAAACTAAGTATTAAAACGGATGTGTTTATCTACAATGACATTTACGCGGTCTGTCACTACTTGGAAAAAGGGGATGTATTTTGTTTTGAGATGCAAAACCAACCGTTGGCAGATATGAATCGACAAATATTTGAGAACTTATGGTTACAGGCGGGGGTGATGACCAAGATCGGTGATGAGGGGGAGGTAGTACGCAAGTAAAAAAACTATTAGCGATAATGACTTGGATATCTCAGTAAGTCGATAGGCAAATTTGTCAGTGTCAGTTAGAAGTGCTTGCGATTTTTCCAGATAAGATTTTAGTTTAGCCTTGTCATAAACGGCTTGGACATCATCAAGAGCAATTTGAAGGCGGGGAAATATCCCAGTACGCCAGACGAGATAAACATAATTATCGGCTTTTTGAAGAGTTAGAGCTAAAGGATCAGTGTCGTATTTGTCGAAAATTTCATAAGCTAGGGCAAGACCTTTTTCGACTTCTCCGGTACGAATCAAAGATTCGGCTAAAAAGCCACTGACTTCCAGATAGCGGGGATCCTGAACTTTTTGGAGAAGATCAATGGCAGTTTGGTATTCGGTTTTGGCTTCTTCATGTCGTCCATTGTAGGTGTAAGCCCGGCCGAGGAAGCGATGAGAATTACCGAGGAGTTCGGATAAGTTATGATCGATAACAACTTGATGAGCAGATTGAGCCGTAGTGAGCATGGCGGTACGGTGAGAATCGTCTGGATCTTGGTCGTTCATAACCAAATGTTGATGGGCTAAATGTTCTTGCCAATAGCTTTGGGCAACCATGGGCCAATCGTGTTCGGTTTCAGCTTGTTCGCGAAAAGCGGGGAGTTGAGATAGCACTGCCAGCTCTTGTCCTTTGGTTTCGTTTAGTTGGTTGATTACTGCTAATTTGTCTTGAAGGCTCATAAAAATAGTTTATTAAGTTTTTACTAAATTACAATATTGACTTTCTGTATGGTTGTGAAGTTGCTATGTAGATTGCTCCAAGTGCGAAGGCGTATTTTTGTTCAACTTCTCTGGCTTCTGGTCCTTTTACGAGGTCCAACTCTTCGAGTACTGAGTGAAGATGGTCTCTAATTGATAGTGCGGCACCCCTTGCATGGACGTTGGTATTACAGGTTTCAACTAATTTACTTAGATCTGGTTTGCTCGGGTTAAGGCTAGCTTCGTCAAGTTGGTTGCAGATTTTTTCAAAAACAAGGACTATCTCCTCGCGTCCATCCAACTTTCCCTCACCCTTTAGCTTGTCGGGAAAAAAAATGTGTTCTTTTACTGGTTTTGAATTCGTCATTATTATGTGTTTAATTATTAATATTATTTTTTGACTAGGTTTTTGAAACCTTCAAGCAATTCCATTGGCATACTGAAAATAACAGTGTTGTTAGGGCCGTTGGTGGCGTTTTCGATAGTTTGAAGTGAACGAAGGGAGATGGCTCCTGACTCCTGAAGAGCGTGCATAGCTTTGTTGAGGTTTTCGGAAGCTTTAAGCTCACCTTCGGCACGGATAATGGTGGCACGGCGCTCGCGCTCAGCTTCAGCCTGCTTAGCCATGACCCGTTTCATGTTGTCAGGAACAGCGATATCTTGAAGCTTAATACTGGTGACGTCGACACCCCAGTCAATGGTTTCTTTATCGACAATAGCTTTGATTTCGTCACTAATTTTCTGACGGTCGGTCAGAAGTTGGTCAAGTTCAACACCGCCAATAACATCTCGAAGAGCTGTTTGGGCGTATTGGGAGACGGCATAACCAAAGTCTTTGACTTTGAGGACGGCGTCTTCGGCTTTGGTAACTTGGAAATAGACGACGGCATTAATAGAAACTGCGACATTGTCCTTAGTAATGATTTCCTGCTTGGGAATATCGAGAGTGTTGATACGAATATCAACTTTGATAACTCTTTGGAGAATAGGGACAACGAGCTTGAGGCCGGGACCGAGAGTGTAGGAGTAGACACCGAGGGTGAGGACGATACCACGTTCATATTGGTTGACGATGATGATGGATTTGAAAACCAGATAAACAACGAAGAAGAAGGCGATGATGGGAAAGGTAATCATGATGTATTATAATCCTTGGTGTGCTTTTTTGTTAAAATTGGTGATGGTGGATATAGATGGGGTGGTGAAAAAACTGAGAAGTAAAGTTGGGGAGCTGACAGAAAAGTTACGACTTAGGAGATTGGATATGGGTGACCAAGACAATTCAAACGTTTCGAGATATATTACGGCAACTCGTTGGGCGGTTGAACAGGAAATTGAGAGTATGGATAAGGAGCTTATTAGATTACAAATGGGAATAAATGAGTTGATGGCTCTAAAAAAAGATAAAAAAAGATATTTTGATAAGTATTTTGTAGCTGACGACTTTGAGTATCTAGAGTTTGGAATCATTTCAAAAAATTCAAAGTTGGGAAAAGAAATAATGGAGAAGTGATAAAATACTCAATGGATCCAATATTTGATTTGATTAAACAAGAAACTGAAAGGCAGCGCAAACAGGTGCAACTAATTCCCAGTGAAAATTTTATTTCAGAAGAGGTCAAGTCAGCACTGGGATCTGATTTGTCAAATAAATATGCCGAAGGTTATCCGGGAAAACGCTACTATCAAGGGAATAAAATAGTTGATGAAATTGAACAACTGGCTATCGATCGTGGTAAAAAATTATTTGGTGTGCCTCACCTAAATGTTCAACCATATTCTGGTAGTCCAGCAAATATGGCGGTATTGGTGGGACTTTTGGAACATGGTGGCAAATTTTACGGCATGCAACTTTCAGCAGGAGGTCATCTGACCCACGGACATCCGGGAGTGACCTTTTCAGGAAAATATTTTCAAAGTATGCAGTATGGGGTGAATGAAGAGGGAAAGATTGATTATGAAAAAATGGCGCAGGACGTAGAGAGGGAAAAACCAAAATTAATATTTGTGGGAGCGACGGCTTATCCATGGATACTGGAATGGGAAAAATTTTCAAGAATGGCTAAGAGTGTAAATGCTTGGTTGGTGGCAGACGTGTCTCATATTGCTGGATTGATTGTGGGTGGGGTTCATCCTGACCCAGCACCATTTGTCGATATTATTACTTCAACGACTCATAAAACATTACGTGGTCCCAGGGGGGCAATTATTGGAGTTACTGAAAACGGCTTAGCCAAAGATCCGGAAGCGGCTAAAAAAATTGACAAGTCGGTGTTCCCGGGACTACAGGGTGGGCCACATTTGAACAATATAGCAGCAATGGCAGTGGCGTTTGAAGAGGCGTCGAGACCAGAGTTTAAAAAATATGCAGAACAAATAGTAAAAAATTCTATTGTGTTGGCGCAGACGCTAAAATCAGAGGGGTTGAAAGTTCTGGGAACAGAAAATCATTTGATGTTAATTGATGTGGGTGAGGGGATGGGAAAAGAGGTGGCGCAGAGACTCGAGGAAAACGACATTATCGTCAATAAAAATACTATTCCCAATGAGCAAGGGAGTCCGTTTAGACCGTCAGGACTTAGGATTGGGACTCCGGCAATGACGACTAGAGGGTGGGTGGAAAAAGATTTTGAAGAGTTGGGGAAGAGGATGGCGCAAATTATTAAAAAATAATCATAAACTCAAACACATTTCCTCCATGGACCGATAATCTGCAGTCTCTACTGTTCTCATACGCACGTCCGGCAGTTATCTGAATTCTCGAAGACCTCCGAACCAAAAACAGGTCTTCTGCGAAACCTCCACTCTGGAAACGTGTCTGACTTTAAAGTCAATTAAATAAGTAGAGTAGGTTGACTGCGAAAAGTCCTCCCTAAAAACAAATCTTTGGTTTTATTAATAAATAACTCGTGAAGATTTTGAAAAGTTATTTAAAGACAATCTAAAACTTTTACCTTATTTGAAAACTAAAGCTCTTACGATCTAGAGCACTAAAGGACTAATTAATGCCAGCCGTTATGTTCGGCTTCGAGGGTATTTTGGAACATTCGCTTGAGGGTTTCTTCAAAAGTGACGCCGTACATGTCAAGAATCATACTGTAAGTTGCGTGGGTTTCCTTGGGTGGACCAAAAAATGGATTGCAGTTAGGATCGATAAAGTAGAACCTACCAGCAGCGTCGACACGAACGTCAATCCGACCATAGTCAGACATTTTCAGTAAATCAAATGCCATTTTGACATGACCTTTCAGTACTGGATCTTCGAATTTGGTATAGGACATGTCAAGATAGTCGCGCCATTTTTTATCAAAAGTGACTACATCTTCTTTACCACCTTTTACTTTTCTTTGAACTGCATAGACTTTAGTGTTGACGCCTTCGAGGATAGCTGCGGTGACTTCGATGCCAGCAATAAATTCGTCAATCAATACTGGTTGTCTGTAAGTGGTAATCAAGTCTCTTAATTTGGCTCGGAGTTCTTTCTCGTTGTAACAAATACTATCGTCGGCGATACCAATGCTACTGTGTTCGTTGTTTAATTTGGGAAACAGGGGGTAACGGAGGGAGGGGTCAATCATGTCACTGCTGCTGTTGACTAGCTGATGAGTTGGAACCGGTACCCCAGCGGCTTGAAGTATCTGATACATTAGAAACTTATTACAACCCAGCGCCCAACCGAGTGTTCCGGCACCGGTGTAGGGGATTTGAAGAACCTCCAGGACTCCGGGGATAGAAGAACCGAGATGTGATTCTCCGTTGACAGAGTCGACGAGATTCAGCACCATATCAGGGTCATATTTTTGAAGTTTGTCGGTCATGTCAACGTCACCAGCTAAAGCGATGACATCAATCCCCATTTTGGCAACGTATTTGGCAACATCGTTGGCATAAATGTAGGCATCAGCTTCGCTGAGAAAGAGTTCCTCGGTGGCGTAGAACTCGCGTTTGACATCGGAATAAAGGATGGCAACTTTTTGGGGAAGGTGGTGTTGGTTGGGAGTTATTTGAGAATCAGAGTTGTCACTGAAATTCATATGTAGTTAATGATAGTTGATGATTAGTAATTATCAATAGCCCCATTCCCGCATGGTGTTTTGTAGTAGACGTTTGAGAAGAGTTTTGAAGGAAATTCCATACATTTTCATAGCAATTGATAATTCTGATGAACTGCCGGTGAGAGGTGCAAAGTGGCAGTTGGCATTGGCGTCGATAAAGTAATAATTGCCAAGACTGTCCATCCGGATATCAAATTTTCCATAGTCGTCCATCTTGATAATGTTGAAAGCTTTCTTGACATAGGCGTTGAGGAGAGGATCGTGGAATTTTTCATAATGGACATATTTTTTGTAGTTGTCGTAATCATTTCCCCAGACGATATCGTAATCCAAAAATTCGTGTCGGGAGTTGTTGTTGGGAAGATGAATTTTACGTTCAATTGTATAGGCTTTTTTGTTATATGACTGGAAGACGAAGGCACCAAATTCTCGACCGTCAATAAACTCGGAAACGAGGACATCCTGTTCGTATTTATTAATGAGATAACGGAGTCGTTTACGCAATTGAGTCTCATTTTCAGCGATTGATTCCCGTTTAATTTCAACATTACTATGCTCTTCGTTTAGTTTGAGAATCAAAGGGTAACGGAGTGATGGGTCAATGGTTGATTTGGTTGATGTAAGTAGTTGGAATCTAGGTACAGGGATTCCGTGTTGAGATAAGAGAGCGTATATTAGATATTTATTACAACCAAGGGAAAATCCCAATATAGCGGCACCAGTATAAGGTATTTCTAGTAGTTCTAGAGTGGCAGGAATAGTGGCGCCGAGATAGTCATATCCTTTGACAGTAGTAACGAGATTAAGAGCCATATCTGGTTTTTCATGGCGGAGGTTTTTAACTAGATTTGAATCGCCCTTGAGATAACAGGTTTGGATATTTAGTTGGTCAAAGTAAGGTTGAAATTCGCGAGCTTCATCTTCAGAACCTTCGACTGTCCAAAATTCTTCCTCTGTATAGAAATATTCCCTTTTTTCGTCGGTGTAGATGATGGCGACTTTCTGTGGTAGTTTGCGGCAACTATGATTATTTTTGGCAATAAGTTGTCGAGTATGAGGTAGGTTAACAATAGTATTGTTCACGTACTTTTAATATAGGGCGTTTTGGAGATAAATCAATGTGATAATATTATGTAATTTATATTACATAATATTATTTATTGACATTGTATATACATTGTCATAGTTACATGTAGTGAAGAAATCTCTTCGCGATAGGGAAAACAAATATAGTGTTAGAGATGTGGTACTTGAAAAGTCCTGATTTTGGTGCTATGATTATTTTATGATCCAGAAACAAACACAGATTAAAATAAACTTGCCGTTAAAATTAAAGGCAAAGCTGAAGAGAAGAGCTGAAGAATATGATCTGACTCTGGCTGGATATATGAAACATCTTTTGATGATGGATTTGAAGTCTGGTATTCCAGTCTACCATCTATCGAAAAGATCTATTGAGGCTTTGAAACAGGCTAAGATTGACGAGAAAAATGGAAAATTACACGAGATAACTGACATAAATGAATTCTTTGCTAAAATGATTAAGTGAGATTGAGAACAACTGATAATTTTGACCAACGGTTGAAGAATATATTGAGAAAAAACAAGAGTCTGGGTATAGAAATACAGGATGTTGTGCAACAACTGTTGAATGGAGAAAGTAATGATGGACTGAGGCTACATCAATTGGAAGGTGATCTGAGTTTGTTTTGGAGTATTTCAATCAATGATGATTTACGAATATTATTTTATTCTCAAAATGACACAATTGTTCTGTCGGATATTGGTACTCACAAAGAAGTTTATGGAGAACATTAGTGTTTTTTCAAAATCCAGATAAAGGTGCCAATAAGTAGTCCAAAGCCAAGAAATTGCAGAAGCTGGGGCCAAAAGAAGATGTAGATAGTAAATGCTCCGCCTTCGCTGGTTGGCTTCGGCGAGACAAGCCAACCATTGGCCCAATTGTTGATGAGGACATGGTTGGATAGGAGAGTAGGTAAGCATAAAGCATTACCCTTACAATTAAAATAGAAGGCGAGCCAGCCAGGAGAGAAGGACTGAGGGAGGACGAGAGTGGAATTTGATGTTGAATTTGAGTCAACATCAACTTGGTAATGATAGATATCGCTTTTGAATTTTAGGTCGGATCTGCTAGAAATTTGATTTGATTTGGGACTTGATTGTCGGATTAAATCGAAAAGAGGGATGGGATATATGTTCACGTCGACGACTTTGTTTTGGGTTAGAAATTTGCTAAATGAGGTGTTGTTGAAAACCACTGTAATACCTTGGTTATAGTTCTCTGTTTCCCGAGCTGGGATTACAAACCATGCGTTCTGAAGCCCAGTTTTTTTGTCAAGTTTGGTGTATAGATATTTTTGTTGTAGGTTGTCACTGTTGACAGATATTGTTAGTGGCAGCCCGGTGAGGTATTGGTAGTTGACCTGAATGAGGTACGACTTTGATAAAGTGGCGCTAGGAAAGTTGTAAGCAAGGAGCTGAGAATTGTGGCGGTTGGATAAAAGACTGATGTTTTTGGATTTATTCTTGGTTATATTAATGGAATTGTCTAATGGAATAGTTGTTTTGTAGTTGTCTGACTTGCGTGAAATAGAAAGTGTGTCACTGTCAACTTTAAATTGGTAGGGGATTTCGTTTTGGAGACGGTTGGTAAATAAATTGACAAAAGGATAATCTAGGCTCTGAGTTGATGGGGTGGAGATGTAGTCTTGGTGTTGGACGTAGATACTGTCTTCAGATAGGAAACCTGAGTTGGAGCTGTTGGTAGGGTTGGTGAGAAGGTATGGAGAGGTAGTAACTGAAGTTCTGTAAAGACTTATATTGCCAAACCTTTGATCGAGAAAGACACCTGGTGTTTGTAGTAACAAACTGGGAGTAGCTACGCTTTGTTTGGCATAGATAAATTCGTCGGGAAAATAGATGTTGTTGTCAAACAAAATATACTCAATCGAATATTTTTTTAGAACTTGAGAAAGGAGGATGGGGTCTCTTTTTTGGAGAGCTAGATTGATTTCCCAGTAGTATTGTTCATTCGTTAGGTTCCAAGCATCAAAGGCACGGTCGAGTATTGGCTGGGGGAGAGAGTACCAAATAAAACCTGAGCCTCGATAGCCCCACAAATAATTTGTCCATCCCCAAAAAGAACCAGAAGGGAGGTTGCTGATTCGGGCTGTTGGAGATTTGGCTTGGAGGTGTCTGAACATCTCAAAATATTCAGGTAGAATTGTTTGTCGCATTTTGCTGGAAAATAGATTGCCTTTAAAGACAGGAAAGGAGAAAGTGAATAAAAGTAAAAAGTAAAAAATAAAAAATAGTGGAGTAAATACTTTTTGGGAATACTTAATTTGGGTGAAAAATTGAGCTAAAGCATGGAGCCCATAAGCAATAAGCAAGGAAAAAGAAAAAATGGTGGGGACTATAAATTTGGTGAAAGGGGCTCGAAATATTTGGTTGAGTAAGTCTGAAAAACGAATAAGGGTATTGAATCCAGAAAAGGGTGGTGTGGCTGAAAGTAAGGTGAGGGCAGAAAGTAGGAAAATAAAAACTACTGAGAGCTTTTTGAAACTAAGCTGTTTTGGAGCAGACAGAAGAAATATTAATCCAAAAATAGTCAAAGACCCGATGATATATCCACAAATAAGGATATATTGACTGGAAAAATGGACAATCCATGGTGCCATAAATGGTCCTTGGGAGTCGGGAAAATCGATGTAATAGTTCCGTAAAATAAGAAAATCGGAAAGATAGCCACGGTTTTGATTACGGGTAAAGCTTTCTTCGGAGGACATGAAGTTGCCAATCCCGGCAATCGGACTGTGAAGATTTTCTTTTAGGAAGTAAATTTGAGGCAGGAGCCAGAAACTATTGATGAGCAAGATCAGTAGAATAGTTCTGATGGAATTTCCGACTTCTAACTTCCAACTTCTAAAATGGAATACAAAGTGAGAAAAAAGGATAAGAGAAACACATAACATATAGACTACAAATAGAGTCTGAACATAAAATGAGGGGATGGCGAGCAGGTTTATCCAAAATATTTTTTTGAGGTTTTTGTTGTTTGGTGTTTCGAGATAGTCAAAAAGGAAGAATATAAGCCAAGGGAAAAATCCCCAAAAAGTGGAAAAAGTTTCGAGGGGAGCCCAAAAATACTGGATGGTGCCAAAATTGAGAAGATAAAATAGGGCACTTGAAAAAGGAATTATGAAATATGATTTATGATTTAAGAATAATTTGTTGACACCAAAATAGATTCCAAATGTTCCAAGAAATAGCATGGCAAAATGCCAGAGATAGCGGATGAGATTGGTAGGGAGAACTAGAGTAAAGGGTAAAATAATTAGTTGTCGGATCAAATCTGTGGCGTGGCCCATACCACCAACAAGGCCAAGGCCTTGATATTCTTGCCAGACAGCAAAAAGTGACCTCTTGAGGTTCATCCAAATATTGAGTTCGGGCATGAGATTGTCCCAGCCGGTGAGATAGGTGTTGGGAACATAATTGGCGAAACAAATTAACGACAAAACAATAGTTAGGAGCGATGGGTAAAAAAATGGTGAGGAAAATATTTTTTTGAGCACTAAATTATTTTATACTAAAAGACGCCAGAAATTTTGGCTGTATCTGTCGAATTATGATACAGGCACTTGATTAGACCATTTATTGGGGTATAATAGTGGTATGAATCAAGCAATTACCCAGATAAAAATTAGTTTGCCTGTGGCTCTCAAAAATGAAGTCAAGAAAAGGGCTGATAAGTGGGGGATGACTCTGGCCTCGTATATCAAATATTTGATGGTCAACAAAGTTGAGGAAGAGTACCCGACTTTTGAGGCTTCGGATAGAGTAAAGAAGAGAGTCGCGGACTCGTTGTCAGGAAAAAGCAAATCTATTAAAATTGATAATATCGATGAGTATTTTGCTAAACTGAAGAGTGGAAGTAATATTTGACACAAAAGTAGAAAAAGATTTATTCAAAATAGCCAAGAAGAACAAGAAGCTGTATGATCTGGTGGCAAGCAAATTAAAAATATTTTGTTTGGACAAGTCAAGACCTTCATTAAGGTTGCATAAACTAACAGGATCAATGAAAGAATCGTGGAGTATTTCTATCAATGAGAGTATCAGAATGATTTTTTATTATATTGATGAGAATACTGCTTATTTTGTAGCAATTGGAAAACATGAAGAGGTGTACAAGAACTAGATTAGTTTAGCTAATAATTTGCCACCGAGTTTTTTGACAATACCTCTGGCGGTAATTGTAGAGATGGCTAATACTCTTTTAAACTCATCTATATTAAGTGTTTTGTCGACACCGATTCGGGGAATGGTATAGAGATTTGTTGTTTTATCCAAGATTCCATCATCCATAGTGGCGGCCATCTTGTAACCGGCGTTTTTGACTGCGTCAATTATTGCTGGTGAGTATCTACCCTTTGGGTAGGAGAAACAACTGATTGGTACTCCAAATCTTTTTTCAAGATCGCTTTTTGATTTGACAATCTCAGAACTAATTTCGTTTGGTTTGAGTTGCCAATAATCTTGATGTTGACTGCCGTGGGAACCGATTTTCCAACCGGAAGCAATTAGTTTTCGGACTTGATGATTTTTGAGTAGACTTATATTGTTATCGATTTCTTGGTGATTCAGATTTTTCTTGTCGGATAGAAGAAATAGGGTGGGATAAATATTTTCTGTCTTTAAAAACTCGTGAATTTTGAAAATACTTTTGTAGCCGTCATCAAAGGTGAGTACAAAAGAGGGGGCTGTCGCGGTGATAATTTTGTCTAAAGTGGTTGGTTGATAAAGGGTTAGAAGGTAATCGATTTGATCTTTGAAATCGTTTAATTTGACATTGTAATCCCAACTAGGACCACCAACAGAGTGATAACAGAGGATTATTTTGTCAGGGGTTTTTGACGATATTGAATAGGTAAGGTGATAGAGAAGACTTCTGAGGAAAAAAATAGTAGCTCTGATCATGGGAATAGTATACTGAATTGTGGCTGATTATGCTTTGGTACTGGAGAGGGAGGTGGGGACAAGTCTTAACTTTAGCTGGCTGACGCCACGAACTAAATACCAAATGTTGTAGATGGCGGAAGTTGGTAAAATAGCAACTAAAAATATTTGAGCAAAGTTGAGGAACCATGCTTTGATTGATGGCTGGTAGCCGTTCTTGACGGCGAGTAGCCGAGATTGGAGGGTGAGATAAAAAGTTTTTTTGGGATTTTGGTGAGAAAGACTGCCTGACAATTGGCGATAAAAGTATAAGTTATCAGCAAGATTGGCAAACTTTCCGTATTCGGAGAGCCTGAAAAACAGGTCAATTTCTTCAGCTGTTTTTTTACCTGCTTCATACCAGGTAAAATTTGATGGTAATTTTTGAAGGTTGATCATCATAAAACCTTGCTGGATAGGGACCGCCCAAAAGAGCATGTCCATGAGAGCTTCGTGAGGGGAGAGAGGGAAGTTTTTATACCCAATAACTTGGTTTAATTCATTAATGATGGTGCATTGGCCGCCAATAAGAATTGTTTGGGGGTGTTTTTTAAAAAAATTTATTTGTTTTTGAAGACGGTCAGGGGAGGAGATATCATCAGAATCCATGCGGGCTAAGTATCTGCCTTTGGCATGGGAAGTGGCGATGTTGGCAGTTAAACTGACACCTAAATTGATGGAGTTTCGGTAGATTCTGATACGTTTATCAGCTTTGGCAAAAGAACGGATGGTTTTCCAAGAGTTGTCAGTTGAGGCATCGTCGACAATGATAAATTCAAAATTTTTGTAGGATTGTGAGAGGATGGAAACGATAGCTGGGGCTAGGAATTCTCCGGAATTGTACACCGGCATGATGACGCTGATTAATGGATATTTTGTTTTGAGATTGGACATAGCATTTCATCCTTTTGGAATCGTCAGTTCCGATACACATCGGAATATGCTAACCTTTTTCTTCTTTCTTTTCTTTTTTGTGTGTGGGTGGTGGGGGAATCCCCACCACGATTCAGAGACTCGGCTATTGCCGGGTCTCTGAAAATGTGGGGCGGCCTGAGCCAAGGCGCCTACTTGACGATCTGGACCTTATTGGCTTCGAGCAATTCGCGGGGCACGTAACCAGTGAACTCCTGAGAGCAGAACGAGAAGGCAAGGGGGCCATCAATGCTCAGGTTGCCATTGGCAATTTCAGTGCTGATGCGATCGCTGATGTCATCATGCATGGCAGTCAAATCACGCCAAAAGACCAGCTCTCCATCGAGAATGCTGACTTTGACGGTGCCGCCATCGGTTGGAAGCATGATGATAGCGCCGGGCTGGTATTCCTTGCCATTGATCTTGACCGAGTAGCCGAATGCAACAGCATAGGCCGTGCCTTCAGGAACTTCGACATTGTAGTCAACCCAGGTGTGCTGGATGTTGTCGAGTTCGGTGCCTTCATAAGGTGCGACGTGACCCGTGAGGATCTCGCCATTGGTGAAGGTGAGGCGATCGGTAAAATCAGTTCCGTACTCTTTCGAGTTGACCGTGATGGTCTGGAACTCGGCGGGCTTGTGCAGCTCGGGGGCTTCGGCGGGGATCTGGGTCACGGAGGCCGCAGGTTGGGAATTGCCGATGTTCCAGGACGTGTATGCCATTCCTGGAAGTACGCAGAGGAGGCATAGTGTCAGGAGGCCGCCCAAAATGATGGCGAGCCAGTTTGTGTTGCGTCGTGCAGGGACGTTCATAGAGTCGTTCATTTGTTGTCTCCTTTCAGGGTGACAATTGAAAAAATTTTCGCCGGATCCGGTGGCGAATGTTTGGGTTTAAAGTACAACTGTTTGTACTTTTTGAAGTATTACTCAACCTCTAGAAAATTTCTCTAGTGACAGTATCTTAGCCTCAAGCAATTTGAGAATAAAATACTGCCACCAGAAATGGATCCATTAAAAAAAGAGATTGCCACCCTTCGACTTCGCTCAGGGTAAACTGCCTCGCAATGACGGTCAAAGTTCACCACAAAATACACACATTTTTTGAAAAGAAAGCATATTCAAACTAGAATTTAGCTCGAATATGATCCGCCTTCGCGAGAACTATGCTACGGCGGACAAGAAAAAAGATTGTTAAAGAACCATCCTACGCTCTTGCGAGCTTCGGACTGGCAAGCTCCAAATTGTTTAGCGCGATGCTAAGTATTTGGTTTTTGCCATTTGGTAATATCAGCCAAAGGCTGACAAGAATTACCAAAGAAATAGTAATTATTTGTAATAATTATCACTTCTTTGATAACTTTGTGTTAGATTGATATGTGGATGACTTAAACCATATTCAAAAAACGACTTATGAATATGCTGAGAAGCTAGCAAAAGATTTTTATATTGGCAAATTGCAAGGGACAAAGGTGTATTCACCTGCTCTTAAAAAACATATTTATTTTACGCATAGCGGTTGGAATCATTTTGTGGAAAAAGACCGATCGGTAAATGAATTGATTACCAGATTTTTTGCTTTACCACGAGTGGTCGGTGTCTTGAAAAAATGTAGGAAATATTGTGATTATAACCAACGAAAGAAAAAGTACTTAATCGTTGAGTATTGGTCATTTGAAGCGGAGGTCGACAACGTGTTGGTAAAGACAGTGGTGACAAAAGTTGGTGGCGGTAAGCCATATTTTTTGTCGTGTGTTTGGTTGGGAGAAATAAAGACATAAAAAAAAGAGCTCTCTCTCTCGCCCTGCGGGTCGACGTCGGGAACTTTAATCCCTGAGCTCTTTCTTGATAAAATATTATCAAGAATTGGACAGATTGTCAATCTAACAAATTGTAAATGTGCGGTTAGAGGTCAGAAGAGAAAAGGAGTAAGAAAATGACAAGGAGCCACCTAACCCCTTTTTCTCTACTGATCTCTAGGTATATTTTTCTAGCCTATAGTGTAGCAGACGAGTCCTATAATGTCAATTAGAGATGTATGTATTTGATATATTAAAAAAAAGACCCGCCGAAGCGGGTCCTTGAAATCATCATGATTTATTTTAGTATCCACGAACAGCTTGGCGAAGCTTGAGTCCAGCAATAGCTAGGACAGCAGCTATAGCTGAGCCGAAGATGAGAGTTGAAGCAGCACCTGTTTTTGGAAGAACGGGAGTGTTTGATTTGGCAATATCTTTAGTGCCATTGCTGGTATAAAAAGCAGCAAAATCACTGGACTCGGTACCAACTTCGGACTTGGCAGTGAAACGAAGTGAGTTGTTGGTCAACGCTTTGTAGACATCGGTTTTGTTTTTTACAGTAACAGTAATGTCTTTGACATAGTCCTGCCCGGCGGAGATCTGAGGAATGGTGAATTCGACGGGAGAGTCGGAAGTGACGGTTGAAGGGAGTGTTTGGCGAACCTTGACTTGGGTCTGGTTGCGGTTGCCTTCGTTACGTATTTTTACTTGGACTTGGAATTTGTCGCCTGGGGCAAAAATTATATTGGAGCTACTTAGATTATCTTGCCAAACAGTTTGAGAAAAACCTTTGACTTTGAGGTCTAACATTAGTTTACGAACTTCATCTTCAGCTAATACAGGTGAAACTAGAAACGAGAAACTAGAAACAAGAATAATAAAAGCAAAAAATAGTTTTTTCATAGTTGGAAGATAGTATACTACTAGATCAAATAATGTCAATAAAGTATAATCACGATTCATGGTTGACATTGAGTGGATAGGTTGTGTTCGTGAATTAACGTCTGGCGACACAGCAACAAATATAACAGGTATCGTGAATGGAAAAGGGATGGTTAAATGTCCCGGATGTCAATGGGGTTGGGCTCGTGTCAGAGTATCAAACGTAACTCAAGTAGACGGAACGGGCAGCCGAAAAATTAATTCAGGAACTGTAGAGGCTGTGGAAGAAGTTGTGGGTGGCTGTGCTCGTAAAATACAGTCTTGTTAGAAATTGTGGACCCAAGGGGACTTCCGCCACTGGCGGATAAACTTCCCCTTGACCTGTCCGAAAGCTTTCGGACCGTGCTACCAGTTTATGTTTTCTTTTTTGTTAATAAATAGTTCACCCTTGGTTATTATCATTTCAATTATTTTTTTATTTTTTAATCTTTTTAATTTGTATTCAATTTGCCTAGCAATTTTGATAGTTTCTTTTGTGACCTAAGAATATAAACTATTCCGGACATTTGGTGGACCCAAGGGGACTCGAACCCCTGACCTTCCCCATGCCATGGGGACGCGCTACCAACTACGCTATGGGCCCGGCTATAGTATTGCGACTATGTGTTCGATTATAACGTGGAATGGAAAATTTTTCAGGATAAAAAACAATTGGTGATGAGTCTTTGTATTCTGACCTGTCCGAAAGCTTTCGGACCGCGCTACCAACTACCTGCCCGCAATCACTGAATCGATAACTTCTGTAGACTGGCACTATGGGCACTAAAGACAGCGGTGATTATTTTAGAAGTTGGGTATAATGATGAATATGGAAATTCCAGAAATAAAACCGAAGGAAGTCTATGGATTTATAACTAAGGGTGATGAAATAATAATTCTTGATGTCCGGACTAAGGAAGAATTTGACGAGGGGTATATTAAAACAGCGATAAACTTGCCTTTAGATAACCTTGAGGGTGACATACTAAAAATAATTCCTAACAAAAATTCGAAGGTTTATGTTTATTGCCATAGTGGGGTGAGGAGTGAGGCAGCAGTGGAATATATGATGAAACATGGTTACAAAAATGTTTTTAATATGACGGGTGGTATAGCTCAGTGGGAGAGTGAAAATTTACCAATAGTGACATAGGGATGTAGATAGGTAGCGACTAAGATAAAATAGATTATGGCAGCACCAACAACACACGTGGTAATAGCAGAGAAAGTATTTGATAAGTTTTTTAATGGTAAGGATATTGGAAAGTTTGTGGTGGGGACGAGTTTCCCTGACATCCGATATTTGGGAGTAATTGATCGGGAGAAGACTCATTTCGGAAAGATTCGTTTATCAGAAATAATATTGAGCGATTCTTTTGAAGCTGGAGTAAAGTTTCACTCACTGGTCGATCATGCAAGGGAGAAGTTTGTGGTTGAGAGAGGGTTGTATGATTTTTTTATAGAGTCACCATATAAAACACAAGCGATGAAATTATTTGAAGATGGAGTCTTGGCAAATAAGTTTGTAAACAATGAAGTTGTGGCAGGCTATTTTAATTCTATATACGACGAAGAACGTAATTATGGCATTGAAGAATCTCAGATAAAAAAATGGCATGAGATGTTGTCAAAATATTTTTTGTCTACTAATAGCAATGAGGCTGTGAGAAGTTTTGTTGGGGTAACGAAATTACCAATTGGAGTGGCCGAGGAGATAATAAATGTTATTGATAATATATGTTCGGTAGAGAAAGCCAGAGAAATAGTGTTGGATTTTTACGAAAACTTTGAGAAGCTTGTTGCCTAATAATTATAAAGACAGGTATGCAGGCCCACGAGGATTCGAACCTCGAATGGAGATTTTGGAGATCCCAGTGATAACCATTTCACTATGGGCCTAAAATTAATCTTCAATTTTCAATAAACAATTTTCAATTGAGAAATGAGATATTGTTTTGCTAAGGTGCCTTTGATTTTAACAAAAAATATCCTAATTTAGGAAGGAAGAGAGAAGGAGTATAATAAGTAATATGGCAGGAGGTATCTGGCAGTATCGAGTGAATGGGGCGTCGACTTCATTTATGTATTGGCATACAGCCAAGGTTGAGTCACAAATTCCCTTAAACGCAATTGAAAGAAGACATCTAAATGATGGCGATGTGGTGCCTGAGGCAGGATTTGTTAATGGCAATGGAGTTAGAGTTGAAGCCAGAGTGAACTTAGCAATTTTACCCTCAGATGTAAGTATGGGTGTGGCGGATTTTATAGGTGCTTTGCCGGTGGTGTTGAGAATAGTGGCGTAAGGTAAAATAGGGAATGGAATTTATTTCAATGTTGATCGCTTGGGTTCTAAGTTTTTTTACAACCAAAATAATTGATCCAATGGTGGGATATGTTGTCGAAGAAAATCCAAAAATCAAAATCCAAAAGATAAAAGAAGATGTTGAACCAACGCTGACGATGACTCCGATACCGACACAGAAAATTGTTAAAGTAATATCGACTAAGATACCCGTTCGAGCTGTGCCCACAGGGGAATGGGGTGTAGCTAGACAAGTGGGCGAACATACTTGGACTATGCAGGTAGGACATGATGAAAGGATGGGAACACCCAAAGAGATACTTGATGCTCTTAATGAGTATCGGGTCAGACGGGGATCACAAAGACTAACCTGGGATGAAGGCTTGGCAAAATATGCCAAAAGTAGGGCTGATTATTTGTTTAGTATTAAGTCGACTGATGAGCACAAGGGGTTTGTTGACTTTTTAGAAAAGGATAATGGTTATGACAAGCTAGGATTTACTTGGGTTGGAGAAAATATTAGTTTTGGATATAGGATGGAGGGTGTACATCTAATTGAGTGGGTCTATGCTGGTGATAAGCCACATGATGATAATCAAGTGAATAACCGGTGGAATTACGTAGGGATAGGTACAAAGGGTACGGCTACAGCGCTGATTTTTGGAACTGGAAAACGATAATTATTTGACCAGAGAAGCCATTATCTTCTTACGAATGGAATCGGGGGATTTTTTGGTAGCTAGGGAGAATTCCAAAGTTAGGTGGGAGATGATATCTTCTAAAGTATCGCGATTTGTGCCGGAAAAGTTAGTATTGGGAAGATTTTTGGTTTTCCAAAGCTGTTTAAGTAAGGGAATAATTTCGAGAGGGTTGTTGTTGATTAGAAGTTCTTTGAAAAGCTTGGAGTCAATTGGCTCAGTAGCTGGACGGACTTTAATTAACTGAGTAAAGAAGGTTTTGATTTCTTCGGCGCTTAACAGTGGACGAAAACCAGCCATGGCAATGTTGGCCTCAGGAATAGATCCAGTGACAGAAGGGTGGTTGCCACCACTGACTGCTGGACGGTAGAAAAGACGGTCGTTTTCGATCTTATAGATGGAGTAGACTTGGTTAGAATCGATCAGATAGTTGCCGATTTTATTGGTGTTTTTAGGGGTCATAGGAAGACAAAAGTATAAGAAAAAGCTAAAATGTACAGACTGACTCTTGTAACCTATTGTAACATTGTTTTTGGTTTATTTTTGTGGTTATTTTCCTCCGCCCCCTTTACTCTGGGTGCGAAAAGCAGTGGCAAAACTTTTCTGTTTGTTGTTGAAGAAAGGCTTGTTGAATGGTTGCGAGAATGGTTTGGGAGGTAGAGTCATCATTGGTTTTTGAGGTGCTTTAATTCGAGTATTTTTTTGTTGTTGTTGGGCCATAGACTAATTATATATTATTTGTGACTGACTGGTGATGAAGTTCTTTCATTAGATACATGCGGGCATCGGCGTTATTAAAAGCTTTGGTTAGGTTGTGAGGTGGTGTAAGGTTGTCGTTGGGTAGGGAAGTACACATCCCAAAAGAAAGAGCTACTTGATATTCTCCAGCTTCAGGGGAATTACTGAAAGCAGCTATTTTGTCATTAAATCGGTCTGTGAGGATTTTCTCTATGAACTGCTCCATACTAGGAACTTTGGACTCGTCCTGGTCGAGGGTATTTATTAAATATTCCTCGTAAGCGTTTTTGAATTGATCCATATCATATGGAACAATCACACAAAGCTCATCACCACCGAGACGAATTAGATGATCTTCGATGCGAAACGTATGCCTGAGGATGTTGGCGGCATTTTTTATCAAAATATCACCGGCCAGATGTCCTTTTGAATCATTGATTTCTTTTAGCCCGTCAACATCAATGGAAATTATGGTGTATCCCATACGCTTAGATTGTTCGAGGATGGGGGTTTCCTGTTCCCAGAAGTCCCGATTGTGTAACCCAGTGAGAGAGTCAGTGGTCGATTTTTTCTCCAACTCCTTAATACTTTTGAGAAGCATAAGAGTGGTTGTGTCAGCCATGACTTTACCGCGGCGGTCTTGGGGTTGATCGATCATATCTTTTGGGAGTGGTTTATTAACATTAGCAAACGTTCCAAACCAAGTCCAATGCCACTCGAAGGAGGGAGTTGCGAGGAGTCTGTGATGAATTTTTCAGAAAATGGATGGGAGGGAAGGGATTTTTTTTGACGAAAATTTTGTTCACTTATAAAGGCAGACTTTATTTGTTCTGGGTCGCGGTTTTCCTCGCAAGCATTGGCAATTTCAATACCATTGATGTAGAGCTCGAATCTATGGCTTGTATACGAATTTTTTAGATGCTCGCTACCTTCGGGCTCCGCTCTAGCTTGGTCGCGATCGCTGTGCTCTAAAAAATTGTATACTTCACCAGACTCTCGTATCGCAAGTGGACTTAAAAATGACGGATAACCAGTGATAAAAACGGCGCCTTCTTTGGGAATGGTTGGTTCGATCTTGTTGAGGAAAAACTGGTTAAAATCAGGTTCGTTGTCAGGAAGATTTTGGGGAAGGGTCAAAGAGGTAAAAGTAATTTCGGGAATTAGTTTTTTTAGATATTTTTCAGTAGAGGTACGAATGTCATTCAAACTTTTATGTACCTCATACCACTCCAACATTATAAATTCAGGGTGATGCTGAGGTCCACTATTTTCCAGGTCACGAAAACAATGGCTGATACTAAAACAGTCTATTTTGTGGTTGGCTAAGTAGTTTTTTAAGGCAAATTCCGGAGAAGTTGGCAGATAGTATTTTGTCCCGAGATTGCGCCAAACTGTCTCGAATGAATAGAGATTTGGTTCAAGGGGGAGGGACTCGTTTAAATAATTTACCTCGACTTCTTCAAATCCTAGATTCCAGAAGTATTGGCGGGTGAATTTTAGCAATTCGGAGAGGGTCATGAGTGTATTGTACCTAAAAACTTTTTTGATATTTTTTATAACTAAAACTTATCAAGTCCTTGTAACCATTTTTTATTGACGAGAATCAAGTCTGCAATGCAGGTTTCCGCCACAGGCGGACAGGGAAACAGACTATAAAAACGATTACTTCTTTAAATTATTATTTTATCCACACCTGTAATCAGGATGGGGATACTTAAGTAGAAGTAAATTAGAAGTGGTGGTTGATTTACTGGTGAGCTAATAATATATTGGGGTTAGTGAAAATCGGATATTTGTCATTTAGGATTGCGGGAAATGATGGAGTTAGCCTGGAGGCGGTGCGGTGGCGAAAAATACTGAAAAAAATGGGGCACAAGGTGGTGTTTGTAGCGGGAGAATTGGATCGGAGGGGTATTCTGATTCCAGAGCTCCACTTTACCAGTCCGAATGTCAACGAAGTTCACCGGGAGGTGGTAGATAACCATATTTCGTATCGAAAAATAGAAAAAAGGATATATGAATTGGCGGGAAGGATTGAGGGTGTATTAAGGGAAGAGTTTATCAATAATAAATTCGACGCTTTAATTGTGGCAAATGTTTTTAGTCTGCCAATCCATTTCCCATTGGCGGTAGCCTTATCGAGAGTAATTGATGATCTCAAAATTCCGACAATTGCCAAACATCATGACTTTTGGTGGGAGAGGAAAAGATATTTGAGGTCCAGTTGTTTTGAGTTTTTTCAAAAATTTTTCCCACCTGTTAGTCCGCTGATAAAGCACGTAACTATCAATAGCATTTCGGCGCTAGAACTTAAAAAACGAGCGGGGGTTGATTCGATGGTTATCGGAGATTGTTTTGATTTTAATAATCTAAAAGCGTATAAAAATGGGTTTTCACAACAGTGGCGGAAGGATTTTGGAATAAGTAAAAGCGACATTGTATTTTTGCAGGCTACCAGGATTGTGCCTCGCAAAAAAATTGAACTATCGATTGAGCTGGTGGCTAAGTTGAATGACCCTCGAGTAATCTTGGTGTTGGCGGGGAGGCATGGAGATGAGTCTGGTGATTATGAGGGAGAGTTGAGGAAATTGGTGGAATCTAAAAAAATTCGAGCTGTTTTTATTGGCGATAGGGTCGAAGCAAATCGGATGATAATAAACGGTAGAAGGAGTTACACTTTATGGGACTGCTTTCATAACTGTGACCTGATGACTTACCCTTCTGAAGTTGAAGGTTTTGGAAATCAGTTTATCGAAGCAATTTATTTTAGAGTGCCGGTATTTATAAATAGGTACAAAGTTTATCGGACTGACTTGGAGAAATTAGGTTTTAAGACAATAGCAATTAATGGAAAAGTTACTGATAATACAGTGGAACTAGTTCGGCAAATACTGGCAGATAAACAAAAAATAAAAAAGATGACGGATGTTAATTTTGAAATCGCCAGGAAGTATTTTTCACACGAAGCAGTAGAGGAAAAACTTAAACAGCTAGGTTTCTAGAGGTAGTTTGAGTTTTGTAAAGTTTGGTTGCGAAAGTATAGTGTAAATAGCGGCTGTCCAACTAAAGGATCCAAAACCGTAAGCTGCATTTTGGTTGTTGGGACGTGCCAAACCAAGAGTGGGATCAAAGTATTCGAAAAACCCCGATGAATCTATCATTTGCTTGGTATTATTAATTAAATTATCTCTAAGCTGCAGACATTTTTGGTTTTGACGATAACGATGTAGTCCGAGAATGGTAAATAAGTTGGTAATAGGCCAAGTGGGTCCACGCCAGTAACGTTTGGTTTCAAAGACAGGATTATTGAGTGAGGTAGTGGGAAGAGGGTATGGGGTGGCGTATTGTGAAGGGTCATTTAGTCGGGTGTGCAAAGACTTGATAATTTCTAGAGTGACACCGGAAGTCATTAATGGGGAGAAGGTGGAAATGGTATTAGACGTAATTGCTTTGTGTTGACCGAGGCTAACATCAACGTCTTGGAAAAGTGATTCTGAATCCGACCACTGTTTTTGAATGGCGAGTGAGGTTTGGTTGGCGAGCTTTAGGAAATAAGCTGCATCCTCAGATTCACTAACAGTTGAACATAATGAGGAAAGTGCCTCATTTGACAATGCCCAAAGTGAATTAAACAAGATATCTTTAACAGCAAATGGTGAATCGGTAACTATTTTAGAATAGTCCCATTTCCACTCCGAGAATAGATAAACTAAATACATATAGCGATAGTAATCTTCAAGACCAGGACGATGTGTGTTATTACCGATCTTGTTGTCACTTCTGTAAGTATTTACCAAAATTTTTACTGAATCGGGAATGGAGTCTAAGCTAATATTTTTGAGTGGGTCATCCCAACGAGGGCTGTTATCTAAACCACTTTCCCAAGGGTGAACGACTGTTAACAACCCAGAATCTTCTGGGTCACGGAACGTTTTTAGATAATGATGGTATTTTTTTAAGGCGGGGAGAGTTTTTGATAAAAACTCAGTGGCAGCCTTCTTATTAGGAGAGTTCTGATAAACATACCAGATGCTAAAACCCAAAAGTGGTGGTTGGGTTATACCCGAAGTGGATATTTCCCCTTGGGAAAATTGCTGGGTGTTCCAGAATTGAGGTCCGGGAAAATACTTAGACTCATTGGGGTTGAAGGTTATTTGAGCAATCAGCCCATTGTCCCATTGTCCGGAGATTAAGGAGATTATTTCATCATAGGCACGACTTGGATCGATGTGAACTAACCCCATGGCGTGAGTGGCGGAATCCCAATTCCATTGATGGATATAAAATTCGCGGGAAGGTACAGTGCGGCGGTAGAGGATGTGGTTTAGTTCAACTTCATAAAGATTGTGAAGTAAAACTTCTTTGGCCTTATCTTGGGTTGTTGGCATAGTAAATTCTATCGCTTTTTTGATGGTGAGCAAATAACCAGGTTGTTTGGCTATTTTAGCCCACACCAATAATCAGGATCGGAGCACTTGGGGTGGAGGGTGATGATATCAAGATATTTGCGGACTGTTGGCATAAGCGGGTCGCTTAGATTTCCGATGGATCGGGCTGATTCACAACATCCATAAAAGTTACCATTTGATTGTAAAGAGAAGACATTGCAGCCAAAATCTTTGGGTGGATAACAAGGATAGTTAGTGCGGATGTCTTTTTCCTGGTCTTTGGTCAGTGAACCGAGACGGTCGGTAAGATAGGTGAAATGGATATATGATTTATGAAGTATGAAGTATGAATAAAACAACTTAGGAAAGGTGTCTTTGTAGGGGTAAGAATCTTTGGTGATTAGATAAAATATTTCGATCGGAAAACCTAACCTTAGGGCTTTTTTGACAAAACCTTTTGATTTTTTGAAGTTTCCTTTACCTCGGTTATGGTCGTGGATTTTTTGAGGGCCGTCGAAGGAAACGATGAGTTGGCAATTGTGTGGTTCTTTAATTTCATCAAGACGGTCGATAACACCGTTGGTAATCACTGAGACAAAAATACCTTTAGATATTACAGTGTTGACAAGAGACGGAAAGTCTTTGAGAGTGAAAACTTCACCACCACAGAAGATAATTGATTTAAGATTTAGGAAATATGATTTATGAATAAGATGAGAGTAATTATCGATAAAACTCAGTATTTGATCGTTACTCAAAATACTTTTAGTTTTGTCAGTGTAGCAGTATAGACAACGCAAATTACACAGTTCGAGAGGGGAGATGTAGATGTTTTCGAGATTATTCATTATTTCGTAATACGTAAAAAGTAATACGTAACACGGTTTACGGTTTACGAATTACGGATTACTTTAGTTTGGTGGATTCTTTGTGTTCGGTACGTTTTTTGCACCAGTTGCAATACTTGATGAATTTGAGTTTGTCTGGAGTATTGGTTTTATTCTTTTCGGAAAGATAGTTTTGTGCTCCACAGACTGCGCAGTTGAGGGCGATCAAAATCCGAGGTGTTTTTTTTGCTTTGGCCATGGCTGATATTGTAAAACAAATCCGAAGTTATGGCAATGATATAAGTTTTTACCTAGACCATGCTTGTCTTTTTGGCGTAGTTTATTTTTAAAATCATAATATTTATATATCACAAACATTTTACTTTTTGTACCTAAATTTTAAGTCTTTAGTGGTAGACAGAGTATGTATCGGGTATGCTACAATTGGCAAATGGCGACAATAGCAGTGAGTCGTGAGGTAACTGGTAGAGTGTTGACCTATTATGTTCATAAGTGCGGTGGGTTGAGATGTACTGTTCCTAGAGTAAGTGATGACAAGATTTTACAGATAAAAGAATTTAAATTGACGGATGCCCCAGATTTTGGGGCATTTTTGAGGCGTATTCCAAATGAAATAACCTGTGAGTGTGGTGAGTTATTAGTTAGAAGTTATTAAAAAAATATGGCAGTAACAGCAACCGCAGTTGAAGGGAAAGTTATCATTGAGAGATTGGTACCGGGAATGTTTACTCATCAAGATGGTGTAAGTCGTCCGTTGTGGTCAAAAGAAACTGTTTCAGCCGCAGAAGCAGAGAGAATTCGTCAAAAGTTAGAAGAGGAATCTAGGAGAGCTTTCTCAGGAATGCCAACAGTGAGAATAGTAGGACCTGCTTCGGCTTAACTTTGAATTAATTCTCAAGTAACTTGTGTTTTTCAATAGTCTTAGCAATGGAGTCAGAAAAAAGTGAAGCACCCATTGCTGAAGGGTGGAGATTGTCGGTTGAGCTGATATATTGACGCTGACCGTCGTTACCAGAAAGACTGGCTTGATAAGCGTTGGCTAAGGGATACCCTTGAGAAGTAGCGTAATTGATGGCGTTTTGGAGATAGAGTTTGGTGGTGTTAGCTTTTTCAATTTTTTCGAGTGAAGTTAGATGGAGGTCTTTAATGCCATTGCCGTAGACAATGGAGTTGGGGGCGATAGTAGCAGCAATAATTATCTTGGCTTTGGGAAGTCGGTGTTTAATAGTAGTGGTGATCGCTCCAAGGGCTAGCCAGTGACGATCAATACCTGGCTGGGTGTTGCCAAAGTTGTTGTAAGCAAATGATTCGACGACAACAATATCGGGGTTGGCGGAAACTAAACTGTCGATATGTTTTCCTTGATATTCATAACCATTAGTTAGACGATAGAGACCGTATTCGATGTCGCGGCTGCCAACGCCATAATTTAAAAGGTTAAACGAGCGATTTGGGTACTGGCGAGCAAGGGATTGGTCGAGGGTAGTGACATATTGGCCAAGGGTGTCAATCATGGAATCACCTAAAAGAGCTATGGTGGTTACTTTGTCACCACCACCAATATTAGTAGGAGCAGAAGTGGGGGTGGCCGTAGCTGTAGCACTTGTTCCGACACCAAGAACTTCTGGACTAGAAAGACTGATGATGGGATTGTAATAGTAAACAGGATGATATGCTTCAAGAAGCTGGTAGAATAGGGGAATTTGAGCGTTAGCAGGCCGCGCAAATACGACAAGTAATAGTACCAGCAGTGCTAGGAACATAAGTCAGTATATCGTGTTAACCCAGGCTATAGTTAGCGAGTTTGTCTTTATATTTTTTAATTTGTTTTTCTGTTTCTTCAGCGAGGTGAATTAGTCCTGACTCAAGAATTTTGTGTGAGGTGTTAGCAAAGATGTGTTCTTTACCTGGGAGGTTCATATCCAAGTTGATGTGAAGGTTGTCAAATTTATCCTTTTCAATATGCATCAGGACTATTTTCATTTCCGGGGCAAACTTAGTCAGGAGTTTATCTAATCGTTTACCGACTTTTTCTTCAACAAGGTCTTTAGTGCTTTGAGAGACGTTAAAGTTATCACCAATGATCTGAATATTCATGGGAAGAGATTAAACATTAACAACTAAGAATACCATGTCAAAGTAGTCTAGAACCGGCAACGACGATGGCCATACCGATTAGATGCGAGGTTAGGGCTATAAGTATAAATTTGGTATCAGTTAACTTGGATATCCCCAAAAGACTGACAGCTATTTCATCAGGAAGAGGTGAAGCCATAACAATGGCGCCAATGACTGGTAAAGTCCAAGCAAAGTAATGGGTATGGAGAATCTTATGGAGATGACTATGGTTGAACATGTTTTTATAAACAGGGGCGACATGAGTTGGAGCTTTGTCTTTGACGAGGGAGAAAATTAGATAGTCGCAAAAAGCTGCACCCATACCAGCGGAAAGAATCAGAAGGAGGGGGGAGTAATGCTCACTGAGCTTTATAAGCAGTATGCCCCCTGTGGCAACTGTAAAAGTTGAGGCAAACAGCACACCAGCAATGAAGGCAGTAATGAGGGGGTGTGGGGAAAAGTATTCAAGAAGAGTGTTGAGAAGTGGACTATAGGCGAGGACTATGGCGAAAAACACCCCTGACACCAAGAGAAAAACATTGTGACGTTTGTGATGGTGGTGTGGCTTGGGTTTAGTTTTTGGTGCAAGAAACATTTGGAGTGGAATCAAAAGTAGATTAGACACGACTGTATAAATAACTGATGGTAGGGCGACTAGAGGAGTGAAAACAGTCAAGGCTAAAAGTGTTCCTAAGGTGTAGTTTTTGTAACTACTACTGATAGCGTAGGTAACTTTCTCGGGGTGATTTTTGCCTAAAAAGTAGCCGAGGCAAAAGTCGACGACGATCAGAACAGAAATTACGACTCCCAGAATTAGTGATAGTTGAAGATTTTCGACGACGACATTTTTTAGTGGCGAAATAATTCCCAAGATGATGAAGAATAAAATGACTATCGAAATACTGGGTGAGTATTCATTTAGTTTATGGCCATACTTTGTTTTACCGAATAGTACCGCCAGTATTAGAGGGATTGCTACAAGATAAACTATTGTCCGACTCATATCGAAAAGATCCATTTTGATGACGGTATGGGCAAAGACCCAAACAAAAAGTGGAACAGTAATTGGGCTGAGAAAATTACTGACCGAGGTAGACACTAGGGCTTTAATGGGAACTCCACCATAGATGTGTGATAAAAAGACGGCGCTACGGCCGGCAGGAATCGTGGCAGAAATAATCAACCCGAGAAATACAGGTGGGGAGAAGTAGCCTTGAAGTAAAAATATTATTAAGGGGGATACCATGTGAACAATGACGAGCATTAAAGAAATGTTTTTGAAATCACTTAGGCTATGAACGATTTCGGATATCTTAAGGTCAAGACAGCTAAGGAACATCATGGCAATTAAAAATGAGTTGAGATAAGGTTTTAGTTGGGAGCCAAACCCAGGGAAGACAAAGCTAACAGCGATAGCTATTATAATGATGAGTCCGGTGTGACTTTTGATTGAGGTGTTGATACTGTCCACGATTAAGATTAGCAGAAAGCGTATGTATTATAATAGGATATGGATAATCTAATTAGCTGGGTACTTCGGGCGATGGTTATATTGGCTACCGCATATCTAGTTCCTGGTTTTATGGTCTCTGGATTCACGGGGGCTCTGGTACTAGTGTTGGTGTTGAGTTTACTGAACGTGTTGGTAAAGCCGATATTATTCTTATTGACGTTACCTATTAACATCCTTACTTTAGGACTATTTACCTTTGTTATTAACGCGATTGTGTTGCAACTGGCGATGAAGGTCGTACCGGGGGTAGGTAGTGACTCTTTTAAAACAACCTTAATAGCGACATTAGTAATGAGTTTGTTGTCAATGGCTGTGGGTAGAATGATTGGTAAATAAAATGGAAAATAAGTCTGGGTTAAGAGTGATTCTTTGTCTAACTTGTGGAGGGACTCGATTGGCGGTGACGAGTGAAGAAGGGGTGGCTGCTGCCAAAGCTGCTATTTGGGATATTCCAAGACATAGAGGTCACTTTTTGGATGTTCAGGAAGCAGCGGGGGACGGTTTTTTGCATGAAGTTAAAGAGTCGACGGGTCACTTTATGATTTTTGACCACGTTTTGCATCCACCGCGAAGGGTGGGGAGAGACTGATTGGCGGTGTTGTGAGGCTTGGAACCTTTCCATCTTTTGTAATAATCCAAATCTTTTTATTTTCTGGATATTTATCAATAATTTCACTTTCTTCAAATAAAACCGAACCAATATAGAATACGGGATTTCTATTAGGTAAATAGACATATACAGGTATATCTGGCCTCTGTTTTTTTACGTAATATTTAATTTCCAAAAAATTAAGTTCCGATTCTGGAATTATTACATCGTCACTACCAATTTGAGAAAGAACTTGAGAAACACCATAATTAATAGCAGGTTTAGTTGTCTTTTTAACTATTTCTTCAGAACCTCGAACCAGAAAGATAACATAAGAAATACTGATAGCAAAAATGACATATGATAATGGTTTTATTTAAGTTGGACAATTTAAATAAAGAATAAACTATCCAAATAATAAAAATCGGTAAAATTGGTATTAAATATCTCTCGTGAAATATTGATACCCAAAGAGCAGAAATAAAATAAACAACCAAAAATGAAGCAAAAAGTAATACAAAGGTGGGCTCGTATCTTTGATCGTTAAAAGAAAAATATCTTTCAAGCTTTTTGCAGAAAGTAGAACACTAAAAGCCGATAAAAGAATAGCTACCTCTATGATAAACTAATTTGAGCATGATTTTTCCTCGTACCAAAAAACTCCTTTTTGCAAATAATAAAGGTGGTGTTGGTAAAACTACGTTATCTTATAATGTTGGCGTATTTTTAGCCAAGCAGGGGTATAAAGTTGTCTTAGTTGACCTTGATCCTCAATGCAATTTGTCGCGTTTAGTTTTGGGGGACAACAACTACACCGACACATTATTCTCTTCAACCTACAAAGATATTTCAGATGTTTTAAAAGGCATAGTCCAAGGTGGTGCTGATATTGACTTAACTGTACCTTTCATTAAAAGTAACAATGTTGAGAATTTGTATTTATTAAAAGGTAGTGTCAACTTATCTCAATATGAAAATATATTAGTTACTGCTTACGGACAAGCGGCTGCCGGCCAACAATTAGGCTATTTCCAAACTAGTGCCATTGATAGATTTTTGCGGGAAAAAGGGTTAAACGATGAAGTTGATATTTTTATTATTGACAGTTCTCCTAGTCTCAGTTTGCTAAATCAAATTATTTTTCTTGGATCAGATTATTTTGTTGTCCCAATGATGCCTGACGCTTTTTCGGTTCAAGGTATTGAAAACTTGGGTAGTATGTTCGAGAAATGGAAACAAAATTGGAAAGTTACCGGTAAGGCTTTGTCAGGTAGTACTGAGAGTAAATTCGTATTATCAGGTGATGGGCTATTCATTGGCTATATTGTTAATGCATACAATGTCTATGCCAAGAAACCCATTAAAGACCATCGTCATTGGATTGAAGAAATTCCAAATAAAGTTAAGAAGTATCTATCAGAAAAACATGGTCGTAATGGTTTGGTTGAAAAAAGTTGGAAAAATCCACTGGCAGTAATTCAAGATTATGGCCGAATACCGGCTAAATGTCAGGAAATTGGTGTTGCTATTTTTGACCTAGATCCAAGTTTAATCGAAGAGATTCAAGTTGGAACTAAAGAGAATATTGAGAAATCAAAAGAAGAGTTTGCCTTCTTATCTGAAAAGATATTGCAGGTACTTAGGGAGTATTAATAGGGAAAAACAATCCTTATGAATTTAGGAGTTTCTTAAAAAATATCGGCTTGAACTTCGTTTTAAAAGATAAAAATTTCGGATTTCAGGGCAATATCGGCTGGCGAATTTTGCTGAATTCGCCCGCTTTTCCCAACTGGCGGAGAGTACAGGGGTCGAACCTGTTAGGGATTGCTCCCACTAGTTTTCAAGACTAGCGCATTACCGTCCTGCCCACTCTCCGGAAATTAATTAATAATTACTAATTAAGATGAGGAATTATAGCAAAAGAACCTATCTTCTGGTTAGTAAGTGGTAAAATTTTTGTTACAATAGCGAGTCGCCTGGATAGCTCAGTTGGTAGAGCATCCCCTTGGTAAGGGGAAGGTCAAGGATTCAAGTTCCTTTCCAGGCTCAGAATAGAGTATAGCCAGTTTCAGCTACCTATTGTAAATTGGCCATACTACTACTAAAATAGTAGGAGTATGATGAAAATAACCAATTTGAGGGTAAATGTTGGCGGAAAAGAAATTCTAAAAGGAGTTGGTCTTGAGGTAAAACCTGGTGAAGTGGTCGCTGTCATGGGTCCAAATGGATCGGGAAAATCAACCCTAGCCTTTGCCTTGGCTGGTCATCCAAAATACGAGATAGTCAAAAGTAAAAATTCAAAAGTAAAAAGTAAAAACATAGAACTAGGTGGAAAAGTGTTGGATGAGATGAGTCCAGATGAAAGAGCTAACGAGGGGCTTTTTCTGGCAAACCAGTATCCGGTAGCTATAAGTGGCCTAACTGTAAACAGCTTTCTGTACCAACTTTATAAAAAGCGTAATCCCGAAGGAAAAGGGATGAAATTAATTGAGTTTCGAGCCTGGATTGAGAAGCAAGCAGAACTATTGGAATTGAATCCAGATTTACTTAAAAGAGGATTGAATGACGGATTTTCTGGTGGAGAAAAAAAGAAATTAGAGATTCTTCAGTTAATTGTTTTTAACCCAAAACAAGTAATTTTGGACGAAATCGATTCGGGGTTGGATGTGGATGCTTTAAAACGGATTGCCAAAACGGTAGCCCTGGTGGCCAAACAAAGAAAAATCGGTGTCCTGGTGATTACTCACTACAACCGAATTTTGAAATACTTAATCCCTGATAGAGTAATTGTGCTTAAAGGTGGGTTGATTGTACGGTCGGGAACCGGAGAGCTGGCGGTGAAGATTGAAAAAGATGGTTACAAAAACGAAAATTAATGACTAGATTTGCCCCAATTAAAGATACTAAACCTGAAGATACAAATTATTCTCCTGGTGAGTACAAGTATGGCTTTTCCATGCCGGAAAACTATGTGTTTAAAGCTGAAAGAGGACTAAACGAAAAGGTAGTCCGAATGATATCGGCAATGAAAAAGGAGCCACTTTGGATGGCGGAATACCGGCTTCATGCTTATAAGTTGTTCTTGGATAAGCCGATGCCGGATTTTGGAGCTGATTTGTCGGGAATTGATTTTGACAATATCTTTTATTACATCAAACCCAGTGAAAGAACTGAAAAAAAATGGGAAGATGTGCCTGCAGATATTAAAAATACTTATGATAGATTAGGGATCCCTGAGGCAGAAAAGCAATACTTAGGTGGTGTTAAAGCTCAGTACGAATCGGAAGTGGTCTATGGAAGCTTGATCAATCGGTTGTCCGATATGGGGATAATCTTCTGCGGGATGGATGAGGCACTTATTAAATATCCGGAACTGGTTAAAGAATATTTTGGAAAAATTATTCCTAGTGCTGATAATAAGTTCGCCGCTTTAAACAGTGCGGTCTGGTCTGGAGGATCATTTATTTATGTGCCCAAGGGAGTAAAAGTTGATCTGCCACTGCAAGCATATTTTCGGATAAATTCGGCAAATATGGGACAATTTGAAAGGACACTGATCATTGTCGATGAGGGGGCTTATGTCCATTATGTTGAAGGCTGTACTGCCCCAATATATACGACAGACTCGCTACATTCGGCAGTGGTGGAAATTTTTGTAAAAAAGAATGCCAGGTGTCGCTATACCACTATTCAAAACTGGTCGACTAACGTGTACAACTTGGTGACTAAGAGGGCTAGGGTCGAGGAAGATGGAGTAATGGAGTGGATTGATGGTAACTTGGGAAGCAAAGTTACCATGAAGTACCCGGCAGTATTTTTGGTGGGTAAAAGAGCTCATGGTGAGATTTTGTCAGTAGCCGTAGCTGGAAATGGCCAACATCAAGATGCTGGTGGAAAATGTGTTCATCTGGCTTCAGATACTACTAGTAGAATTATTTCTAAATCAATTAGTCTTCGGGGAGGGCGGGCTAGCTATCGTGGTCTCATACGGATGAACAAGGGGGCCAGTAATTCGAGAAGTAAGGTGGTTTGCGACGCCTTAATTTTAGATAAAACCAGCCGTAGCGACACGTACCCAGTCAATAAAATTGATGAAAATAATGTAGTCCTAGAGCATGAAGCAACTGTAAGTAAGATAGGGGAAGAGCAATTGTTCTACCTAATGTCGCGAGGATTCGAAGAGCATGAAGCTGAGGCAATGATCGTTAATGGCTTTATCGAACCGATAGTCAAAGAATTGCCAATGGAATATAGTCTTGAGTTAAACCGATTAATCAATTTGCAAATGGAGGGGAGTGTCGGCTGATGCCGACAAATTCTAAATTCAAAAGTAAAAAATAAAAACATAATGACAAAAGTAATAAATATTAACTACAACGGATTGAATCTGAAAAAGATTTTAGTGGTGAATCCGGGGGAGACGGTAAACCTAACAACTGTATCCAGATATACCAAACCACGTCAGACTGGAGAGGTGGAAATTCGGGCTGTAGTTCGAGAGAACGCTTTTTTAAAACTTAAAGGGACGATTATTATTGCTAATGGGGCAGAGTTGGTTGAGGGGTTTTTGAGACAGAAAGTACTACTTGTGGGAGAAAATGCCCGAGCCGAAGCGATCCCAGAACTTGAGATTGAATGTAATGAGGTTAAGGCTTCGCACGCAGCGTCAGTAGGGAGAATTGATGAAGAGCAAATATTTTATCTGATGAGTCGAGGATTATCAAAAAAAGAGTCTGAAGAGTTGATTATTGAGGCGTTTTTATCTTAACTGGTAATTATTCGTTAACGAATTTTTTAGTTCCAGTGAGGTCCAAGTATGGGCTCAACGAACTAAAAAATTATTACTTCATAATTACTAAAATATAAACAACGTTTCGTAATAAAAAATAGTACTAAAATAAAATATGGCAGATTATAAAAAACTTTTTCCACTACTAATCAAAAATCCTGATCTACATTACTTGGATAGTGGAGCGACAACTCTAAAACCACAAGTGGTACTGGACAAGATTATGGAATATTACACCGAGTATTCAGCAAATATTCACAGGGGGCTGTACCCAATGTCTGAAAGGGCAACAATGGAGTACGAAAACGTACGAAAGAAAGTAGCCACCTTTATAAATACTAAGCATGAAAGTGAAGTTGTTTTTACTTCCGGAACAACAGCTTCCCTTAATTTGGTGTCTAGAGGTTGGGGAGAGGATAATATTCTTGAAGGGGATGAAGTGGTAATTAGTGAGATGGAGCATCATTCAAACTTGGTTCCATGGCAAGAATTGTGTAAACGTAAAGGGGCAATACTTAGATATTGGTTGGTGGAGGATTTTCAGCTAGTTATGGCAGACATGGAGACCTATATTGGTCCTAAAACAAAACTGATTGCATTGACCCAGGTAAGCAATGTGCTGGGAACTGTAAATCCAATTGAGGAAATAGTTGAGCGAGCCCGAAAAATAAATCCGAAAATTTGTATTGTGATTGATGGAGCCCAGGCAGTGGGACATTTTAAGGTAGATATTCAGGAACTTAATGTTGATTTTTATGCATTTTCGGCTCATAAAATGTATGGGCCAACTGGGGTGGGGGTGCTGTATGCCAAAGCATCTCGCCAACTACAAATGTCCCCAGAAAACTTTGGTGGGGGAATGATTAAGGAAGTACACAAGGAAGGGGCAAGTTGGGCGATCGGGCCGGAAAAGTTTGAGGCGGGGACACCACCAATTGCTCAAGTAATTGGGTTGGGTGCTGCTGTAGATTTTTTGTCGGGAATTGGAATGGAGACAGTGGCTAGTCATGAAAAAGAACTGATTGACTATGCTATTGGTAAGTTAGAAAAGTACAGTAATATAAGGGTTTTGGGTAAAAAAAATAACCGGATTGGAGTGTTTTCAGTTGTTTTTAACGACGAAGACATGGGAACTGCCCACGACTGGAGCTCAATTTTGGGGTCAAAATTTAACGTATGCGTCCGAGCTGGACATCACTGCGCTATGCCACTACATAATCTAATGGGGTTGCCATCTGGGACTCTGAGGGCAAGTTTGGGTATTTATAGCACCAAAGAGGATATTGATGCATTTGTCGAAGGACTAATAGAGGTAAGGAAAATTTTTGAGGAGACAGATAATGGATGATCTATATCAGGAAATAATTTTGGATCATTACAAATACCCGACACATAAGGGAATACTTGAAGGTGGGATTGAGGCTGGTGAAGTGAATATGAGCTGTGGTGATAGTTTGCGGATTACGGCTAAAGTTGAGAAAGGAAAAATAGTCGACGCTAAATTTTCCGGGGGAGGCTGTGCGATATCTCTGGCTGCTGCCGATATACTTCTTGACATGGTAATTGGAAAAAAGTTAACTGAAATAAAAAAAATGTCGGGAACGGAGATTGAAAAAATAATGGGAGTAGAATTGACTCCAAGCCGGAAAAAATGTGCTTATTTGGGTCTGGAGGTGTTGAAAAAGTTGGTAAACGTGTAGAATTGGTTAATGCAGACGAATTTGAATTTGCCAATAGAGCAACTAACAAGTGAATATTTGGCGAATATTAAAGTGATTTGTTTTGATGGTGATGGGGTTACTAAGCAAAAAGGGACAGAATTTTTATTTGAAAATGGACAACTAGTACTGGAAAGCTATCCGCCCCGGATTGATTTTTTGGAGAAGTTAAATAAGCTTAAAAAAAGATTCCACATTACCATTAGTAGTGGAAGGTCGATGAGCTATTTGATGAATGCTTATGGGGAGAGAGTTGATAGTTTGCAAGCAGAGATTGGAATGTATCTTTATAATGGAAAACTTCTAACTTCTAACTTCCAATTAACAACAGAACAGAAGAATAAGATAGAAAAAATAAGGCAAGAATTGGGGAGATTGAGTGATGTGAATATTCGGGGGTTTGAACCAAAAGAATATTTGATTACTCTGCATACTATAAAAGCTATTCCAGAGGTCGATGAAATCGTTAAGAGAAATGATCTGGAAGGAGAGCTTTATTGTTGGTGGAACGAAGAGGCTTATGATATTGGACTAAAGACTATAAATAAAGCTACTGGACTTCAAAAATTAGTGGAAAGATTGGGTTTAAAAATGGAAAATGTGATGACAGTCGGGAATGGAATTAATGATGAAAACATGACAGCAGTCGCGGCTGTAGACGTCAGTACTGATGCAAAACATTTGAGCGCTGATTTTATCGCTGTTGGTGAGGATGGGGGTGGTGAAGTGGTCGTCGATAAATTACTCAGTTTGGTACTAACCAGCTGATGTCCTTTGTTGATTTGTGTGAATACGACAAACCAACAACCCATGCGTCAAAAAAGGGAATTGAATTAGTTGACAATATCAACGGAAAACGAAAAACGTACCGTTGCAAAAACGGTCACCTGAATTTTTGTTTTAATGATTGAAATTTTGTCTCGTTTTGAATTGCGATTTCAAGTGAACATTTACCGTTTAGTTTTTTGAATTGTCCTTGGCAGTCGGTAAATGGTTTTAATCTT
>JACPHO010000005.1 GCA_016188545.1 Candidatus Shapirobacteria bacterium | reverse complement strand
TGGAAAGGGGTTTTGCACGAGCTGTATTGGTTTATATCGGGGCAGTCAAATATAAAGTATTTGGTTGATAACAATGTCCACATTTGGGATGACTATCCGTACAAGATTTTTTTGAAAAAAAAATCTTCAATTTCCAATTTCCAATTTCCAATTTCCAATAAAGAGGAATTTATCGAAAGAATTAAAACTGATGAGAAGTTTGCGAAGGAGTGGGGGAATTTACCGCGGATTTATGGAGAAATGTGGCGCAGATGGCCCGCTCGCCATCGCTACGCCCGTCTGCCATACGGCTTGAGCCGTCAGGCGATTGCCGGGCAGGCTCAGGCGTTAGCGGGCGAGCCTACGCGAAGCGGCAGGACAATAGACCAGCTTAAATGGGTAATTGCGGAGTTAACCGAAGACCCTTTTGCCAGGAATGCCATTGTTACTTCCTGGAATCCGGAATATTTATATACAATGGCCGCAAATGAAGATGCCTCGCGGTTTCCCATTTGTCATAATATGTACCAAGTAAGTGTCAAAAACGGCAAATTAAGTTTGCAGTTGTATCAAAGATCAGCAGATTTGTTTTTGGGAGTACCGTTTAATATTGCCAGCTATGCACTGTTAACAATTATTCTGGCGCAAGTGCTTGGATATAAGCCAGGAGAGTTTGTTCATACATTCGGTGATGTGCATATTTACGAAAACCACCTTGAGCAAGTAAAAGAGCAATTAAAGCGAGAGCCAAAACCATTTCCAACAGTGACTATTGATTCCAGTGTTAAAGATATCGATGATTTTAAGCCAGAACATGTAACACTTAAAAACTACGACCCACACCCAGTTTTAAAAGGCGAACTGACTGTTGCCGGCGGATTATATGAAAAAGACTCTTGACAGAAAATTTTTTGCTGCTATAGTAGGAATTGCTTTTCATGATAACGCATCTTAAAAAAACCGACCCCAATGTCTACAATTTCATTAAAGGTGAAGAAAAGCGACAGAAAAACGGCATGGAACTTATTGCCTCGGAGAATTATGTGTCGCCATCGGTTCTTGAAGCATTAGGGACAGTTTTTACAAACAAGTACTCCGAGGGATACCCAGGAAAACGCTATTACGGTGGACAAGAATTTACCGATAAACTTGAGTCATTAGCCATTGAACGAGCAAAAAAATTGTTCCGCTCTGATCACGCAAATGTCCAGCCCCTTTCTGGTGCTCCTGCCAATGTTGCCGTCTATTTTGCCTGGCTTAATCCAGGAGACACAGTTTTGGGAATGGACTTAACCCATGGAGGACATTTAACACACGGGAGCCCAGTAACGTACATGGCAAAACTGTATAATTTTGTCCGTTATAAAATGAAAGATGTCGAAACTGGAGAAATTGATTATGACGAGCTTCGACGAGTTGCCAAAAAAGAAAAACCAAAAATTATTTTAGCTGGTTTTTCTGCATATCCAAGAGAATACGACTATGCAAAAATGAAGGCAATTGCCGACGAGGTTGGGGCTGTTGCTATGGCAGATATGGCTCACATTGCCGGGCTTATTGCCGCAGGTTTATTAAAAAATCCTTTTGACTATGGCTTTCATATTATAACAACAACAACGCACAAAACCTTGCGCGGACCTCGTGGTGCTTTGATTTTATCAAAAGGAACAGTTGGTAATCCCTTAAAGCAAGTTGAAAAAACAATCGAAAACTTGCCAACGCTTATTGACCGCTCCGTTTTCCCTGGATTTCAAGGCGGGCCGCACATGAATACCATTGCTGCTATTACCGTTGCTCTTGGCGAGGCAGCAAAGCCTGCATTTAAAACATATGCAAAACAAATTCTTAAAAACGCCAAAGCCATGGCAGAAGAACTTATGGATTTAGGGTGCAAATTAGTAACTAATGGTACAGATAATCACTTAATGGTTATGGATTGCGTAACATCCTTTGGCTCAAATGGGAAAGAAATAGAAGTAGCATTAGACAAAGCTGGTATTACCGCCAGCAAAAGCACAATTCCCGATGATCCATTACCACCATACTCTCCAAGCGGTCTTCGTCTTGGTACACCAGCTATGACAACACGGGGAATGAAAGAAAAACAAATGAAACAGATTGCTCGTTGGATTGTGGAGATTTCCCAAAATAGAAATGATGAGAAGAAAATAAACAAAATTAAAAAAGACGTCCAAGACCTCTGCCTAAAGTACCCAGTGCCGGGGATAAAATAGCAAAATTCCCAAGGTGGCGTAGCTATTCCACCTCTAAGGTGGAAAGTACAATGCAAGAGAGACTAGTTGAAATCGGAGATCATGGTTTAGGAAGATTAGGTACATTACCTCCTCCGCTCAAGCGTTGGGAAAGTTTTTTGCCCCAACAAACGCCCGATGTCACTTCTGATACTGAAATAACGGCTCTCTCAACGCCTGAATATTTAGCCCATATGCACAAGTGTATTGTTGATGTTGTATCATCGCCTGATTACCTAGATGCAGAAACTGGATATATTTCAGATAGCGCATGGCAAAGACTTGTGAAAGGCGGATTCCTTGCTTCATCCCTTGGCGATAGAGATCCAAATATGAGACAGGAAGAAATAATGCATGTCGGCCGCATGGCATCTTATTACGATATTTCCCTCGGTTTATCGTATGGCATTACAACTGCTCTTGTCATTATGCCCATTGCGCGATTTGGGACTTTAGAACAACAAGAAGAATACTTAACAAGAATTCGCAACGGCGAGCGTTTTGGTCTTGCCATTACCGAACGGGACAGATCTGGCTCGAGCGCTCTTGATATGGATTCATCTTACTCATTAAATGGTGATGAGATAAAACTTAAAATGTATAAGCATCTTCAGGGATTATCTGGAAATGCTGGTCTTATTGTTACAGCTCTACGTAAAAATGCTCCCACAAAAACGGTTGGTTTATTCTTAGTCCCGCAAGAACATATTTCTACAGAAAGAATACCAACTGCTGGTCTTAATGGAATATGTTATGGAATTAACACAGGGGAGATAACCTTATCAAAAAATCATTTAATGGTAGAGCTGCAAAGAAGAGGACTCATAGATGATTTTAGGGATTTATTTACAAAAAGTCGAGCATTTTTTGTAGGAATGTCTCTGGGGCAGCAAGAAAGAGAAGAAGAATTAGCAAAAGAGTATGCACAAAAACGTATTATTGGAGGAAAACTTCAAGCGGAGATAGCAGGTGTTCAATGGGTTCTTAATAACGTTCATGCAAGGACTGTAATTTTAGAAACATTATTCAACGCTGTTGTGGAATATAGAGATTCGGACGGGAAGGCATTAACTGATCGAAGTATAACAGGATTTATTTCAGAAAGTGGCATACTTAAGACGCTTTCTTCATGGCTTGCCCATGAATCAGCTAGAGATAGGGCAGAATTAAAAGGCGGAAAGGCATTTTATGCAGGAGACGCGCTCCAGGATGTAATAGATACTTGGGCATTTACTATTTTTGAAGGTTCAAGATTGTTTCTTTACGATCAAATAGGCGGCGACGTGGCAGCGAGACTAAAAAATGGAAAATTAGAAAACGAACTGTTTTTCTTTGACAGGGCAAAGACCAGATTTAATAGACGAGCAAGATTTGTTGTTGCCAGCATACAAAGAGATATTGATAGGAAGACACTGCCAGAAGGGTCAGAATTTATTCTTGGAGAAATTTTTTCTTACATATTTGCCCTAGGTTTAATTGATGAAGATAGATATTCAGCCAAAGAAGCACACAATGCAACTGATTACATAAATGACCAGATAGAAAAAAAAGGGGCGGATTACAGAAGATTTAAAACTGCAAACTAAACTATTATCTTAGGTGGCGTATCTATTCCACCTCTAAGGTGGAAAGTTGTACCATCGCCAAAAAGCTCAAAGTGGTTGACTAATGAGATTCTTTGCTGTACCATCCTGTCTGTTATGCAGCCGCAAGAAATAGAAGGGCGACAGGAAGCTGTTCGTCATCAGTACGATGCTAACGATGCAATTATTACTACATTTGTTGATCCAGAAACACGAATGTATACTTGTGCTTATTTTCCCCAAGAAGGGATGACGCTTGGGCAAGCACAGATTGCAAAAACTGATCACACGCTTGCAAAACTTGATTTACGACCAGGCGAAACCCTTTTGGATATTGGCTCGGGCTATGGGTATGCACTGCGGCGGGCACAAGAACTTTATGGAGTAAATGGAGTGGGGCTTAATTTAAGCCCAGTGCAGCTAGAACATTCACGTCAAGTGGCTCGAGGCCTTGAGGGGTTGGAGTATAGACTTGAAGGATGGGAAACTTATGAAGGAAGGATTGATGCGATTGTTGTTATTGGGTCGTTTGAACATTTTGGAAGAGAAAACTATCCGGCGTTTTTTGCCAAAGCGCAAAGCTTACTTCCTGCTGGTGGGTTGATGTTGCTGCACACAATTACATTTGGTAATCCTCCACCTCCAGATAAGAAATTTGCCTTTGGACGCTACAGCATTTTTATGAAGAACGAAATATTTCCAGGAGGGGAATTGCCATACCCTGATGAGATTAGAACATTAAGCAGCCAAGCCGGATTTGAGTTATTAGATGAAGAAAGTTTACAGCCGCACTATGCCAAAACGTTAGATAGGTGGGCTGATAATCTGGCAGCAAATCGCGACAAAGCAATTGTTGTGGCAGGCGAGAAAACCTTTGATAAGTATCTGCAGTATTTAATGCAGTCTGCTGACTGGTTTCGAAGGGGTACAATTGATGTCCGCCAATTTCTTTTTCGGGCAAATAATCCCAAGGTGGCGTATCTGTTCCACCTCTAAGGTGGAAAGATTATTTTTTTATGCATATTTCCTAAAAATATGCTAAGATGCGGTCGGTATGGGCAAAGAGACTATTATTCATTATCGGGCAAGAAGACATTTTGGATTAGCCCGTCAGACCGATGAATTAGTAAGACGGCAAGTTACTGGGTTTGTGGTAGGACAAGCTGATTGGATAGAAGGTGAAAGCCACAGTCAGACAGTAGAGGAACATGAATTGTATTACCAGACAATAAAAGATGGATTGGTAGATATAGACAAGAAAATTCGAAGAAGGCAAAAACGTAAACAAGAAGAACTACCTGGATTTTATGATATTAAAAATACTTTGGTCTTTCTTGCATTACAGCTTAGAAGAGATGGAGAGGGAAGAATAAAGGTAAAGATGAGAAGTGATTTTAGCTGGTCGAATCCAACTTTGCACGACCAGTGCAAAATTTCCTTTTTTGATCAAAATACTAGAGAGGAATTTAGTACATTCACTAAATTATCATTTTTGGACACTCGCGGCGTTAATGATTTACCCTCTCTTATTGGAAAGCCGGATGGGATTTTAGCTTCTTGAGTTTTTTTATCCTTTCTGGTAACATATAATAATTACACACATCCGAAGATAGTCCTGACTACGGATTCGGATGGAGGTTTAAAGGACTAATTATGAGAGAAATTACTCTAGAAGAATTATTGGAGGCTGGGTGTCATTTTGGACACCAGGTAACAAGGCACAATCCGAAAAGCCGAGATTTTGTTTTTGAGGCCCGCGATAATATCCACATTATTGATTTAGCCAAAACCAAAGAGGGTTTAGAAACAGCAGCAGGGTTTGTCAAAGATTTAGCTGCAAAAAATGGTACTATGATTGTGCTTGGCGCAAAAAGGCAGGCTAGAGGAATTGTGGCAGAGGAAGTCAAGCGGGGTCAAGATGCCAAGAGCGCAGAGGGACTTTTTTCTGTTACCAATCGCTGGATTGGTGGCACGCTGACCAACTTTTCAGAAGTCTCCAAAAACTACAAGAAACTTAGAGATATTTCTTACCGCTTGCAATCAGATGAAGAAAAAGCCAAATATACCAAAAAAGAAGTAGGACAATGGGAAAAGGAGAGACAAAAACTTGAAACATTTTACGGTGGCGTTGCAGATCTTAAAAAGACTCCTAATGCACTCTTTATTATAGATACCCACTTAGAAAATCTTGCAGTTCGCGAAGCACACGCAATGGGTGTTACAACAGTTGGTATTGTTGATACCAATGCCGATCCAACAGTGATTGATTATCCAATTCCGGCAAACGACGATGCAGTAGGAAGTATTAAGCTCATTGTGTCATATATTATTGACGCGTGGATAGAAGGTCGAAAGACAGGGGAGAAAAAAGTAGAAGAAGTAGAGAAAGTAGAAGAAAAAGAACCTGCCCGCAATGCGACGCCGCGCGATGCAGGCGGGGAAAAACCTAAAAAAAGAGGAAGAAAGAAAAAAGCAGAATAAAGCATATGGTAGACATAAAATTATTAAAACGACTTCGAAATGAAACGCAAGTTTCATTGGCTGATTGTCGGAAAGCTTTGGAAGAAACAGATAATAACTACGAAAAAGCGTTAACTTGGCTCAAAAAACATGGCCTTGAAAAAGCTGCAAAAAAGGCGGAGCGCGAAACCTCGCAGGGACTTGTAGAATCCTACATTCATCAAAATGGTCGCGTTGGGGCAATGGTAGAAGTGTTGTGCGAGACAGATTTTGTTGCGAGGACTTCGGAGTTTAAGAATTTAGCCCATGAAATCGCCATGCAAGTTGCCGCTATGGCGCCACGTGATGTGGACACGTTGTTAAAACAAGAATATATTAGAGATAGTACTAAAACAATTGAGGGACTTGTTAAAGAAACAATAGCAAGAGTAGGCGAGAATATAACTGTCAAAAATATTGCTCGTATTGCAATTGGTGAATAAATATTTTTATGAACACCGACGAAACAAAAGTGAACATGGAGAAGGTTTTGGAGGTTTTAAAAACCGATGTCGCAACGGTTCGAACAGGCCGAGCAACCCCAAGTCTTGTTGAACATATTACGATTAGCGTCTATGGTGGTTCGACGCGTTTGAAAGTAATGGAACTTGCCACCATTGGAACACAAGATACACAGACACTTTTAATTACTCCTTTTGACCATACAATTATTAACGAAATACAAAAAGGGATACAAGAAGCAAATGTTGGACTAAGTCCGGTTGTTGATGGACAGATTATTAGGATTTCTATTCCACCCCTTTCCCAGGAAAGACGTGAGCAACTAATTCACCTAATGAAGCAAAAGTTAGAAAACGGAAGGATTATGGTGCGTCAGGTTAGGCAAGAGGCCATGCATGATATTAAAAAACAATACAATGAAAAAGCAATTTCAGAAGATGAGATGGTACGACTGGAAAAAGAAGTCCAGAGATTAACTGACGATACAATTTCGGAAATTGATACTTTAGGAAAAAGAAAGGAAGAAGAACTCTTGCAAATATAATGCTGTTTACTGCTTTAGTATTTCTTATCATTCTTTCAGTTCTGGTTTTGATCCATGAGTTGGGGCATTTTTTAGTGGCAAAGCGCTTGGGAATAAAAGTTGAGGAATTTGGTTTTGGTTTTCCGCCACGCGCATTTGGTATAAAACGAGGAGAAACAATCTATTCTATAAACTGGTTACCTATTGGTGGTTTTGTCAAGTTGTATGGGGAAGACGCCGCCGGAGGCGGAAAAATCACAAGCTCCAAATCCCAAACTCCAAATAAAGACCTCAAAAGGGCGTTTTTTGCCAGAGGCCCCTGGCAAAAAGCATCGGTTGTTGTTGCAGGCGTTTTGATGAACACAGTTTTAGCAAGCATTATTTTTTACATCTTTTTATTCATGTCCAATTTTACTGTCGAACTTCCACTTTTAGGAGACCACAAGTTCTTTTTTGTAAACCAGCAAAATTTAGAAGGTATTATTGTTAATAAAGTTGTCAAAAATTCTCCAGCCCAAAAAGCAGGAATAAAAGAAGCAGTAAAAATTACAGAAGTAAATGGACAAAAAATTACCAATACCAAATACTTTTTAGAGACTATTTCTGCAAACAAAGGTAAAGAAGTAACAATTGCCTGGCAAGATATCAAAACAAATAAACTTTTCGAGGCAAAACTAACGCCAAGAATAAATCCTCCCAGAGATGAAGGTGCTTTGGGAGTGCGATTTTTTTCTTTCAGATCAGCAAAATTAACCTACGAAACGAATACGCAAAAAATATTTTCCGGTATTTCTCATCCCTTAAATTTGATGGATTACAATCTTAGTGTATTAAAAACTCTTATTGGAGCTTCGTTTAAACAAAAGTCAGCAGAGCCCTTAAGCGGAGCAGTCTCTGGACCAGTTGGCATTTATTCCCTAGTTGGTAATATTATAGAAATTCCAGAGATGAAAGAGCGAGTGATGCAAATACTAAACCTTGCAGGAATCCTTTCTATTTCCCTGGCGTTTTTTAATATCCTGCCCATCCCGGCACTTGATGGGGGGAGACTGTTTTTTATTCTCATCGAAGGAATTACTGGCAAAAAAGTACCGCAGAAATTCGAAAGTATGGTACACACCATTGGCATGGCGATTTTACTCACCCTGCTTCTTCTGATTACTTTTCAGGATATCGGCAGATTTTTTATTAGGTGATTGACTGGAAGAGTTCTTTAGGCGATAATTGTTGCGGTGAAAATATACGATGTTACTCTTCCGATACACAAGGATATGCTTGTTTGGGAAGGCGACGAATCGGTCTCCATAGAACAAACTGCAACTTTGGCAAAAGATGAGGTTGCGCTAACACGGTTTAGTTTTGGTAGTCACACAGGAACCCATATTGACGCGCCAAGTCATTTTCTACAAAATGGAAAAACACTCGACAAGATTCCTCTTAATAAACTAATTGGAAAATGTCGCGTTTTGGACCTGACAGGAATAAAGCATCAAGAAATTCAAGTTTCTGACCTCTCGGAGAGAAATATTACCAAAGGAGATCGGATTCTTCTCAAAACGGGAAATTTTCGGCTACTTCGAAAGGCAACGTTTCCGAAGAAATATATTTCTCTTTCTCTTGAGGCCGCAGAATTTTTGGTAAAAAAAGAAGTTGTGCTTGTTGGCACAGATTTTTTAAGTATCGAAAAAAAAGCAAATCCAAATCATCCTGTGCACAAGGCTCTGCTTTCAAAAGGCATAGTTAATGTTGAAGGACTCAATTTAGAAAATGTACCAGCTGGTAAGTATGAAATGATTTGTTTGCCGCTTCATGTTGTTGGTGTGGATGGCGCACCGGCACGGGTAATACTAGTTGAGAGATGAAAAATAATGCTTTTGCTATTGTAATTTTTGGCGCCACAGGCGATTTAGCCCGCAATAAGCTTTTGCCGGCATTATTTCGTTTGTGTCAGCATAGGCAATTAGGTTCTAGATTTTACATCATTGGTTTTGCCAGGAGACCACTAACAAATCTTCAATTTCGGCAGGAAGTTAGCAGTATGTTTTTTCTTAAAAAAGAGGAAAAGAAAGATTTGGAAAGGTTTTTGTCTCGTCTCCACTACCAGCAGGGATTGTTTGAAGACGTAGCTGGATATAATCAGCTTATTAAACTTATCCATGAAATTGATGCTGTTGCTGGCGAGCGTGTTAAACGTATTTTTTACTTGGCCACAGCACCGGACAGATATAATACCATTTTGTCTTTTTTGGAGAAAACAAAACTTTCCAAAGGGCACGATAAAAAAAATAAGCCAAGAGTTGCTCTGGAAAAGCCATTTGGGAAGGATCTTGAGACTGCCAAGAGGTTAGATAAAAAACTCTCACAAATTTTTCCAGAAGAACAGATTTTTCGTGTTGATCATTACCTTGGAAAAGAAACGGTGCAGAATATTTTGACATTTAGATTCGCCAACAATATTTTTGAACCGGTCTGGAATAAAGAGTACATAGATCATGCGCAGATTACCTTTGCCGAAAAAAAGGGGATTATGGGGAGGGGGAGGTTTTTTGATGGAGTTGGGTTATTGCGGGATGTTGGCCAGAATCACTTGATGCAACTTTTGGCTTCTGTTGTTATGGAGCAACCAAAAAGTTTTGCAAGAGACGGAGGAGTTCGCGATGCCAGGTCTGCTGCTATTTCGGCCATTCGTTGTATTGAACCAGAAGATGTAGAAAAGTATGTTGTAAGGGGGCAGTATACAGGATACCTTGCCGAAGAAGGAGTTATGAGGGATTCGCAAACAGAGACATTTGTGGCTATGAAATTATTTATCAAAACCCCCCGGTTTTCTGGGGTGCCGTTTTATCTTCGGGCAGGAAAGAAAATGCCCAAAAATCATGTCTCAATTTCTGTTATTTTTCGCCAAACATGTCATGTATTGTTTAAGGAATACGGTTGTCCAGAGGTAGGTAATATCTTAACCTTTCATATTCAGCCGGATGAAGGCATTACTCTGTCTCTAGTGTCTAAGCGACCAAGTCCGGTAATGTCAATTAAGCCTGTTTCGATGAGATTTTCCTACAAAGAGGCCTTTGGTAGAGCAGGAGTTGAAGCATACGAAAAGTTGCTTTTAGATATTTTAGCAGGGGATCAGATGCTGTTTAACAGATCTGACGAGCTGGAGAGTTCGTGGGATTTTATCACCAAGATTCTGAAAGGCTGGGAAAGTCAGAAGGCAAAAGTTAAAAATTATAAACCAGGAATGTGGGGTCCAAAAGAAGCAAATGAGTTAATAGAAAAAGACGGGAGGAAGTGGCTATAGTAGAAGTATGCAGATAGGATTTATTGGATTAGGGAAGATGGGGAATAGAATGGTTTTAAAATTAATTCGTGAAGGACACGAGCTTATTGTATGGAATAGATCAGAAGCTCCAATAGAAAATCTCAAAACTATAGCTCAAAACCTTAAAGCCACAAAAACAATACAAGAATTAGCATTAAGCTTACAAAAACCAAGGGTCATTTGGACAATGATTCCGGCGGGGGATGCGACGGAAGAGGTATTATCAGAAGTTAAAAAATATGTTGAGCCAGGGGATATTATTATCGACGGCGGAAATGCATTTTACAAAGATTCGGAAAGAAGATATGAAGAACTGAAAACAAAGAATATAAAATTTTTAGGAATTGGGGTATCGGGAGGTATTATTGCTTTTGAAGAAGGATATCCGTTAATGGTGGGTGGGGATAAAAGCGCGTACGAACATATTATTCCAATTCTTGATAGTTTAGCTAAACCAAAAGGGGGACATGCTTATTTTGGGACAGGTGGAGCAGGACACTTTGTCAAAATGATCCACAATGGCATTGAGTATGGCATTATGCAAAGCTTAGGAGAAGGTTTTGCGGTTTTACAAAAAGCGCCATATAAGTTTGATTTACAAAAAGTTGCAAAACTGTGGCAAAGGGGGACACTGGTCTCTGGCTTTATGTTGGATCGGGCAGTTGAAGCGTTGGAAAAAGATCCAAAGTTAGATAATATTGTGGGTGTCATCGCCGAGTCGGGAGAAGCACAGTGGACAGTTGAGCAGGCAAAGGAAGAGGGAGTTGATGTTGAAATTATCAAGCGGTCTTTAGAGTTTCGCCGCAGATCACAGACAGATTCAAAAGTTCAGAATTCATTTGCCGCCAAAATGGTCGCAGCCTTGCGCCAGGCCTTCGGCGGCCATGAGGTAAAGAAAAAGTAACTTAAGCTGTCTTTCTACCCCCAGGCCTTTTTATAAAGATAATTTTTTCTGCTCCTTCTAGAAGCCGATCTAGTCTTTGAAAGAAATTCTTCCTATATTCCTCGTTTCCATAAAATTTTGCCTTAAGCCTTTGTTGTCGTTCCACGGTAAAGGTAAGCAGCAGTGTGCTATTTTTTATTTGTATGTCAGTTGGTTCTTTTCCGTCACTACTCATGATGGATAAGCGAATTTCATCCTTTAGCTCACTTGTTGTTCGGTAGGTCGGATCAATGTATCGCTCGTTTGGATCATTAAACTCAAACAATATGTCGAGAATACTGCTTTCTTTTTCTTGTTTACTCATACATAGTGGTTTATTATACATGATAATAGTTGTAATACAATACAACGCTATAGCGACTATGTGTAATCATATTGTTATTGTAAAAATGCGGTGATATACTTACAAAAGATATGCAGACGTACGGAGATTTTCAGAAATTAGATATACGGGTTGGGAGAATTTACTAATATGCGGTATTCAAAGTTATTTGGAAAAACAATAAAGGACACACCAAAAGATGAGGTGTCAACAAATGCCAAGCTTTTAACTCGCGCCGGATTTATTAGAAAAGAAATGGCAGGGGTCTATAATTTTTTGCCTTTAGGTCTTCGCGTTTTGAATAAAATCAATGTAATAGTTCGAGACGAGATGAATAAAACTGGCGGGCAAGAATTGGTATTGAGCGCTTTGCAAAACAAAGAAAATTGGCAAAAAACTGGCCGCTGGGATAGTTTTGATGCATTGTTTAAGATAAAAAGCCGCTACGATTTTGAATATGGTCTTGGGCCAACACATGAGGAAGTATTGGTGCCGATTGTTGCTCAAATGATTAATTCATACAGAGATCTTCCGCTTTCGCTTTATCAAATCCAGACAAAATTCCGAGATGAAGCGCGGGCAAAAAGCGGGATTTTGAGAGGGCGGGAATTTTTGATGAAGGATCTTTATTCGTTTCATGCCGACGAAGAGGACTTTAATAAATATTACGAGGAGATGAAAAAGGCGTACAAAAATGTTTTTACAAGATGTGGTTTAGAAGCAATTCAAACAGAGGCAAGTGGAGGAGCTTTTAGTAAATTTTCTCATGAATACCAGGTAATTACAGATGCTGGAGAAGACGAAATTATTTATTGTCCTGGGGGCGATTTTAGCTCAAACGTTGAGATAAGTCCTGTCAAGGAAGGAAAACAGTGTGTGTTAGGGCATGGTCCTCTAAAACGGGCAAAGACAATTGAAGTTGGCAATATTTTTCCTCTTAAAACAAAGTTTTCAGACGCATTTGGATTAACGTATAAAAGCAAGGAGGGGAAAGATACCCCAGTAATTATGGGGTGTTATGGAATTGGGATTAGCAGATTTATGGGAACAATTGTCGAGGTGCATCATAATGAGAAGGGAATTATTTGGCCAGAGTCGGTGGCGCCATTTGCTGTTCATCTGATCCACCTCGGAGGAGTTCATGCGTACACCTCCGAGGTGTACGAAGAGGTGTACGAAAAACTGAACAGAGCAGGGGTTGAGGTGTTATATGATGATCGGGAGGACGTGTCGGCTGGAGAAAAGTTTGCCGATTGTGATTTGATTGGTATTCCAGTACGGCTTGTGGTGTCAAAGAAAACTGGAGATAAAATCGAGTGGAAAAGAAGAGATGAAGAGAAATCAGATCTTTTATCCCTTGATGAAACCCTCAAGCGATTAAAACGGTAAAAAGGGGACGGAGAGGTTAAAGAATTTTATCCAAAAAACTGTATAAACTGCAAAGAAGACAAGCCCTCCAATCGTAAATAGAAGTGGAAAAAGGCTGTCTGATTTTGCATGCTGTTTTGATGTTGCGCCAACAATTACTGCCGATCCTGTTGGCTTTGCGGCGGTAATAGGAATTGTGGCATGGACAGTAGTTGTTGGTTCCGATTGAATCGGGGTTGGTGATTGCGGTGGAGTTGGAACAACGGGGCCAGCTGGTGGTGGCGTTGGTTGAGGAGGCGGTGGTGTTAGTGGGGTAGGCGGGGAGGCAGGTGCAGGTGGTGGTACTGATGTGCTCATCACACGATCGTATGCTTCTTTTAATTTGGGATCAATTGTAGGATTTGCATTTGGATCCATCAATATTATAGTAAGGATATTTATCTCTCTTTGTCAAGTCCTCGAAAGTAAGTGTGATATACTAATATTCTATGAAAATTGTGGTGACGCATAACTCTCCTGATTGGGATGCGATAACTTCTGTTTGGTTAATTAAGCGGTTTCTGCCGGGATGGGATCAGGCAGAAGTGAGATTTGTTCCTGCGGGAAGTAAACTTGAACGAATAGGAAATGATAAGGTACTGCATGTTGATACGGGGCTTGGACCATTGGATCATCATCAAACAAATGACAAAAATGTATGTGGAGCTAGTTTAACTTTTAATTTTGTTAAGCAGGCTAACAGTTCACAGTTCATAGTTCACAGTTCACATCCGGAAAGGGAAAAGCATAGGGAAGAGGCGCTGTCGCGAATAGTAAGAGTAGTTGTTGATATTGATCATTTTGGAGAAGTATTTTGGGATAATCCAACAGCAGACTACCACGAATTTTCTCTGCTTGGGGTCTTGGAGGGGTTAAAGCTTGCCAAACCAGACGAGGACATGTATTACATTGATGTAGGCATGACACTTTTGGATGCGCTTTTGCATAGTTTTGAAAATAGGATTTGGGCGGAGAAAGAGATTGCAGAAAGAGGGATCAAATTCAAAACGAAATGGGGGAAGGGAATTGGATTTGAAACAATTAACGATACGGTTTTGGCATTGGCGCAGAAGATGAGATATGTAGTGGTAGTTAGGAAAGATCCGAGAAAAGGATACATTAGGATAAAGGCCAGGCCTTTAGAAGACATTGATTTGACACTTGTTTACGAAAAATTAAAGAAAATGGATCCTTTGGCAACATGGTTTTTGCATGTTTCTAAAAAAATGCTCTTGAATGGAACAGTCAAAAACCCTACAATGAGACCAACCAGACTTTCTTTGGATGAGATAATAAAGGTATTAGAACAAATTTGACTTATGGAGACTTGTGTTTTTTGTAAAATTGCTAATAAAGAATTACCAGCAACATTTTTATATCAGGATGAGCAGGTGATGGTTTTTAATGATATCCACCCAGTAAGGGAATTTCATGTTTTAATTGTGCCAAAAACGCATATTGTGGATACGGGCGCGGTGGAGGAGATTGGTATTTTTGCAAAATTATTTGAAATTGCCAAAAAAGTTATTACGCAGGAAAAATTGAATGGGAAAGGATATAGAATTGTGATCAATGGCGGTGGGGCGCAGCTGATTGATCATCTTCATTTGCATCTCATGGCCCCGGTTACCAAAACCGCCAAAATGTGATATCATAGGGTTGTCTAAGCTCGCAAAGGAGGTGTTGTAGTATATGGTTCTTGTTAAGAAAATGCCGGGAGATTCTGACGAATCTCTTATCCGCAAGTTTTCGCGAAAAGTTATTTCCGAGGGAATTTTGCAAGAAGCAAAACGGCGAGAGTTTTATCTTAAACCATCGCTGGCACGGAAATTAAAGCGCGAGGAAGCGCGCCGCGCGAAAAAAGTTGGGTATGGGCAATATTAATACCTTGCTGTATGTGGAAAGCCGATACAAGGTAAACAGAAAGCGTGTTATCACAGCGGTTTCTGAGCTGATTTTGAAACAGAATATTGTCAGAGATGTGGAGATTTCTTTGGCGATTGTCGGTGATCGGAAGATGCGAAGCCTCAATAAGCAGTATAGGGGGAAAGATCAAACCACCAATGTTTTATCGTTTTCGTTGTCGGAGGGAGAAGCAACAGTTTTGCCGCCATCTGAAAAATCAGATGTCTTGCGTTTGGGAGACGTCATCATTTCATATCCGCAAGTTATTCAGGAAGCGGCAGAAGAGGAAGTTTTGGTGGATGATAAAATTGATGAACTTGTAAACCACGGTGTTATGCACTTGCTTGGAGTAGACCACGAAGAATAATGGTATATTATCGCAAATACAGACCACAGGTAATTTCTGAGCTTGATAGCAAAGAAGTTCGGGAAAAACTCTTTGCTATACTCTCTGGAAAATCTGTTTCTCATGCCTTTCTCTTTACGGGCCCTAAGGGCTTAGGTAAAACCTCGGCTGCTCGAATTGTGGCAAAAGTAGTTAACTGCGAAAAAAGGAGCAAAAGTGTTGAGTCGTGTAATAAGTGTCATCAATGCACATCGATAACCAATGGGACAAATCTTGATGTCTTAGAAATTGATGGGGCGTCAAATCGAGGAATAGATGAAATAAGGGATTTGCGAGAAAAGATTCGTTTATCTCCCATTGCGGCATCAAAAAAAGTTTATATCATAGACGAGGTACACATGCTTACCACAGAGGCCTTTAACGCCTTACTCAAGATGTTAGAGGAGCCACCTAGTCATGCCATTTTTATTCTCTGCACCACCGAACCGCACAAAGTGCCCCAAACGATTGTGTCTCGATGTTTTCATATTACCTTTAGGCGGGCGAGCGAGGAAGAATTAGTCCGTTCGTTCAAACGAATTGCAACAGGGGAAAAACTCGTAATCGAAGATGAAGCGTTACATGTTCTTACCAAACTTTCAGATAGTAGTTTTCGAGATGGGGCAAAGATAATAGAAGAGATTGCGCTTCTTGCAAGCGATAAGAAAATTACGAAAGAATTAGTAGAGGAAAAATTTAAAATTGCTAGTTTTGCCCATTATCAGGTAGATCTCATTGATTACTTAAAAAGGAGAGACACTAAAGAAGCACTATTGCTCATTTCTAAACTTGCTAAACAGGGAAATGATATAAAATATTTTATAGAACAATTTATTGACACTTTACATAAAAATTTACTGGCAAAACTTGAAATTGAAAGTTCGCAGTGGAATTCACCTTTAGAGATAGATGAGATAAAAAATCTTGTTCAACTACTAACAAAAGCCCATCAGGAAATAAAATATGCACCACTGCCGCAATTACCGCTGGAGTTAGCCATTATAGAGTTCGCACAGAGATCGCAGAACCAAGTAGAACAACAACACACACAACCAAACAGCGATACTGCTTTCTGGTATCAACTTATTGATGCAGTAAAGCAGCACAATCACTCCCTTGCTGGGGTATTGCGGGGATGCAAAATGAAAAGTATGGATGATAAAAATCTTGTTATCGAAACACCTTACAAATTCCATAAGGAAAAACTGGAAGATAAAAAAATCCTTGAACTTCTGGGAAAAACAGTCCAAGAAATCACTGGAAATGCAATTGAAGTTTTGGTAGTATTAAAAGATAGGCCCGCCTAAGCTTACCGTTCGCCTTTACAATTCTATTCGAATACGGCTCACGGGGCGCTTGGTCGGCGGGTGAAAGGTGGTGAATGGTATGTTTAATCCGTTTGGACAAATAAGCGAACTTAAAAAAATGCGGGATCAGGCAATGGAAATGCAACGACTGCTTTCGGCCGAAGAGGTAACTGTCGAGAAAAACGGCGTTCGTATTGTCATAACAGGAGACCAGAAGATAAAAGAATTTGCATCGGGCGGCAGATCAGATGAGGATATAAAAGTGGCCGTTAACGAGGCAGTTAAAAAATCCCAAGAGGTAGCAGCCAAAAAGCTTTCGCAAATGGGAGGGGGACTCCAAGGATTGTTAGGAGGAGGAAAATGAGTGAGAATTTTGTGATACTGACAGGTACTGCTAATAAACCATTAGCCAAAGAAATTGGGAAGATACTTAAAACAGAAGTTTACGACCCTATTACTGTTTTTTCGGACGGAGAAATCCGCGTTAAAATTCCCCACAACATGAGACGTCGCCATGTGTACATAATTCAACCAACGTCATATCCTGTTAACGATCATATCATGGAACTAATGCTAATGATTGATGCGGCAAAGCGTGGCTCTGCCAGCGAGGTTATTGCGGTTATTCCGTATTTTGGTTACAGCAGACAAGATAGGAAAGAGGTTTCAAGAGTACCTATTAGCGCATCTTTGGTAGCTAGTACTATTGAGCATGCCGGCGCTAGCAGAATTTTAACCGTTGATATTCATTCCGAACAGCAGGAAGGTTTTGTGAGTATTCCCTGGGACAATGTATATGGCAGTTACTCTTTAGTTCCAGTCCTTAAAAAGAGAAACTTATCAAATCTTATTGTTGCGTCCCCCGACAAAGGTGGAATGAAACGAGCAACAGGATATGCCAGATTGCTTGGAGCAAAAGGACTTGCTCTGGTGTACAAAGAGAGAGATATTGATATGAGCAATGTTTCAGAAGCACTGGGCATGATGGGAGAGGTGAAAGATAAGGATGTGCTATTGGTTGATGATATGATAGACACTGGCGGTACACTTATCAATGCAGCAGAGTATCTTAAAAAGAATGGCGCAAAAAGTATTTCTGCAGCAGTGACTCATGGATTATTTTCTGGATCTTCGCTTGAAAACATCACCAAGTCGGTAATTGAGGAGGTTATTGTTAGCGATACAATTATGCTGCGTGAGGAAGTGGTAAAAAACAAAAAAGTGATCATTGTGCCGGTTGCTCCATTATTGGCAGAGGCTATCCGACATACAGAAACAGGAGAATCAATAAGCCACGACCTCATTTTGTGATGAAAATTTTTAGTGGAAGTGCCAATAAACCGCTTGCGGAAAAAGTTGCAAAAAGTCTTGATCTCACGCTTTCGGAAACCGAAATACACATTTTCCCAGACGGTGAGAAAAGGGTACGTATTTTAGATACTGTTGTTGATAAGCCGTGTATTGTTGTGCAACCAACTTCTCCACCGGTTGACACAAATTACATGGAGCTTTTTTTTCTGGTTGATGCAATAAAGCGAAGCGGGGCTGCGAAAATTACGGTTGTCATGTCCTATGTTGGGTATCAAAGGCAAGATCATGTGTTTCGAAGTGGCGAAGCAGTATCGCTTGATGTTGTTATAAAAACACTTGAAACAACAGGTGTTTCTGCTTTTATAGCTTTTGATTTCCATTCTATAAAAACCCAAGAATTGTTCCATATAAAAGTTTTGCATTTATCAGCATTGCCGCTTTTTGCAGAGAAGATAAAAACACTTGGAAATTCTCATGCTGTTTTAGTTTCACCAGATATGGGAGGACAAAGACGAATAAAAATACTTTCAGAGCTTCTTGGTGGTATGCCGTATGTGGCAATAGAAAAAAACCGTGATTTAGCCACAGGAAGCATTGATGCCAATGTCATACATGGAGAATTGCGAGGCGCAAAACAGGCAGTTATTGTTGATGATATGATTTCAAGCGGCAAAACAATTGCCGTTGCCTGTGATCTCTTAGAAAAAAAAGGAATAGAAGAAATCTTTGTTTTTGCCACACATCCGGTGTTTTCTGATGATGCGCCAAAAATTCTTGAAAAAAGTATGGCTCAAAAAATATATGTAACTGATACGGTTTTTGTACCAAAAGAAAAACAATTTCCAAAGCTTGAGATTTTATCGGTTGCTCCTGTTATTGCAGAAAAACTTTATGAAAATTCCTAAAGCCATTCAACAACTTATTGAGTCATTTGAAAGGCTGCCTGGCATTGGGCCAAAAACAGCGCAGCGACTTACGTTTTATCTGCTGCACGTTCCTCAAGGTGAACTTGATCGGTTTGCTTCCTCATTGCAAAATCTTAAAAAAGATACTGTATTGTGTTCAGTTTGTTTTACCATCGCAGAGACCGATCCGTGTGATATTTGCAGTGATTTACACAGAGATGGTTCTGTTATTTGTGTTGTCGAACAGCCGCTCGACATTTTTGCTCTGGAAAAAAATGGGAAATACAAGGGCGTTTATCATGTGCTGCATGGAAAGATCGATCCGCTTAATAATATTGGACCAGACGAGATTTATATCAAACAACTTTTGGAAAGGGTTAAGCGTGAAGGGGAAAGAGTGAAGGAAATTATTTTATCAACTAACCCGACAATGGAAGGAGAGGCAACGGCCATGTATATTGCAAAACAGTTCAAAGTTCAAGGTTCAAAGTTAAAAGTTACGCGTATAGGGAGAGGATTGCCGGTTGGCGCAGACATCGAATACGCCGACGATGTAACGCTCCAGCGAGCCATGGAGGGTAGGAGTGAATATTAATTCTGTGCTATACTCTTTTGCATGATTACCAAAGAACTCGTTTTGGAATATTTAAAGGAGGTTATTGATCCGGAGTTAAATATTAATATTGTGGATTTAGGGCTTGTCTACGATACAATAATAGACGAGAAAAAAGGTTCGGTAGAAGTTGTTATGACATTAACCAGTCCCGGATGTCCACTCTCTATTGTCTTTGAAGAATGGGTGCCGGAGGCGGTTAAAAAAATTGAAGGTGTCAAGGATGTAAAAATAAATTTGGTTTGGGAGCCACCTTGGAACCCAGATAAAATAAGCGAGGAGGCGAAAGAGAACTTAGGAATAGTAAAATGATATGAACAAGCTTGGTATTATTGGCGATACATTGGAAGTTTTACAGGAGGAGGCAAAAAGGGGGGTCAAAACAGCTGCCTCACAAATTACGGGCAGACAGCCCAAAAATAAACAGCCAAAAGCGCCAAAAGAAGGAGAAGATAAAAAAGATTTTGTGCAAGACTTGTATGGGGGAAATGTCAAACCATTAACCAACGAGCAAGTTGCCAAAAAAGAAATGGAAGATAAGCAAAAAGAAGAAACTCTTCGCCAAAAGCTGCATGGTGAATATTATCAAAAATTAATTTCTCCCCAAAAACGTCCACAAGAAGCGCAGGAAGGGCAGGAGCGGGCGGCAGAGCGGGTTGAACGATTAGGAATGGAAGATTTGCAAAAGAAAAAAGAAGATGAAGAAAAGAAAAAACCAATTGCCGTAGCACAAGCAGAGAGAAAAACCGAAGCACCCTTAGGCGCGGGGTAGTATGCTAAAGCTATACAACACTCTCACTCGTCAAGTTGAAGATTTTAAGTCAATTCATCCGCATAAAGTAGGAATGTATAGTTGTGGTCCAACAGTCTACGACTATATGCATATTGGAAATTTGAGAACGTTTGTTTTATCGGATATTTTATTTAGAGTTCTTAAGTTTAATGGTTACGATGTGAAATCTGTTCAAAATATTACCGATATCGATGATAAGATTGTTAAGAAAGCCTTGGAAACAAACGAAACCATCGAAGGAGTCTCCAAAAAATTTACTCAAGTTTTTCTTAAAGACGTGAACAGGCTCAATATTCCCTGGAAAATGGGGGAGCAGCCGCGTGTTACAGAGTATATCACCCAGATTGTTATTTATATTAAAGTACTTATGGAAAAAGGTCTTGCCTATCAAGAGGCAGATGGATCGGTCTATTTTGATATTTCAAAGTTTCCACGTTATGGGAAATTGTCGCAGATTGACAAAAGAGAGCTAAAGAGCGGTACGCGCGTTTTGTCTGATGAGTACACTAAAGAGAATGTGCAAGATTTTGCCCTTTGGAAAGCTGTGCCCGAAGGCGAAATAGGTAGTTATAAGAGCGAGCTAGGTTGGGGAAGGCCAGGATGGCATATTGAATGTTCGGTGATGAGTCAGGAAACTTTGAGCGATACATTCGATATCCATGTTGGAGGGGTAGATTTAATTTTTCCACATCACGAAAATGAAATAGCGCAATCAGAGGGGAAGACGGGTAAAAAATTTGTAAATTATTTTGTTCATGGGGCACATATGTTGGTAAATGGACAAAAGATGAGTAAATCACTAGGGAATTTTTATACGTTACAAGATGTAGAACAAAAAGGTTTTAACCCTTTGGCATTGCGTTATCTTTATCTGCAAACACACTACCGGCAAGAGATGAATTTTACCTTTGGAGCTTTGGAAGCAGCGCAAAAAGCACTCTTTAGATTATGGGAAGAAGTATCAACATGGGACAAGCCAAAAATAGCCCGCCTGCCAACGCCTGTGCGTAGCAATGGCGGGCAGGGCTGCGCGGAGTTTGAAGAGAAGTTTTTCGAGGCAGTTAACGACGATTTAAATATGCCAAAAGCGCTTGCAGTTATTTGGGAACTTGTAAAGTCAGATTACCCAACCTCGGCAAAAGCAGAAAGTCTTTTGCGGTTTGACCATATTTTAGGTCTTAATTTGTGGGAGGTGCATGAGAAAGGTTTTACAGCGCCAGCAGAAAAAATTCCAGATAGTATTATGAAGTTGGTAAAAGAACGAGAGCAGTTACGAAAACAAAAACGCTTCCATCTGGCAGATCAAATCCGCCACAAAATTAAGAAATTAGGCTACGACATTGAAGACAAAAAAGGTGGAGAAACAGTTGTTAAAATGATTATTGACAAACAGGACAGATTTTATTAGTATAGAATATAACAATTAAACATAAAGAGTGGTGACGAGGGAACTGGCCTGATGACTCACCCAGCAACCGATTCCAAAAAAGACGCGGTGCTACACCCAGCCCTGATAAGGGAAGGATGAGACCCGCCAAGGCGGGTAAAAAGTATACCTCTCTTATTAGAGAGGTTTTTTATATGAAAAAACGTTCATTTTCAAAAAAAGTAAAAAATGGAGAAAAAGTGATTCTCTATGAGTTTCTTCCTCCTCCAACAACGCTTTCTCAAAAAGATATTCAAACATCAATTTCTCTTTTTGCTAAAGTTTTACCTAACTATCATATTGATGCAGTTAATATTCCCGAGGTTCGGGAAGAGACAAGGAGTGGTAAGCGTACTGCTCCAAGCATTATTAAATTTGAGCCGCGGGTCGTTTGTAAACATTTGCAAAAATATTCCAATTTAGATGTAATTGTTAATCGGCCGATTGTGTACCTTTCTTGGGAAAAACAAAAGATTTGGCTTTTGGATACTTACCATGCATACAACATTCACAATTTTGTTTTTGTAGGAGGAGAATCAAGCAGTATTTCCTATCCAGGACTAACCGTTACGGATGCCGCAAAAACGGTTTCAAATGGTTTACGAGATAAGTTTCCGCAGATTTTTTTAGGGGGCATTTCTATTCCAACACGGAAAAATGAAGCAAAGCGTGTCGCAAAAAAAGCAGAGGCAGGTATTGATTTTTTTACCACCCAAGTATTATATGAAGCAAAGGCGTTTAAAAAGTTTTTAAAAGAATATTGGCAACTAACACAAAAAAATAACACAACTCCCAAAATGATTTTCTTAAGTTTTGCTCCTGCTGTAATACCAAGTGATGTTGCGCTTTTGCAGTGGCTGGGTGTAGAGATTCCTAAAAAAACCGTTGCAAAATTAACTGCAGGGTGGTTGGGGACGGGGTTTCGATCACTTGATATTTGTCAAAAAGTACTCACTGACATTTTGCAATTTGCCAAAAGAGAAAAGATAAACGTCCCATTGGGATTAAACGTTGAACACATATCTCGGCATAATTTTGAATTGTCCTTCTTGCTGCTTAAGAAATTATCTGATATATATAGAGCTTATGACTAAAGTAACAAGTTTTATTCATGGTATTTATCCACGTTCTGACAATTTAGCGCAAGTAAGTCGCGATGTGGATCGAAAGCGAAAAACATTAGAAGATTTGGAAAGAGCAAGGAAAAAAGATCTTAATAATCTTTTAAAAAAACAACAATCTTTTTCATATGTAGAGGATGGAAAGCTTTCCTGGCAGGATATTTTTCGGCCAATTGTGCAAAATTCAGAGAATGTAACTGAAGGGACACTAACCCGCTGGTTTGATAATAATGCCTTTTTTCGCCAGCCAATTATTACGGGAAAGTTGCGACTTAGCGAAGAGAAAATAAAACAATACTTTCCAAAAGTTGCCAAAAATGGTAAATGGAAAGTAACCCTGCCATCACCATACCTTTTTGCAAAACTTGCCAAAAGTGAAAAAGATTTTGAAGAAATACTTTTGGAGACAACAAACATCTTAAAAGATCTTATTATCTATTTAGAAAAATTGGGAGTTTCTTTTATTCAGCTCAATGAGCCAAGCCTGCCTTACTTTGAAACAAACAGAAAAGAACAGGCATTATTTATCCAGGCAATCACCAAACTGGCATCAATAAAGCGCAACACGAAACTTGCCATACATTTTTATTTCGGCGATGCGGCACCAATTATCAAAGAACTGGTCAGGACACACGTGCCAATTGACGCAGTTGGGGTTGATTTCGTCAAAACAAATCTCTCAAGTCTTCCAAAACGTTTGCCATATGCTTTAATTGCAGGAATTGTGGAGGGGAGAAATTCTCTTTTAGAAAAAGAGAAGACACTAAAAGTATTTATTAAAAAAGTAATAAAAACAATAAAGCCCGAAACATTGTACCTCACAAACAATTCAGATTTACAGTTTTTGCCAGAAAAAGTCGCAGAGAAAAAAGTAGCATTACTTGAAAAACTGCAAAAGAGTTTTTCGAAAAAACAATGAAAAATAATCACCATTTTATTACACACGAGATAGGAAGCCTAGCCAAGCCCGAATGGCGGGTAAAGGCAGCTTTAAAGAAAAAAATCGAAGGCCAGGATATTGATGATGCGATTTTGTGGGGAGAAAAAATTGGCATTGATTACGCAGGGCTACTGCTGCTTTTGCGAAAGAGAAGTTTGTCAACAAAAGACCGAAATGCTATTAAACATTGGGCCTCAAAGTATGCAGTGGCAATGCTTGAGAAGGCCGGGATTGATGTGGTCTATGATGGTGAACAGCAGCGATCTGAAATGTACCAATACGCAGTAAATCGTTCATCTGGATTTGTGTTTCGTGGACTAGTTCGCTCCTTTGATAATAAATACTATCAAAAAGCAGCATGTGTTAGCCGGCCAAAAATTAAAAAACCATGGCACAATGAAGAACTGGCATATTTACAAAAAATGACCACCAAGCCAATAAAAATCCCAATTACTGGTGCATATACTATTGCTGCTTGGTCGTTTGATGAGCATTACAGCAAAAAGGCCTTCGATCTGGGAAGTCGAAGCGCACAAAAAGGCAAGGAAAATGCACGCCATGCGTTTGTACTAGATATTGCACGCTACCTTATTCGCCCAAATATTAAAATGCTTCTTGAGAAAGGAGCAAATTGGATACAGATAGATGAGCCAGCAGCAACGACCATTCCATCGGAAGTTCCCCTTTTTGTTGAATCGTTTAACGAATCAGTCAAGGGCTTAAAGGGTGAGTTTAGTGTGCATATTTGCTTTTCGGATTACAGGCTGTTGTTTCCGCACATTCAAAAAATGCAAAATTGTAGTCAATATGCCCTTGAACTTTCCAACAGAGACCTAAAAAGTTCTGGTACAAAAGAAGGGGATCGGCCAGGATATGAAATTTTGAAATTGTTTAAGAAATATAAGATCCCATCACGTATTGGTTTGGGTGTTACCGATATTCATACAGATTTTCTTGAGTCGCCGCAGCTTGTCAGAGACAGAATTTTGTATGCCACAAAAATTCTTGGTAGCCCAATGCTCATTAATCCAACGCCAGATTGCGGACTTCGGACTCGAACTTGGGACACAGCATTTAAGAAATTACAGGCAACTGTCGAAGGCGCCAGGCTAGCAGAAAAAGTTTTGGAAAAATAAAGAAAGTTATTCTTGACAAAGAAAAGTTGGTAGTGTAATCTACAATTTATCTAAATGACGAATTATACTTTTACATCAGAATCTGTAACTGAAGGTCATCCGGATAAAATTTGCGATCAGGTAGCAGACAGTGTTTTGGACGCAGTATTAAAAGATGATCCCAATGGCGCATGTTGCTGTGAGGTATTTACCACAACTGGTCTTGTGCTGGTTGGAGGAGAAATCACAACTAAAACGTACGTTGATGTGCAAAAAATTGTCCGGGATGTTCTAAAGGATATTGGGTATATAAATGCTGATTATGGCATAGATTACAAAAGCTGTTCTGTGGTTAACGTAATCCACGAACAAAGTGGTGATATAGCTCAAGGTGAAGACCCCCAAAAAGCCCTCCATAAAAAGCAGGGAGCAGGGGATCAGGGCATGATGGTTGGGTTTGCCTGCCGGGAAACTCCCGAGCTTATGCCCATGCCGATAATGCTGGCCCATAAAATGGCAAGAAGACTAGCCGAGGTTAGAAAAAAGAAAATAATTCCATATCTGCGTCCCGATGGAAAAACACAGGTGTCTGTAAATTACGAAAACGACAAACCGGTTGGTATCGAAACTGTGGTTGTTGCCGCCCAGCACGATGACGGCATTCCCTACAAAAAAATTCGCGCCGACATTATTAAACACGTTATTAATCCGATATGCGGAAAGTTGCTTAACAAAAACGCCAAAATTTATATTAACGAAACAGGTAAATTTGTAACAGGTGGTCCACAAGGAGATACTGGAGTAACGGGAAGAAAAATAATTGTTGATACTTATGGCGGCATGGCCAGGCACGGAGGTGGGGCATTTTCCGGCAAAGTACCAAACAAACAAGACAGAAGCGGCGCCTATATGGCGCGTTATATTGCCAAAAATGTTGTGGCAGCAAAACTTTCGGACAAATGCGAAGTGCAGTTAGCCTATGCCATTGGATATCCGGAGCCAGTTTCTGTTCATGTAACCACATTTGGTACAGGAAAGATTAGTGACAAAAAAGTTGAGAAAGCAATTCGTAAGGTTTTCGATATGACGCCTGCCGGTATTATAAAAACGCTTGATCTCAAACGTCCAATTTACCGCCAAACTGCAGTCTACGGCCATTTTGGCAGAAGCGAATTCCCCTGGGAAAAAACCGACAAAATCTCGCAGTTAAAACAGGCAGTAAAAATTTAAATTGTGGACTAGGATCTTCGGAAGGCGAGGAGAAAACTTAAGAGCAAATAGAGCAATAAAAATTGCCATAGTAAAATTGAAATAAGGCCCGTACTCAAGACTAAAGAGATGAGTTCACGTTTAAATCCGGAAACTTCAAACAGAAATGAGCCAATTCTACCTAAAAGAAAAAGCCCAATAAGTGCATAGAGGGGAGAAAGAACTACTGGTAAAAGCACTCGGTGACGACTGACTTCTCGCACTGATTTATAGGGATGCACAACAAGACCTAAGAGAACTTTTGTCCAAACATAGGTGATAAAAATAATCATTGTGCTGTTTTTCATACGTAACCAAAGAGCCACAAAATAAGCTCACTGTATGGTTTCCCAAAGGCAAATCGAAACAGGAGTGTTAATGTAAGGGCAAGAGGGACAAGAAAGCGCCAAGGATGACGTCCTAGCCAAACGCTCACAGAAAACACTGCTTTTGGCATGAGCATTCTTTCCATTAACGCTTCTTGTTCTCTTGCTCTGTTTTCAAGTTCCAAAAGAAACTGCTGTTCGTTCATAGGCACGAATAAAACTTTGTCGTGCTCTAAAAAGGAGTGATTCAGTTGCCTTGAAAGAGAGATTAAAAAAAATAGCAAGCTGTTTTACAGCAATTCCGTCTTCATAATGGAGGCGCAATATTTTTTGGTGATGAGGAGACAAAAGAGAGAATGATTTTTCAATCCGTTCACGAACACGTTCTTTCTCGTACTCAAACTCTGGTTGGTTTACCTCATTAGCCACCAGTTGCAGAAAGGGAATTTGGGAGAGAAGAATAGATTTTATTTTTTGCTTACGATAAAAATCAACAACCTCGTTTCGCGCGATTGTGTAGAGCCAGGAGCTAATACTTTCCTTCTTACGAAGAAGAGGAAGCGCGTCAAGTGCCTCCAAAAAAACATCGTGTAAAACTTCTTGGGCATCTTCCTCTCTCGGGAGCCGTTTTTTCAGGTAATCAAAGATGTTAGGCGAGTACTGTTGGTAAAACGCAACAGTTGCTCTTTTGTCTCCCTGTAAAATTTTCTCAATAAGAGAAATCATGATTATGAGTATAGCACAAATTTTACAACCGAATGATTATGGTGATTTTTCCGACTATAATATAAGGATTTTTGTATGGTTGTGGACTTACGAGGCTTCAAAAGCGCCAAAGAGCGAAGAGTTGGAGTTGAAAAAGAGTTACAAATAAAACTGCAAAATATTGCCTCATATGCATTTGATGAGGCAATTGTTTCCTCTCGAAATTGCGAAAACGTCATCGGCGCAATCCACGTTCCACTAGGCATTGCCGGTCCTCTAAAAATTATTAATGATCAAAGTTATTATCTGCCTTTGGCAACTACAGAAGGAGCGCTGGTGGCCTCGGTTAATCGGGGGTGTAAGGCAATATCTCTTTCAGGAGGAGCCACTGTTTATGTAGAAAATGTCGGCATGACCAGAGGTCCTGTTTTTAAAGCCAAAAATTTAGGTACGGCAATGAAGGCCGAAATTTGGATTGAAGAAAATTTTAAGTATTTAGCTAAAATCGCTGCAAGCACCTCATCACACTTAAAATTGCTAAAAGCGGATTATAAAGTTTTAGGCAGAAATTTATTTGTCAGATTTTATTTTGATACCCAGGATGCCATGGGCATGAATATGGTAACTATAGCAACAGAAGAAATGGCAAAAATAATTGAGCAAAAAACCAAAGCAACATGTGTGTCTTTAGCTGGCAATTTTGATATAGATAAAAAACCTGCCTGGTTAAATTTTATTTTAGGACGGGGGAAAAAGGTTTGGGCAGAAGTTGTTCTGCCTAAAAAAGTTGTTGGAGAAATCTTAAAAACTACGCCCGAGAAAATTGCAGAGGTGGTTGAGCGAAAAGTTCACTTAGGTTCTATTCTAAGCGGCTCTTTGGGTTTTAATGCCCATTTTGCCAATATTATCGCTGCTATATTTTTGGCAACCGGGCAGGATCCTGCCCACGTTGTGGAAGGGAGCTTGGGAGTAACAGATGCAGAAATTTTAGAGAATGGAGATTTATATTTTTCTATTTATTTGCCGGCACTTATGGTGGGAACAGTTGGTGGTGGAACAAATCTTGCCACTCAAAAAGAAGCATTATCAATAATGGGAGTTCAAAATTCCAAAGAGTTTGCAGAAATTATTGCGGGAGCAGTGCTTGCTGGAGAATTATCATTGTTGGCAAGTTTAGCAGAAGGTTCGTTAGCGCGTGCACACGAAAGGTTAGGAAGAGAAAAAAGATGACTGGTATTGTTTCATACGGCACATATATCCCAAAATACAGAATAAAAATTTCGGATATTGCCAAGGCCTTAAAAAGAGACTCTGCGGAAGTAACTGCAGGATTGCAGATTGAAGAAAAAGCAATAGCATCGTCAGATGAAGACGCAGCAACACTTGCTGTTGAAGCAGGGCTTAGAGCACTAACAAATGGGGAAATTGACCCATTAAAAATTGGAGCAATTACTGTTGGATCAGAATCACATCCCTATGCAGTAAAACCTACCTCAACCATTGTTGGAGAAATGCTTGGTGTTGGCAATCATTATTTTGCAGCGGATTTGCAATTTGCCTGTAAAGCCGCAACTGCAGGCATGCAATTTCTGTGGGGACTTGTTGCGAGTCGCAAAATTGATTATGGATTAGCAATTGGAAGTGATGTTGCCCAAGCAAAACAGGGAGATATTTTGGAGTACACAGCGGCAAGTGCAGCGGCAGCGTATATCCTTGGAAAAAAACGAGTTATTGCAGAAATTGTTGATTTTGTTTCTTTTACCTCAAACACGCCAGATTTTTGGCGAAGAGACGGCCAAGCATTTCCATCTCATGGAGGCAGGTTTACTGGAGAACCAGCATATTTTAACCATGTTATTAATGCATCAAAGACACTTCTTGCAAAAGTAAAAAAGAAGCAAAGCGATTTTACTTATGCAGTATTTCATATGCCAAATGGCAAGTTTCCTAAAGAGGTGGCAAAGCGGCTTGGATTCGATTACGAACAAATCCAAGCAGGTTTTGTGGTTGATAAAATTGGCAATCCGTATTCTGGCTCATCTCTAGCTGGTCTGGCGGCAGTTTTAGATATAGCCCACCCAAATGACACCATTTTTTTCTGTTCCTATGGATCAGGTGCCGGTGCTGATGCATTTATTATAAAAACGACAAAAGATATTATTACATTTCAAAAACAAAATACAAAAACTATTTTGTCTCAAATTGAGCAAAAAGTATACGTTGATTACAACTTTTTAACAAAATGCGCAATGAATAAGCAATGTTTATGAAAGTAGCAATTGCAGGTGTTGGAATGACAAAATTCGGTGAGTTGTGGGATAAATCAATTTTTGATTTAGCCGAGGAAGCATCTGTCAAAGCAATAGAGGATAGCGGTCTTGATACAAAAAAGATTGATGCAGTATTTGTGGCTAATATGTTGTCTTCAAAACTTGATGGACAAGACCATTTGGGAGCCGTTGTGGCAACACTGCTTGGTTTATCAGTATCTGCAGTAAGGATAGAGGGGGCATGTGCATCTGGTGGCCTTGCAGTACATCAAGCAGTTGCGGCAATCTTGTCTGGCATATATGAAACAGTTTTAGTTTTGGGGGTTGAAAAAATGACCGATGTGTCAACGTGTGAGATAACAACAGCTTTAATGGGCGCAGGAGCTGAAGAAGAGCGATTAGCTGGGCTTACTTTTCCAGGATTGTATGCTCTTATGGCAAGAGCACATATGGAGGAGTTTGGTACAACTCGTGAGCAAATGGCGCAAGTTGCCGTAAAAAACCATTTCCATGCCAGCTTAAATGAACATGCGCATTTTCCTTTTGAAGTCTCGATTGAGAAAGTGCTTGGTAGTCCCTCTATAAGTTATCCATTTACTCTTTTTGATTCTTCTCCTATCTCGGATGGGGCCGCAGCAGTTGTTCTTACAAAAAAATCAGTTAGAAAGGGTGTTGCTATTAGGGCCAGCACAGTTGCAACTGACACAATTGGTCTTGCTAAACGCAAAAGTTTAACCGAGGTTGCGGCAACAAAAATTGCAGGGGAAAAAGCATTAAGGCAGGCAGGAGTCTCTCTTTCTGATATTGATGTTTTAGAAGTGCATGATTGTTTTACTGTTGCCGAGATTATGGCAATGGAAGATTTGGGTTTTTGTGAAAAAGGAGAAGGTGGACAATATGTTTCCAGTGGGCAAACAAAGCTTGGCAGCAAAATGCCGGTTAATACATCTGGAGGGCTTAAGGCCTGCGGTCACCCCTTGGCTGCTACAGGAGTTAAGCAAATAGTTGAAATTACAAATCAATTGCGGGGCAATGCGTTAAACCGTCAGGTAAAGGGTGCAAAAGTTGGACTGGCACAAAACGTAGGAGGAACAGGAGCAACGGTTGTAGTTCATGTTTTACAAGTATGACTAATTTAGTTTCAAATTGGCGGCAAGCTAAAAATATACATAAACAAATAGGTAAAGTTGCCAAAATTGTTTCGTGGACAAAAGTATATGTGGCACCGTCTGGATTTGAGGCAGATGTACCGTATTATGCAGGGATTGTGGAGTTTAGAAATGGACAGCGTACAACAGTACAATTTGTTGATTTTGAAGATGAACCAGCAATAGGACAAAATGTGGTGACGGTTGTGCGTCGCATTGGAAGACAGAGGCCGCAAGATGTGATTCAATATGGTATTAAAGTCAAACCATATTAATATTTCTGTTCCTGCCAAAATTCATCTTCTTGGTGAACATGCTGTGGTGTATGGAAAACCAGCGCTTTTGCATTCAGTTGAATTAAGAGTTAAGGTTTCAATTTCTCCTTCTTCTAAACCTTGTAGATTAAAAATTTCTAAAATTATTGAGCCAATAATAAAAAAAGAATATAACATCAAAGAGATTCCTAAGTTTAAACTTGTTATTGACTCAAAAATCCCAGTAGGATCTGGTCTTGGCTCATCGGCTGCAGTGTCAGCTGCTTGTATTGCAGCAATATTGTCAATCTTAAAAATATCTTGGGATAGAAATAGCGTTAATAAACTTGCCTTTGAAGCAGAAAAAGTATTTCATGGCAATCCGTCTGGTGGAGATAATGCAGCTGTAGTTTTTGGAGGATTGATTTGGTTCCAGAAGATAAATAGAGATGAAAAAATCATCAAACACCTGCCCTTTTCCATACCCGAAAAACTAGCACAAAATTTTGTGCTTATTAACACCGGAAAACCAGTTGAATCAACAGCAGAAATGGTAAAGTTGGCTCGGATTACTGATTTTTTTTTACAAGACCAAGAGAAATTGACAAACGAACTGGCTGAAGTTATAAAAAATGGCGATGAGAAAAATTTTATTCGTATTATAAAGCAAGGAGAAAAAAATCTTGAAAGCATTGGCGTTGTTTCTGAAATTGTGCAATTAATAATCCGAGAAATTGAAAATGCAGGGGGGGCTGCAAAAATTTCTGGCGGTGGCGGAAGGACAAAAGGTGTAGGTATGCTTTTAACATATCACAAAGATCCAGAAATAATTAAAAAAATTGCCAAAAAAAGAAAATTTCCTTTCTTTCAAACAGAGTTAGGTGTGGAGGGATTGCGACGTGAATAAAATTACTGTATCGGCTCCTGGAAAACTGATGCTTTTTGGCGAGCATGCCGCACTATTTCAAAAACCTTGTATTGTTACTGCTGTAAATCAAAGAATGAAGGCAACAGTTGAGTTTACAAATACCTCATCTTTTGAACTTCAAGCTCCAGATGTAGACATTACCAGTTACCAAAAATCAATTTCCGAGTTAGGGAAAGGTGATATTCCAAAGGAAGCAAGGTTTGTTGAGATGGCAGTCAAAAACTTTGTTAAAAAATACCCTTTAAAACACGGTATTAAAATTTTAACTACATCTGAATTTAGTTCCTTATTTGGATTTGGATCATCTTCTGCATCAACAGTTTGTGTTATTAAGGCATTATCGGAATTGTTCAATATAAATTTGGATAATAAACAAATTTTTGATTTAGCTTACAAAACAGTAATTGATATTCAGAAAAAAGGTTCTGGGTTTGATGTGGCTGCAGCCATATATGGTGGAACACTGTATTTTGTAACTGGAGGGGAAATAGTAAAACCATTATCTGTATCAGAGCTTCCAATAGTTGTTGGGTATAGCGGTAAAAAAGCAGATACAATAGCGATTATCAATCAAGTTTCAAGAAAAACAAAAGTGTTTATTGAAATCGCAAAAGTGGTAGCTAACGCACAGGAAGCATTAGAAAAGAAAGATTGGAAGCAAACGGGAGAGCTTATGAATAAAAATCAAATGTTTTTGAAAAACTTAGGCGTGAGTACCAAAAAACTAGATTTAATGATTGCTGCCTCGCTAAGCAGGGGCGCATATGGGGCAAAATTATCTGGCGCAGGAGGTGGAGATTGTATGATTGCTCTTGTTGATGAGAGTAAAAGAAGGCTTGTTGAGAAAGCAATAAAAAATACTGGAGGTCAAGTCATTGATGTTTCAGTTAATGCAGAAGGAGTACGAATAGAGTCATGAAAAAAACCGCAGTTGCACCATCAAATATTGCATTTACCAAATATTGGGGAAAGAAAGATGAGAAGTTACGGATTCCCGAGAATGGAAGTATTTCAATGAATTTAAGTAATTTGTTAACGACAACAACAGTAGAATTTTTAGATGAATATAAAAAAGATGAAATTCACCTCCCAGGTGAGATAGACAGAGTAATAAAACATCTTGATAGAATTAGAAAGATAGCAGGTATACATCAAAAAGCAAAAGTTGTGTCAGAAAATAATTTTCCAACAGGCACTGGTCTTTCTTCGTCTGCCTCTGGTTTTGCTGCATTAACAGTTGCCGCGTCATTTGCTGCTTCGCTGCAGCTTTCCGAAAAAGAGCTCTCAATTTTAGCGCGCCAAGGTTCTGGTTCTGCGTGCCGATCGATTCCTAATGGTTTTGTTGAATGGTTCGATGGTAATACAAGTGAAACATCGTATGCTATACAAATTTTCAAAGAAGATTATTATGATATTGCGGACGTGGTTGTAGTTGCAAGCAGCCAAAAAAAGGACGTGTCAACTAGCGTTGGTCAAAAGACCGCAGAATCAAGTCCATTTATGGCTGTTCGATTATCAAGAATGAAAAAGAAAAATGAAGATCTCAAAAAGCTAATCCAAAAAAGGGACTTTGAAAGTTTTGGAGAACTTGTCGAACAAGAAGCGTTAGAACTTCATGCAATTATGCTTACCCAAAAACCACCGCTTATCTATTTTAAACCAGAAACAATTGTCGTAATAAAGGCCGTCGAGAAATGGAGGATACAAGGTATACCTGTATACTGGACATTAAATACGGGACAAGATGTGCATCTCATTTGTCAGGGAAAAGATAAAGAAAAAGTCGCAACATTGGCAAGAACGCTTTCTGTAACAAAGGATGTTATAATCAACCTTCCAAGTAGTGGGGCACACTTGGTTAAAGAACATTTATTTTAATATGGAAGAGAAGCAAATGTTATTACTGGTTGACGAAAAAGATAATTTTTTAGGTAAGTATGCCGAAAAGGAAAAGTGTCATCTTAGACAGGGATTGCATCACCGCGCGTTTGTGGTCTTACTCGAAAACAAAAAAGGGGAAGTATTATTGCAGAAGAGAAAACACAAACTTTGGGATGGATATTGGGATTTAAGCGCAATAAGTCATGTTTTGCATTACTCAACTCATGATGAAACATATGAAGAGGCAGCCGCTCGTTCACTAAAAAGAGAAATGGGAATAAGTGCTGTATCTTTGAAAAAAGTTGGCGCATTTAATTATTTTGCAAAGTATGGAAAAAACTGTGAAAACGAATACTGCGCAATTTTACTAGGGGAATATGATGGTAAAATAAATCCAAACAAAGATGTTGTTTATGAATATGCTTGGGTAAAAAGGGAAGAGTTTATTAAAGATGTTTTAAAACAAAGAGAAAAAAAATATACACCATGGGTTATATACACAATGACAAATTTATTTTTGCCAAAACATGTTGCCATGATTATGGATGGTAACAGGCGATGGGCACGAGAAAGAAAGTTGCCTGTTTTTATTGGTCACAGGTATGGTTTTAACCGGATTGAACCAACTGTTTCCCATGCAGCAGATTTAGGGATTAAATATCTTACGTTTTGGGCATTTTCTACAGAAAATTGGAATCGGGAGAAAAGAGAAGTAGATGCACTGATGAATTTATTTCGTCGTATGTTTAGTGGTTCCTTGGTAGCAAAGCTTAAAAAAAATAATGTGCGGGTTAAAACACTTGGGGATATTTCCGCTTTTCCTAAAGATATTGAAAAAGATATACAAGAAGTTGTTGAGGATACAAAAAACAATACAGGTATTACTGTTAATTTTGCACTCAATTACGGAGGAAGGGAAGAGATATTACGAGCGGTTCAAAAAATTATTGCAGAAAAACCAAAAGAAGTTACAGAAAGAATATTCAGTGATTTTTTATATACTGCTGGTCAGCCAGACCCAGATTTAATTATCCGTACAGGAGGCGAGCAGCGTTTAAGCGGTTATCTTCCATGGCAAAGTACTTACAGTGAATTGTATTTTACTAATACTTACTGGCCGGATTTTAATGAAAAAGAATTTGATAAAGCAATCCTTGACTACATCTCCCGCGAGCGGCGGTTTGGAAAATAAAAATATCTTCTCTATTCAAGAAGACGAGCACGATGAGTGAGAATGTTTCCCCATGTCATCATTGTCTCAGCCCACAAGAGCTCATTTTTAGGGGAATGGTATATCTCTTTTTTCAACTTTTCATATTCGTGTAAAAACTGATCAAATGTTTTTCTAAACTTTTTGGGGAAAGATGTCGGCTCTATAGTTTTGATCATCTGCGATGTTTCGTCAACAAATAACCTAATGCGTTTTTGTTTAGCTTCGTATCCATCAGCAGCCCAGTTCCCAACTCTATTAAGGTTCATTGCGATATCTAGAATTTTTTCTCTGGTAGTCATACTGATAAAAGTTTCTTCACAATTGTATCAAATTTTTTTCTTATATTTTCTGACAGGATATCTCGGCTTGGATTATTCTGTGTTGGCCGTAAATTAATAATTGAATTGTAATCAATTTCCTTTGTCTCCAAATCTAATCCGCCTCCCCATAGATTATCTTGTCTTGAGCCATTTTCTAAAAGTGTTTGTTCTGCGTCAGCATGCCGTTTCCCTCCACCAGCAAGTATTTCTTTGTCAATATCCACAACAACTTTGACATATCCCTCAAAATCCTGCGCCATTTTTCCTATCTCTTCTTTTGTAGCTTTTTTGGAAATGACAAGAATCATATATTTTATTGAGTTAAAATATAACCTATTACGCCAATTGCGATACCAAATGAGACCAGAGAGAAACCATAGGCTAGTGTTTTTAACCATGCGAGATTATTTGATGATACGTTTTGCTGTTCTGTTGAAACATCCATGATGTTAATATTTCAAAAAGAAGAATGAATGTCAAATTAAAATCCTAAAACACACTGCCAATAGTCCATTCTGGCGCGGCGCCTAATTTTGCATTTCTATGTATTGAGTTTCTCGATCCATAGAATAGAGTTTATCTCTAACAGCATTATATTTGGTAGATTTATTGATCGTTTCTGTCAGGCTTATTGTATCAAGCGTTGTTGATGACATAGTCATCACCTCTGCATCGTGAGAAATAAGCTCAAACACTTTTTTCTTCGCCTCCTTGCCATTCTCGACAACAATTGCATTAATCCCATTTGCTTTTAGGCTTTGTATGGTTTTTTCAATTACATCTTGTGTTGGTATTATTTTATAATTCATACATATAGTGTACTATTTTTTATCTCTATCCACAACTGGGAAGAAACCACAGAAAGAAAAGAATATAAAGAGGACTTGATGAAATTAGTTCCTTTTGAGTATCGTTACTTTTTCTTTACTGTTTACCTCCAGGTTAAAACGATTTTCAAAAATATCTTTTCTCCCCAAAAGGAGAGGAATTCCCTCTTCTTCCGTATTGGTAATGGAGGCATGAATTGGGAATTCGTCACTGCCAATACGAATGGGGAGCAATGTTTCGAGAGTTTCAATCCAAATGCCGCCCACACCTTGCGTTTTCTGTTTGTGTAGAGATTTATTTTTAAGGCCTAAGATGGGGAGCATTGTCCTTGGTAAAGTAGTAACATCAGCCCCAGTATCTAACAGAAAATCAAATTCTTGCCAGCCGTACACTGTTTTTAGACTTGCACGAACAAAAGGGTAAAATAGTTTGCCTAAATCAGCGACCTGTGCGTATACGAAGGGAAAGCGTAAAGACATAACGTGCTCCATGCTTAGGTATCCAGCTTATGACCACCTCTTTTTGTTCTTTTGTCGTTTTCACTTTTTTCATCAACGTATCAACACGTGAGGCATGAGCGATAATTTTACCACTTTTTTTATCCTTGGCAATGTAACCAGGACCGTATTTTTCTGTCAGAGGAGTGATATTTATTGGCCTTATCTTTTTCATACTATTATTATGCTCTTGTTCGTAATGGTTGTCAATGTAGAAGCAATTATTTTTGATCGGTGAATTTGCTTGCAGTGAGCTAGTCGAATCTGAAGGTGGAGAGGATTTTTTGAAATTCTGCTTCTGAACCACCACCGGCTATATATTTAACAAGTTCGTAGTATAGATTTCCATGATAAAAATATACTGCGTGATAGTAACAATCTGGGCCACAATTATAAATATAACTCTGCGCCTCTTTTTCTCCTAGGGTAATTTTTTTATTTTCATCAAAACCATTAATAATTTCTGTAAAAACTTCTTTACTATCTTCCCCTTGGTGATATCGATATATAGTAGTTCCTACTTCAAGTTTTATAAATGGGGTAATCTTAGAGCGTAAAATCATCGCATTGAATATATACGAGCCGGGTACATAGTCTGATTTCCATCGTGTTTCATTTGTTGTTTGCTTTTGTATATACATAGTAGATGGATATTTAAAAGAGAAGTTAGTTCCTTCATATGTTTTCCAATTTGCAGTTGGGTCGGGGGTTGGGGAGGGTTGAGGGATGGTGGGAGATATAATTTGCTGGTTTTGAGAAGTTTGTTGATTTTTGTTTGTAGTCAGAATTGATCCTATTACACCAATTGCTATACCGAATGAGACAAGGGAAAAACCATAGGTCAGTGTTTTTAACCATGCAAGATTTGATGATGTCTTTTGTTGCTCCACTGATTGAGGAGAAGGCAGATTTTGGTTTGGAACATTATCCATTAACCAAAGTGTGGCATTTAGTATGTAGATTGTCAATGTTTTTGATTTGTTATACTCGTTATATGGACGAGAAGTGGAAAATTTTGTTATATAGAACCCCGCAAGGCGACCCACCAGTAAAAGAGTTCATTGATAGTTTAGAGTTAAAAGCACAAGCAAAAGTTCGCAACACTATTAATTTATTAAAAGACTTTGGTACAAACACAAGTTCACCTCATATTAAAAAATTAATTGGTACGCAGTTGTGGGAACTTCGTGTATTAGGAGCAGATAGTATAACAATTTTGCTATAATATGAAAGTAAAAGGAGAATTGTATGGCAGTAAATCACCTTAAATGGGAAGATTTTGAAAAAGAATTGCTGCAAAAACCAGGCTTTAAAGAAGCGGTAAAAGAAATAGAACTTGAGTATCAGGTTGCTCGAGCATTGATTAAAGCAAGGATAGAAAAAGGGTTAACACAAACACAGTAACTGTCCCTTCTCTTTCTTTCCTCAAGCGATTAGCAGCAGTACTCAACATGTCCTTACAGGTGCAATTTAAGTAAATCAATTTATTTCTGATCGGTGAGGAGAGTGTTTTGAGCCATGTTAGATTTGGTAATGTCAAATTTGATTATTTTCCAAATACTTCTTGACAATTAGACTAATCCATGTTAATTTTGGTATTAATTCTTCATAAATTATCTTATGGATAGTAAAAATAATCTTAAAACATTCCTCGAAATTCCTTATAGCCAGCTTGAGGAAATGAATCTTAAAGCAAAAGAAGACCGCGATAAAAAAAGTTCAGCAGAGCAGGAAAAAGAATACAGAACATATCTTACCAAAGAAAAACGAATTAAAGCAGTAACGCTTTGTTTTTCCGACCTTGAAGGCAGGTTCCATATGCTTGATTACGATAAGAAATATCTTCTTGATTCCGCGGAGAATCTTACTTTTGATGGTTCTTCTATTCGAGGCTTTACCGCCCAGCATGAATCAGATCTACGGCTTGGTGTTGATTGGACAAGTCTTGTCTGGCTGCCGTCAGATGTTTTTGGTCCGGGCAAAGTTGTGATGTTCGCCAACATTTTTAACCGCGATAAGACACCGTACCAGTCTGACTTTCGAGGCCAATTACAAAGATACATTAAGCAATTAGGAAAAGAAAAAGGAATTACGCCTTTTGCCTCTGCAGAGATAGAAGGTTTTTTGGTTGACGGCTTTAACGCCGAGCAGAATTACGAAAAAAACGGTGGTTTTGCACTCATTACTACAGGTGGATATTATCACTCCTTGCCACTTGATAGACTGCGGCAGTTTATTGATGCAGCAGCCGAGGCCCAACGAGCCATGGGTTTTAAAAATGAAAAAGATCACCCGGAAGTGGCTCCATCGCAGTTTGAACTCAATTTTTCCTACACTCATGCGCTTCGTGCATGTGACCAGATTCAACTTTACAAATTGGTTTGCCGCCAAGTGGCCGACAAAATGGGCATGACAGCAACTTTTCTCCCAAAACCATTACAAAACATTAACGGCAGTGGTATGCATACCAATATTTCTTTGGGAAAAAACGGCAAAAATATTTTTTATGACAAAAAGGGACAGGATGGATTATCGAAAGAAGCATGGGATTTTATCAGCAAAATCTTAAATCACGCGCCAGAGATTTGTTTAGCACTCAACTCAAGCGTTAATGCATATAGGCGTCTTGATCCTCATTTTGAGGCCCCAAACCAGATAAAAGTTTCCCCAATCGATCGGGGCTCGATGATTCGCATTCCGGTTGGCAATGAAAGAAGCGCTCGAATCGAGGTTCGATCGGTTGCACCAGACAGCAATCCATACTTAGCGCTTTATACATTGTTGAGGATCGGTCTGGAAGGTAAAAAATTAACACAAGAAAATAATAAAAGACAACGCTTAAGATTTTTGCCAGGGACAATTCAGGATGCATTAAAACTTTTTAAAGCAAGCGAGTTTGTGGAGAAAATTTTAGGGCTTGAGAATAAAACTAAATACGCTTCATACAAAGAGGCAGTTGCAGATAGAAGTCCAAAGGAGCTTGGAACTTTGATAAAGGATTCAGAGATTTT
>JACPHO010000004.1 GCA_016188545.1 Candidatus Shapirobacteria bacterium | reverse complement strand
TACATTTTTACTTGAACAATAGGCACAACCATATCTTTTTTCATGACATTGATTTTACTCTTCACCGAGTCATTTGAATACTGTTAACCGAAGAACAGGTAAAAACATACTAAAAAAGTGACCAAATTACAACGGTGCCCAACCCACATAATCTGTTATATTTATTTATGTGGTTACTACTGTTTTTATTGATCCTCACTGGAGCTTCGCCATCCTTTGCACAAGACTCCACTGTTTCTGCCTCACCATCAGCCGATACTGTCACCCCTGAAATTACAGCCACAGCTTCAGCTACTGCCACACCAGCCCCACCGACTCCTACCCCTCGGCTTTTTGATCAATACAAAAAAGACTATCTTTTTCAGTACGATCAATATCAGCAAGACTATCTCGTCTATGTCGACAAGAAACGCGTTTATACCAAGTACGGCACAATTACTACTCAAAAAGAAAAATTTTCTGCCGCCATCAGTGCCATCAACAGTCGCAACAAAGCCTTTAAATCCTATTTGTTGGCTCTTCGAGTCTTGCTCGATGACTACAAATCTGCCAATCCGACCCAGACAGAGAAAAACCAAATCGATCTAGGAAAATGGGAGGCTTGGTTCGCAGAACAGGTCACGGTTGTTCCCGCCATTAACAATGACGACGATCTCAAAAAATGGACAGAAGACTTTAAAGAGAAATACATAGTTATTCAGGGAGTTATCTACACCTCATTAGTCCAGCACGAGATCAACCTGCGCCAATTGACTTTAGATAGACTTCAAGACATTGCTACCGACATCCGCAACAACCCCAATATCAGACCTGAAAGTCAACAGTGGATTAGTAGTTTGACAGTAAAATCAGATCTTGTCTCAACTTCATTTAATTCCTCCCTAACATATACCCGCAAAAATCAGAGTCAAACAAAGTTCTCTAATTTTTATCCCGACTCCAAAATTGAACTTATTAAGGGCAATAACTATCTTCGGGAAATTTCAGCTGATCTAAAACTTATTGTTACCAAATTTTATTCTCAATAATGGACGACTATCAAAACCAAGACCTCGATAACCTCAATCCACTTCAAACCAAAGAAGATCAGGAAATGGTTAGTAAGAAGTTCAAACTCTTTGGTTGGTCAATTCCTGAAGATCCAAAGTTAAGACTACTTCTCGGTTTGGGTACAGTAGTCCTCCTGCTTCTAATAATCGCCATGATCACCTCTTTTGCCAGGCGTACCCCCAGAGCCCCTGGCCGTGTAGCCCCAACTCCAACCTCAAACGTGACCCCATTACCAACCGAAGTTGCCGACACTCGTCGGTTACCTCAAGACTTGAAAGATAAGTTTCATGAAGTCGATAACAACGTCAATACCGGAATAAACTTCAACCCTCCCCAGATCGACACCGAAGTTGGCTTATAGAATAATCGTTTCCATACTTCAAATTTTGAAGTTAATATTTTTATTGCTCGTTGATCCCACAACGTGGACCTCGCTGGAGCGATAAAAATCGTTAACGAAAAATTTGAGTAGAATTTAAATTAATTCTTTCTCGACAAATACGTACCTGTTTCTGTGCTGATCGACACCTCTTCTCCAACCTTGATAAATAATGGCACTAGTACTTTTGCACCCGTATCCAATATTGCATTTTTCATCGCGGAAGTCGCCGTATCACCCTTGACTGAGTTTTCTGCGTCAACAACTTTACAGACAATACTTTTTGGCATGGTTACGCCAACTGGTTTTTCTTCGTAAAACTTGATGCGGTACAAAAGCCCTTCTTTTAGGTATATTTTGTCATCTCCCACCACATCAGCCGCCACGGTATATTGCTCAAACGTCCTTGGCTCGATGAAGACATAACCCTCTCCATCAAAATATGAGTACTCAGCTTCGTGGGTTTCTACTAGTACCTCTTCTATCTTTTCTCCTGACTTATAGGTATATTCCACAACCCGCCCGGAATAAAGCGATTTTTGTTTAACTTTATAAAAGGCTGAACCTTTACCCGGAGATACAAAAGTCATATCAACCACCATGTGTGGCTCGTCGTGAAAGATTATATAAATACCTCTTTTTAGTTGTGCTGTTGATATCATTCCCATAGTCGGTATTGTAAACCTATTCCAAAATCGGATCAACTAATCATTAGGTATTTCCCTTCTTACAATTTCCCTTCTGGCATACAAATCAGCCAACGACAGCAGGTTGTGTTTTAACAATGTCTGTCTAACGCTTCGACCTGCCTCCGTCAAAGGGACAATCTCACCCCGTTTAAAAAACTCACCACGTTCCAATACACCATTCAATCCATCGACCTGAGACTTTACTCTTGGTATTTTTGCAGTAATTTTTTCTAGCAGCATCTTGGCTGTTTGTGTCATATGGTCAACATTATAACAAATTGTAAATTTTTGAGAAAAAAATAATCTCACAATAAAAGGAAAAATACGTGTTAACACTACAAAAGATCAAAGTGGTGGCTGATTCAAACCACAGTACATGAATAAAATAATCTTATTTTTAATTATTCAGAAGGTTTGTATCGCATACAAGCCCAAAAAAAATCCTCAAAGCAGTACAAAACCAAAATTCTCCTGTTTTTTTTCTGGATTTTTTCCAAAAAAAATCCCAGAGCATGCTTTTTAGAGGAGCCACCCCGGGATCTGTGGCTACTATAACAAAATATATAAGACAAGTCAATATACAGATCTATTACGCACTTTTATGCTTGGATTAGCAAAAGGACACAAGTTCACTAAAAGTCACCCGATTCCAACTGCTGAATAAACTGTTTTACCCCAAACGCCCACGAACCATTTGAGCTCGGGGTGTATTTTTTCATAATTAGTTCAGGAGTATTCAATCCTTTGTCAAAATACTGTCTTTTTAGGTACTCAGCATAACTTCGTAATGCCAGCTCATAACTATCAAATCGTAATGTTCCATTTTTATGAATTCCATAACCCCAGCAATTGTGGGAATTTTCGGGAATTTTTTTGCATAAGTTTGATTCTTGCTGGGCTATGGCAACTATCCAATAATATTCATACCCATATGTTTCCGACAGCTCAAAGATGAGGTTAGAGTAAGGAGCGAGAGGGGATTTATATTTTTCCAAATATCTTTTAATTATCAATGGTCGAGCATCTTCACCCACAATTTGTGTCTCAACCATGTCGCCAGCCACATCACCCTCACTATTTGCCAATACTACATTATTAGAGTGGGAAACGGCCAATTGTGAAGGGGACTGTTCCTTCTTTTCGTTTGTTAATACCAGCACCTCAACTACAGCCAATACCAACAGTAAAACGACCAGTACTGACGTGAACACAAATCGACTAATTTGGCTGATTACTTTTTGCATCTTTATTCGCTTCTTCATGATATCATAGCCCTAACTATGGACAACAAAACCACCACATTTACACCCAACAAAGACAAGACTTTTGTCATTACCGGCTCTTTTTCAGTCGAAGAAATTAACAAAACTAATGATAAAGTTCTTTCAACAGCTCAGGCAAATTTTGAATCTAAAGGTTTTCGAAAGGGTAAAGCACCTCTTAATATTGTAAAAGAAAATATCCATGAACACCGTATTATCGAAGAAATTCTCACCACTCTAATCAGCAAACTCTATAGTGATGTTGTTGCTGAAAACAAACTCCATCCGATCGTTCAACCCCAAATTAAAGTTGTCAACCCACCACTCGAACTCGGTAAAGAATGGCAAGTCGAAATGATCGGCTGTGAGCTTCCCCAAGTCGAACTTACCAAGGACTATCAAGCAGATATTAAGAAAATCAATAGCACTGCTACCGACGATAACGACCGACTCAATCAAACCATAGCCAGTCTGATCAAAAATGCCAAGGTAGATATTCCAGAAATGCTTATTAAAAACGATGTTGAGAATAAAATGTCCCAACTCGTAGACCAAACTCAACAAGCAGGTCTAACTATCAATAGTTATCTTAAATCTAAAAATACAACTTTGGAAAAGTATCAGGGAGAGCTCCACATTCAAATCCGTCAAGAATGGATTACAAATCTTTGTATTGACCATATCGCCAAAACTAACAACATCACTGTTTCCGACAAAGAAGCCGATGAGGTTATCTCCAAAAACAAAGACTTGGCAAAAAACCTCAACTTGGTCTACTACTTACTAACACAACAAAAAGTATTTGAGTTTTTGAAAAAGCTTTAGTTTTTTGATATTACAAGAATTCCGCTTTGAAAATAAGTTTATTACGATCTAAAGCGTAACAACAAAAATTGTAAATTTTTGTTATAATCCCGCCATGGCAGGGGGAAGTGTAACAAAAAGTGACCCAAAAAAAGTACATACCAAAAATTTCTTTGGCAGCGAATCACAGCCGGAATCACAGACCAACTCATCTCCTCTACCTCCACAAAAATTTAGCCTTCGAGGAATCTTAGGAATAGGTCAAACTATTGAATTTGGGGAAAAATCTCCGTCGTCTAAAGAGATTTTTTCGGGTATCAGCCACCTCCAGCACGAAGTCCAAGTTTTGTTTGATCAACGTCAAAAGGACTTGGAAAAAGCCCTAGTAGAGCTGAGGAGTGAAATTGCCAAGCTAGCCAACAATACCGACAATCTTGAAAAAAGTGTCGAAAATATCGCCATCAATGAAATTACCGACATATCCGAGTATCAAGTAAATTTTTTCATCCGCATCCGCAATTTTATTGCTACTGTTCGCCAAAGCATATCTGAAACGTGTCTCTGGGTTCAAGCTTTCGCCTCCAAGAAAAAGAAACGTAATTATTTTTGGAACACGGCTAAAAACAAGAAAAAAGGTGGCGACGCCTTTATGTTCAGTGATGAATCCGGAGTCTCCCGAAGCATTGGTTAGTCTGTTATAATCCCTCTATCGACCGCCTTCGCCCGTCCGTAACGTAGTGAAGGAGGGTTAGCTCAGTCATCCGACTCTTAAACAAGTCAAGCCAAAGTTGACTGATACACTTTACAATTCGACCGCTTAGCTCAGTTGGCTAGAGCATTTCATTGACATTGAAAAGGTCAGTGGTTCAAGTCCACTAGCGGTCACCATGTCATCATTTGTAATTACGACTACTACATTGCCCATTCGTGGGTAATTTGAGTTTCCCATGCCTGGGCTCGATCTGTCATTCCCGCGAAGGCGGGAATCCGTTAATTTTTCAATCAGTAACTTTTATTTTAATTTTTATATAATAAATCAAGTCATTTCCACTTTTTTTGAAATTGGAAATTAGAAGTTAGAAATTTTTTTTCTATGTCACAACTTACAGCATCACAAAAATCAGACGACCAAGTTTACAAAATCCGCCATTCCGCCGAGCATACTCTTATGCAAGCCATGGTTAGACTCTACGGCCAGGATAAATTTTATATGGCCATGGGTCCAGCTACCGACGAAGGATTCTACTTCGACTTTGAACCAAGAGGGGATTTCAAAATCTCCAAAGAAGATTTTTCGAAGATCGAAGCCGAAATGCAGAAAATTATTGACGAAAATCAACCGATAACCAGGGAGGAAATGGACCACGACCAAGCCGTAAAAATTTTTGCTTACAATCCCTACAAAATGGAATGGCTAGTCAGCATCAAAGAACGTCAAGAAGCTATTTCTGTTTATAAGACCGGTACTGAATTGGTTGATCTCTGTGCCGGACCTCACGTCAAATCTACTGGCGAAATCAAAGCATTCAAGTTACTCTCGATCGCTGGAGCATATTGGCACGGTGATGAAAAAAATAAGATGTTGACTCGAATTTATGGAACCGCTTTTGAAAACAAGGCCGATCTGGAAGCACATCTCGCCAATCTCGAAGAGATTAAAAAACGTGACCATAGAAAACTAGGTAAAGAACTTGATCTGTATTCTACCAATCAATTAACAGGTGCCGGACTGATTCTGTGGCATCCAAAACTGGCAACTATCAGAAATATAGTCGAAACGTTTTGGAAAGAAGAACATATTCGACGTGGATATCAATTGGTATATACACCCCATATCGCCGGTATGGATATGTTTGTCAAAACCAGACATTACACCAAATACATCAACTCCATGTTCCCGGTCATGCTTCACCAAAATATTGAAGGTGAAAGTAAAAACGACTATACCATCGACGAACAGTTAAAGCCGATGAATTGCCCAAACCACGTCCAAATTTATAAATCTAGCCCTCGAAGTTATCGGGAGCTACCTTTTAGAATGGGTGAGTTGGGCACTGTTTACCGCTATGAAAAAGCCGGAGTTCTTCATGGATTAACCCGTGTTCGTGGTTTCACTCAAGACGATTCTCACATTTTCTGTACCCCACAACAGGTCATCGATGAAGTTCGCGGAATTCTACAACTAACCCGATTTGTTTACGAAGATATTTTTGGATTTAAGGAATATCAAGCCTACCTGGCAACCAGACCGGAAAAATATTTAGGGTCAATTGAAATGTGGGACTTCGCCCAAGATTCCCTAAAAAAAGCACTCGAGCTAGAAAACATTAACTACAAAGTAGATGAAGGAGAGGGTGTTTTTTACGGGCCAAAAATCGACTCAAAAGTAAAAGATTCAGTTGGACGTGAATGGCAACTAGGCACGATCCAATTTGATTTCAACTTGCCTTCATTCTCTGAAACTTCCGAAAAGGATATCGATGATTTCTGGGTACTCAAAACATTCAAAGAAAAATATAAAACAAGAGAAAATCTCGCCAAATATCTCAAGAAAATGGGGCGAGGACTAGATGTAAAATTCATTGACAATGACGGCCAAGAAAAACAAACTGTTATGATTCACCGCACAATATTGGGATCAATGGAAAGATTCTTTGGAGTCATTATTGAGCATTTTGCCGGAGCATTCCCAGTTTGGCTCTCACCAGTCCAGGCCAAAATAATTCCTATCACTGACACCCAACATGATTATGCCAACCAAGTCATGGCTGAGCTAAAGAAAGAGGGGATTAGAGCCGAGATTGATGATCGTCCCGAAAAAATGCAAGGCAAAATCAGAGACGCCCAAGTGGAAAAAATTCCTTTTATGCTGGTTATTGGTGGCCGCGAAGCCTCGTCTGACGCGGTGGCCGTTCGTCAACGAGATGGTCAAGATCTTGGTGCCATCAAAACTTCCGAATTTTTGTCCCAAATTAAGGATTTAATTAACACCAAATCCCTAAATCTGATAAAATAACCTACATGGCGACCTACAGAAATCAAAACCAGAACAAGAAATTTTATCGGACAAATCAATACATTCAGGCAACTGAAGTCAGATTGATCGACGAAGAAGCCAAACAAATTGGAGTACTTTCCATTAGTGAAGCCCGTAAAATGGCCCAAGAAACTGAACTAGATCTCGTTGAAGTCGCCCCTATGGCCAAGCCACCTGTAGTTAAGCTTATCGAGTTCACTAAGTTCAAATATCAGGAATCGAAAAAGCTTAAGGCCGAGAAGAAAGGAGTCAAGGGTGGTGAGATGAAAGAAGTCCAAATGACCCCGTTCATTAGTGATAACGATTATGAGACTGGACTTCGAAAATCTATAAAGTTTTTGACCACTGGAAATAAAGTCAAATTAAGTATAAAATTCCAAGGTCGCCAAATTCAAAAGAAGGAATTTGGCTATGATCTTATTGAAAGGTACAAAAAAGATCTGATTGATCACGGCTCTCCGGAAGGAGAACCAAGATTAATGGGTAAAAGACTGCAGTTCACGGTCGCTCCCACCAAGAAAAAACCTATTAAAATTGAAAATGAAAACAACTAGCAAAAGACTAAGAATTCGAAAATCCGTTAGCTCTCGTTTTGAGGTAACCAAAAATGGTGTTGTTTTACGCGAGTCTTCGTTCCACCGTCATCTTCGCCGTACCAAAAGTAAAAAGCAACTTCGTCGTCTAAAAGGCAAACATCCCGTACTAGGTCGTTTTGCTCTAAAAGTAAAGCGAATGCTCGGTTTTAGATAACTTTATAAACTTTACAAACTTTTATCTTTATAAACTTTTAACTTTATTAACTTTATAAACTAACCCATGCGCGTCAAAACAGGTATTGTCCGTCATCAACATCATAAAAAAGTTCTAGAAGCCGCTAAAGGTTTTTGGATGACCCGTCACAAAAGGTACAAGGTCGCCCATCAAGCTGTCATGCATGCTGGTAACTACGCCTACGAAGGTCGTCGTATCCGCCGTCGTGATATGCGTAAGCTCTGGATCATTCGTCTCAATGCTGCTCTCAAGCCATTTGAGATCCGCTATTCTAACTTCATCAACCTCATGAAAACCAAGAAAGTCGAACTAAATCGTAAAATGCTCTCTGAGATCTCCATTCATGATCCTGAGGCTTTCAAATCCATCGTCGCCTTTATAAAATAAGACACGGAGGATTTTAATTAAATTTAAATCCCCCGTGCAAGCGGGGGATTTTTAGTAATATGAAACTAGACGAAATAAAAAATGAAATTGGCTCTTGTCAATCCACTTCTGAGCTGGAAAATATTCGTATCAAATACCTAGGTCGCTCCGGACTCATCAACCAGGAATTTGCCAAAATCAAAACTGCCACCGACCCAAAACAGTTTGGCATAGAACTAAATAATCTTAAAAACTCTGTCGAAAAATTAATTTCAGAAAAACAAAATATCCTTCCGAAAATTGAAAATTGTGAATTGAAAATTGAAAATTCCAATTTTGGTCTTCCCAAAATTGGCCATCTCCATCCTATCACCATCACCGAACGTCAGTTAAACGAAGTTTTCCGAAAATTAGGTTTTTCTATATACAACAGTCCTGAAATAGTTACCGACGAATACAATTTCGAACGCCTCAATGTCCCCAAAAACCACCCCGCGAGGGATATGCAAGATACGATTTATATTCACGAACCCAACTATCTTCTCCGAACCCAAACATCGACCATTGAATCGTACCTACTCCAAAAAGAGGGTCAAAATCTCCCTATTCGAGCTGCCTTCCCGGGTAGTGTCTATCGTAACGAAAAAGTTAATCGTAGCAACCATTTTGTCTTCCATCAGTACCAAGCAGTGGTCATCGATAGGGGAGTTACTATGAAAGACTTGATTGGTACTATGGACCTTATGTTCAAAACCTTATACGGTGACGGAGTTGTTGTTCGTTATCGATGTAAATACTATCCAGAGGTAGAGCCGGGGGTAGGTCCTGATATGCAATGTTTTAACTGTCACGGCGCAGGTTGTACCTTATGCAAACACGCCGGTTGGATCGAAATGGGTGGCTCAGGTATGATTCATCCCAAAGTATTAGAGATGGCCGGCATCGATCATCACATTTATTCTGGCTTTGCGTTTGGAATGGGTCTTGACCGCTGGACCATGGCTCAAAACAACATAACTGATATCAGAACATTAATGGGTGGCAACTTGGCTTATAAACCGACTGAATTATGAAACTAATTTATTCTCATCTTAAAACATTTCTCCCTGATTTAAATGTCGAGCCGCAAAAACTCCGGGACGATCTTACTATGATTGGGCACTGGACAAACTATTTTGAAAAAATCGAAGGAGAAATCGTTTTTGACCTTGATATCAAAACTAACCGTGGTGATTGTCTAGGATACTATGGTCTCGCCCGTGACCTATCAGTTCTATATGATTTACCTCTCGAAAGTCTATCAAACGACGGATTACCCAAATCAAATTATACTTTGCCAATAAAAGTCGAAACTGACAATGTCACTCGGGTAATGGCTGTCAAGATTGTTCATATTCAGAACCAAAAGTCACCTGATTGGCTCCAAAAGTTTGTCCGTATTCACGGTGCAAACAGTATCAATACTTTAGTCGACCTCACCAACTACGCCATGTACATGTATGGAATTCCCAACCATGCTTTCGATACATCCAAATCCACAGACAATCTCATTTGGCAGATGAATCCAAAATACACGGAGTTTAGAAGTCTTGATGGAACACACCTCCCCATCGACAAAAGTATCTTAATGGTCAACAATCGAAGCACAGCATTAAGTCTTAGTTTTTGGGGTGGTGAATCGTGTGCCATAGACAATTCCACCACCAATACCATTATTGAGTTTGCAGTCTATAACCCCACCACCGTCCATCAAAACAGTCACCAGTTAAAAGTAACCACTGAAGCCGCCACTAGACTCGAGAAATTTCTTGACCCCGACCTAATTCCCAGTGCAATCAACTTTCTTTCCAAACTTATTATAGAAAACTGCGGTGGTTCTATTGGTTCAAATATTTATGACTATTATCCAAACCCACTAGAAACTCCCAGTATAAATTTTGACCACAACTCGTCAAGCATTATTTCCGGAATTAATATCCCCACAGATTTTTCAAAAAAAACGTTAACAAATCTCGGGTGTGTTGTTGTGAACAATCCTGATCCTGCAAAAGACGACGGCACAGTCTCGCTAGTTACCCCGCCATCTATCCGCAAAGATATCACTATTTCCGAAGACCTTGCCGAAGAAGTTATCCGATTCTGTGGCTACAATAATATTCCTAAAGATCAGCCATTAAACTCCAAAAAGGTCAAAGACATTACCCCCGCTGAAATATTCTTAATCGAGCAAATCAAAGACAGACTAGTTTCCGAAGGTTACGATGAAGTAATCACCTGGCCACTAGTGTCAGAAGCAGTTGACCCAAAGACTGTCATAAAAACCGAAAATAGTATCAACGCCGAAGTTATCTACCTCCGTCAAAGTTTGATTCCTTCACTAAAGCAGCAGCTCGACCAATATAAACGTTACAAGTTACCCAACCCCAAATTTTTTGAAATAGGCAAAATATACCATCAGGCGAATGGACAATATGTTGAAAAATATGCCCTGGGAACTTATGATGGTGAAAAAATCAACGAAACCATGCTTGATGATTTAGAAAAACCAGACTCATATATTCCTAGCGACCAATACAACCACGCTATTGAGTTAACTTCACAGATTATATCTTTAGATGCAAATGTCAATCTGGATAGACCTCAAGACCCGATTTCCCTCATCAAAATATATTCTGAACAAATCGATAAAGATATCCTCTGGTCAATGGAGATAGTCGACATCTATCAGACTCGTTACACTTTCCGAGTCAGCTATTACAACTGCGACGATAAAACAGCCAAAAAAATTCATCTCAAAACTTTTAATCTAAACTAAAATGTTACTAAATAGTTCATACAATTTCTTTTGGTTTACGCTTCCGGACTCGGGAACTTAGTTAAGTTTATTTATATAAATTTTAAAGCTCCCATCCGGGAGCTTTTTGTTTCTTTATTATTTTCCTTATATTTATGTCCGAATACGACCAAAAAACACTACTAGTTATTGCCCAGTCTCTCGTTACCGAGGGAGGTTACAAAGGCAATCCTCTAATGGATAAACCTGAAATTCGAAATCTAGTGAACGAGATACTGGCAGCTCAAAAAATATCTACCGCCGAAACTCCTTCGATTCGTGCCCCGAACTAGAATAAACATCTTTACAAACTACTACGGTCTTAGTATTATGTTTCAATGACCTCTTTACGTCTCGTTACTATTTGCAAACTTATTCACCGACAAGTCGGTGGGTGTTTGACGTAAAGAAGTAACCAAAGTCAACTCAACCCCCGACGCAAGTCGGGGGTTTTTCGTTGACATTAATTATTATTTTCACAAACCAAATGTCAGAACAGCTACAAAAGTGGATAGAGCAACATAGATTGGCTCAAGAATTAGCCCAAACACAGCGTCAAGATCTTGCCGCTATCGCAAAAGTAAAGACAGATAATATCAAGCTTTTCCAACCAAGAAATCCTGAAAAAAGAGTAGCCGTTACAAAATCAGAATCAACTTCCAAACCATAGCTCCACAACTAGCACTCAATTTCAATGAGTGCTAACAACTATATAAAATAAGATATTACCTGTTCTATCAATATATATTAATATCAATCTATATCGAAGTAGGTGAGGGAAGTACTGTTGGAACTAAGGTTGGGACAATCACACTCGTGGTAGGTGTTGGTGCGATAGTTGGACCTAAGGTAGGAACTGTCGTAGGAGTAGGAGAAGGTGTCCAGTCCCATGGTTTGTTAACTCCAATTTTTATTTCTCTTTCGTTACTAGCACCATCCTTATCAGTTGCCCGTGCTTTCAATGTATACAATCCATCTTCCAACTGAAGGTTGATTTCAAATGGCCTTTCACTCCATACCTTTTTCTCCACACCATTGACCCACAGCTTCATCTCAGTGATCTTCTTTAGTGAATCAGTTGATAACTTTACATTCAAATTGTTACTCGTTGAGGCGTGATCTGATGGCTCATCAAACTTAACCGATAAAGTACCATCATTCCGACAGTAGGATTCCGGTGGAAAATATTTGTCTTTATCCGGTTGTTGACTTACCCATCCATCAATCCCTTCCTGCCAACGATTTTTGCCATCTTTGGATATCGGGTCATCCTCCCTAAACTTAAAAAACTCTTTCTCATTAAAATTACCATTACTAATATCCTCCGGAGGAGCTAGACCACCTTTATCTTTGCATACTTTTAGCTTTAAATGGATTGGATCGTTATTCTTTGGTTGGGTTCCGTCTACAAAATAAGCACCAACTGACGGAAATCCATCGTGAGAGGCATAGCCAGAAACTTTATCAACGTCCATATGAACAATGGATGATGGAATAGAAAAATCTTGCTTAGGCCGACCAGGCAAGCTAGCTAACATTATCCGTTTCCATATCGGACTAGCCCCCGATACACCAGAGGCAACTTTTAACATTGGAGTGTTGTCATTGTTGCCCACCCAAACAGTAGTTAGCAGATTAGGTGTCCAGCCTATAGTCCAGTTGTCTTTCTTATCATTGGTGGTTCCGGTCTTAGCTGCCACTTGATATCCAGATATCTGAAGTCCATTTACTGCTCCAAAAGTAATTATGCGATTGTTGTTGTCGGCCAATATATTAGAAATTATAAAAGCTTCCTGTGGTGACATTACCTGCTTACCAGCTGACGGTTTGAACTCTTCCAAGACTCTTCCACTCCGGTCTTCTACTTTTAAAATACCTACCGGGTCAACTCGCTTTCCACCGTTAGCAAACGCTCCATATGAGGATGCCAAGTCAATCATTTTCACCTCCGCACCACCTAAGGTAACCGCCAAACCATACTTCCTCAGATTCTCTGTCGACGGTTCCAGTGTGGTCATTCCCATATCGTATGCCTGCCTCAACATGTTTGATAGCCCAACATTGGCCAACATTTTAACTGCTACCGTATTTATTGAGTTACCCAGAGCCTGAGCTAAACTCAATGGACCGTTATACTTGCCGTTATAGTTCTGAGGATTATAGTCTTTTTGACCGGCAGTACCAGGAAAAGTGACAGGCGTATCCATTACCATTGATGCTGCTGAATAACCTTTTCGAATTGCTGTCAGGTAAGTTACTGGCTTAATCGCCGATCCTGGTTGACGTAGTGCTTGGGTAACCACATTAAATTTACCATCTGTCTTGTCGCTGTTATAACCGCGTGAGCCAACCATAGCCAGCACCTGTCCATTTGTCGGATCAATCACCACTGCCGCCCCGTTGCTAATACCCAATTTCTCCGCTTTATCAATTTCTTCACTAACAATTGTTTGGACTTTTTCCTGTAACTTTAAATCTAAGGTTGAAGTAATTTTCAGTCCGCCTCCTTCTACAACCTCGTCACCGTATTTACGACTCAGTTCATCTTTTAACCAAAAAATGAAATGAGGAGCTGCCAACTGACTCTTGTTCTCGGCAAACTTAAAGTTTTTAACTGCTTCTAGAGTTTCCTTCCCCATATCTTCACTAATGTATCCATCCTCAACCATTCGATCAATCACATGTGAGGCTCTATCAATATATGCGGTTGGAGTCTTGGAGAAAGGGGAGTAGACGTTTGGTCTTTGAGGTAAACCAGCTAAAATTACCGACTCGGGCAATGTTAAGTCTTTTACGCTTTTATCAAAATATTGTTCCGCCGCAATCCCCACCCCCCAATCAGCACCACCGTAAGGTGACTCATTCAAATACATCAGTAAAATTTCACTTTTCTTATATTTTGCCTCTATTTGAACAGACAACATGAATTCTTTTATTTTTCTAGTTACCGTTCGGTCAGAAGTTAACAAAACATTTTTAACTAATTGCTGAGTAAGCGTCGATCCCCCAGTAAATTTACCTAAAGTAAATATATTTTTTATGATTCTAAAAGGGGTAAGTGGGTCAAAGCCCTGATGTTTATAAAAGTCCTTATCCTCAACGGCAACAGTGGCATTTTTCAAAGTATCTGGTACATCTTCCCATACCACCGGGACTCTCTTCGCATCCTTGTAAACATCATAAACCAGTTCACCGTTGCGATCATAGATTCTACTGGAGAAACCATCTCTTCGAACTACTTTATTCGGAGTCGGCAAATCCTTTGAGTACCACACAAAAGTAACCAGTACTGCCATGTATCCCACCAAGCCCAAAACTAGCACCGCTAAAACCGCTCGATACCAAAACCGCCGACTTCCAAAATCCAATGACTTTAGTCTATTTATTAAATTCTTTTTTCTCATTGAATTAGCAAACTCAGAAAAGGCGTCATGCCTCCTAGAAGTAACGCCAACATCGCCAGCACTAAAATAACCTTAGTGACTCCCTTCCTACCAATCTTTTTACCCAAAATTCTCATGCCTAAATGATAACATAAGCTGTTATGTCTTCCCTTACCACTCTAGTCGGAATCGGACCAAAAACCAACATGCTCTTCGAGTTCTTGGGCATCAATGACATTTCCAAACTAATCCACTTTTATCCTCATCGCTATCTAGATTTTTCCAATACCAAAAGCATTGTTGAATTAGAAATTGGTACTCCGGCGACATTTAGCGGTGAAGTTATAAATTTTCAAAATGTTTACACTCGTGCCCATAAAAATATCCAAAGAGCAACGATACGGGATAACACCGGAAGTTTAAATTTGATTTGGTTCAATCAGCCATACTTAAGTAAGACAATAGTTATCGGACAGACTATCAGTATTGCAGGAACCCCATCCATTTATCAGAACAAAGCCACTGTCGTCGCTCCACTCGTAGGTAACAAAACCGGTCGAATAATTCCTATCTATCACCAAACAACTGGCCTAAAGTCATCGCAAATTGAAAAAGTGATTCACCAAAACCTTCCAATTTTACTTAAACCAGTAAATGAACTTTTACCCAAATCAATTATTAACAAATACCAGCTACTTCATCAAACAGAAGCCCTAAAGCAAATCCATCAACCTTCTAACCCAAGCCAATTATCACTTGCCCAAACAAGAATAAATTTAAATCAATCATTGTCTCTTTTGTCACTTTCCCATCTTCAAAAACAAACTACCTCTAAACAAAAACCTGCCTATTTACTTACCACCGCTGCCCAAACTGATTTTTTACCCTACGATCTTAGTCCCAGTCAACAAATTGCTTGGAATGAAGTCAAATCAGATCTACTGGGAAAAAGACCAGCCCACCGGCTATTAAGTGGCGATGTCGGATCTGGTAAAACCATAGTGGCCATCCTCGCCGCCCATCTTACCAGCACCAACAATCAACTAACTCTACTAGTCGCACCAACTCAGATATTGGCCAAACAACACTACACTTCTTTTTCAACATTACTTAAAAAGTGCCCAGTACTTTTACTTGATAACAAGTCAAAACTAAAATCAGTTCCCAGCAATGCCATTATCATTTCTACACACGCGGCTTTTTATCAACAGGAGAATTTACTTAAAAAAGTGGCTCTGTTGATAATTGATGAGCAACATAAGTTTGGCGTTTCTCAGCGCAACTTTCTAAATAAATACAAGAACCCACCCCACAGCCTCTCACTTACTGCCACCCCAATTCCCCGAACACTTGCCCTTTCTATATATGGTCACTTGGATGTATCTACTCTGTCCCATCTTCCTAGGTGGCAACCAGTAAAAACTTTTGTAGTATCACCGCCAAAAGTTGAAGATTGTTATCGGTGGCTAGATACTCACATTAAAAAAACCAAAGAGCAAGCATTTATAGTTTGCCCATTTATCGAAGATTCAGAGGTTCTAACTGAAGTAAAATCTGCCACCACTGAATTCAAAAATCTCCAATCCGTTTTCCCCAAACTAAGACTAGAACTAATTCACAGCAAAATAAAACCAGTAGACCGAAAAAAAATATTTGACAGTTTTCAAAATGGGACTATCGATATTTTAATCACCACCCCAATCATTGAAGTCGGTATTGATTTTCCCAACGCTACCGTAATTATTATTCAGTCAGCTGATAGATTTGGTCTAGCCTCACTCCATCAGCTAAGAGGTCGTGTTGGACGAGGTAACAGCAAAGGGTATTGCTACTTGTTCGGTAATAGCAGTAATCCACGGCTAAATTATCTGACTAACCATTTTGAAGGCCAGCAACTGGCTGAGTTTGATCTTAAGAGTAGGGGGCAGGGAATGCTGTTTTCCACTCTCCAACACGGTCATTTCTATCTAGACGCCAGCTCAATCAATCTCGCCTCGAAAATAATCAATGACCTTATTGTCCAAGAGTTTGATCTAAATAACTTAATCGAAGTAAACAGTCAAGATTCTTCATTGCGAGATTAAATTCATAATTTTTAATTCTTAATTCCTAATTCTTAATTGTTTTGATATACTAACCCCATGACAGCACTACCTAAACATTGGCCATCTTCACGACGTCAAGGTCGACGCCGAGCCACTCACACCGGACCTACAATCCAAAAGCCCGTTGCCTGCAAGCATTGTGGCAAACCTAAACTAGCCGGTTTCGAATGTCCAAATTGTAAAACATCATAATCATAATCGATCCGCCTTTGGTGGATAAACAACTGTGAAAAGTCATCAAGATCCTCGACACCTTCGAAGAATAAAAAATATGCAGTCTGTTTTTGCCCATAACTGCGGGAATGCCGAGCCATCAACTCCGGACTCAGTTGAAATTATCAGTCACCTAGGTGAAATCGACCAATCAATTTCTATCTATGCTCCAAAGTGGCCCATTGCAAAAATAAACCAAGTAGATTTATCCATCCTTCGTTGCGCCATTTGGGAACTAATGTTCCAAAAAAACACACCTCCAAAAGTTATTATTGACGAGGCAGTCGAGTTGGCCAAAGAATTTGGTACCGACAGTAGTCCCTCGTTTGTAAACGGTTGTCTTGGTGGTATCCTCAAAACAGAATGACAGACACCCTACAGGAACTTCAAGATCTACTCGGAGTCAAATTTAAAAACCCCGCTTTACTTGAACAAGCCCTCATCCATCGCTCTTATCTAAATGAAAACCGAGCATTAAAATTGGTATCCAACGAACGACTCGAATTCTTAGGTGACGCAGTATTAGAGTTGTGGACCACAGAAAAGCTTTACACTATGTTCCCCGATCTTCCAGAAGGGGACCTCACCTCACTCCGGTCACTCATAGTATGTACTGAAAATTTGGCCAATTTAGCCAACAAAATATCACTTGGTAAATTTGTAAAACTTAGCCGTGGAGAGGAGAGTCACCAAGGTCGACAAAATCAATCTATCCTCGCTGACACCACTGAAAGTATTATTGGTAGCGTCTATCTTGACCTGGGTCAGGTGGCCGTAAACCGGCTTCTCGAAAAATTTTTAGGAGAAGAAATCACCATCATTTCCCAACAAAAAATCTACAAAGATCCCAAGAGTCGCTTTCAGGAAATCGCCCAGGCCAGGAACGGGATTACCCCCCGTTACGAGACCATCAAAGAAACTGGCCCCGATCATCAAAAAATATTCGAGGTCGCCGCTTATATCGGCACCGACCTAATCGCCACCGGTAGTGGCAACTCCAAACAAAAAGCCGAAGAATCAGCTGCCATAGCCGCAGTCAAAATTTTATCACCATCTTAACATTTTTACTTTTTATTTTTTACTTTGGAATTTAGTCTATTTCTGTTATAATCCATCCTATGCTTAAGATAAAACTATTCCCCAAGGGTAAGAAACATCAGCGCACATTCAGAATTGTGGTTGCTGAATCCCGAACCAAATTTAATGGTAAATTCGTCGATGATTTAGGTTTCTATACCCCCCAAACCAAAACTCTTGATGTTAATAAGGAAAAGCTTCAGACATGGACCAAAAATGGTGCCCAGCTAACCTTGGGAGTTGACAAGCTTCTCAACCCTGACAAGTACCCCAAAAAGGTTAAAGTTAAACCCAAAGTAGCCAAAGATTCAGCATAAATATGTCCACAATCAATGATACCCTCGACTATCTTATTAAGGCAGTCGTTACTGACCCCTCGTCCGTAGTTATCAACTCACAAGATAACGAAGGTGTTCTTTTATTTGAAATAACCGCCGTACCAGAAATTATTGGTCAAATCATCGGCAAAGAGGGGAAAGTCATTAAATCAATTCGTACTATTCTCAACTTAACTTACCCTAATATTCGTTATTCCCTAGAAGTCAAAGGCTGAAAGGATCCTTTCTGTCGTACTTTTTGAACTCTACTTTTGGTTCAACTATAATACCTTCTCCTTTTTCCAGTATCTCAAATGATGATAGGTTGGTAACCAAGTCTGTTTCCTCCTTCTTCAAGGTTAAATCAGCCAGAGTCAACTTGTTTATGTCAAACAATGAACTATCCTCGATATAAAAAGCCGATATTTCCAAATCTAGTTTTACCAAAATACCAAGTGAAGACATTTTAAAGCTTGAGATAGATAATAAAGGTAATGTTTTTTCCAATCCCTTAACCAAATCAAGATAGCTTGTTTTTGGACCAGTAATTACCACCTTAATCGGAATTTTTGAGACCCCTTTTGTTAGTGTAGATTTGGCTGATTCGTCACTAACTTTACCTGGGTTGATCAAAAAACTATCAATTTGAAAGCCGAATTTAGTAATTACTTTTCTGATTACTCCAACCAAAAGGTAAGAGTTATTTTGTGGCATTAGAGCACTTGAAAGAAAATCTTCATTCTTTTGCAGTTCTGTTGAATCAATTGATTGAATATATATTGTTTTTTCCAATACTGTCTGGGTCCGCCCTTGAACATCGGTCAAATTATTTTGCATCGACAATAACTCATTAAATTTTGGAATAAAAACTACGTTGACACTCAATAAAAACAGAATTACTAACACTAATAATGGTGTGAAAATGATGATGTTTAATGAATCAATCCCAAATATTTTGTCCGGAATATCAATCGAAAAATTTTTCATCTTAATTCCACCTCCAAAGTAAAATCCCAAACCCCACCCTTCAGAGTCAGTGCTGTTAATCTGGCTGACTTCAACTTATCATTTTCACCACGATTTATTGTTTCTACCATACTTTCAAGCAAATCAACATTGACTTTTTCGGAAGTTATCCCTTTCACCAGGAATATACCACCATCATGTAAATCAAAATTCTTTAAACTAATTGTCGGTGGAAATAAATTGTTGATTGTTTCAAATGAAGTACCATATTCAAATCTATTATTCAGTACTCCTCCCACCATTTTCGCTTTGTATTTCAGTTTTTGACTGGTCACGATATTATCCTTCATTGAGTTGTAGTTCAGCTGGACTTTTTTCTGGTTTGCCATAGCAGAGTTCACTCTTACTTTAACAATCAATGTCAAACTAAATATTATTGCTGCAACTGAAGTCCATATCATTATAATAATTATTGCCGACAATCTAACCTGTTTTTGTATTCTGATTCGGGCCGCCTGAAACTTTGCTTTTGATGGTATTAGATTTAGGTTCATTTCACTCATATAATCCCCCTGTATGACAATCCCACCGCCAAACTAAACCGACAACCCTCTGTATTTAAATCCAAAGGTAAGACTATCTTTGTCGTATCCATTTTTATAAACGGTTGAATAACGTGTACTTCAATGCCTATTATTTTAGTCAATTCTTCAGCCAATCCAGGCAAATTTGCTCCACCTCCACTCAGCACCAGTAGATCAGCAGCTTTATTTTGCTCTTCACGAAAAGATGCCAAGCCCCTTCTAATTTCTTCAGCCATGCTACTAAATACTGGAGTAATTGCATTTTTTATCTTTCCCTCAAGTTGTATTTCCTTCAATCCATACGCTTTCTTATATTCTTCTGCTGAGGCCATATCGAGACCTAAGTTAATCGAAATAGCTCTTGTCAGTGACTCACCGCCTACTGACATCGCTCTGGTAAAGTACACTTTGCCTGAGTTAATACCCACTATATCAGAGTACTTTTCCCCCAGGTCTACTAAAAGCATTCCCGCGGTACTGGATACCGACTCCACCACCACCCGACGCATCGCAATCGCCGGCGATTCTAATGCCAACAAGTCAATTCCCAAAATCTTAAACAACTTCACATAAGCATTTATCAACTCATTACGGGCGGCAATGGCAAAGATAGTTAATCGCCCTGACTCATCTTGATCTAAGACTTCATAATCAATAGATACCTGATCAAGGGGATAGGGGACAAAGGTCTCCGCTTCAAACTTCAAAGCATCCCTAACTTCACTTTCTTTCAGTGGAGGTAATCTAATTAGTCGTGAAACAACCTCATCCTCGGGTAAGCTAGTGACTGCTTGGGTCGGTTTAATTTTTAGATCAGCCAAAAGAATCTTAATAGCGTTAGCTACTTCTTTTAACGGTTTTCCGGTTTTATCTTCCTTTATCCAGTCAACCATTGGTGTTTTAGTTTCACCAACGGCATCTAAGACCATTCCACCATTCGAACCCTTTGAAATCGACACCAATTTTATGCTTCCAACGCCAATATCAAGACCAATCGTATTACTCATTACTTCAGTATAAACACTATTCCTCAGTTACTCAACACACTCCCAAAGGTAGTAATCGCATCCAAAGCAAAACTAGGAACTTGATACAATCTAGTCACGTTGATTTTACGGTTTACACCAGTGGTTGCATCACCAACCTTCCCTGTCGAACTCAGTTCAATTCCCTGTACAGGGAACGCCACCCCACTACCCAACACATACATCCGTACTCCGTTTCGTATTGGTTTAACCGACAATAATATCGGCTTAATCCCACCACCCAAAGGAATCGACAAACCCAATTCGCGATATCCAGTTATACAATTTCCCTGACCAGGTAGAGGATTTAGATCTGAAAAACCATTGACATATCCTGCGGTGAAATTATAACCATTGTGATAAACCAAATAGTTAGAACCTGCATCCTGATAAAAATAATCCGCTTTTACCGCCCCATTAAAAGAACTCTCTATACAAATCGATAGACTAGCCCCCTGATAATAGGTATTATTATCAATACTCCCATCAGCCAAGTGTCCCATCATCCAATACTCCTGCGATTTGTTCACCAATGTATACTGATTAAAATTTATAGTCACACCTTGACCAATATTTCTGACAATCACATTTGCCACGCTTTGATTGTCAGGTGTCACAAACTTTGTGCTACCAGTACCAAGGTAATAATCAATTCCCGACTCTGCTGTGTTAAAAGCCTGTTTCAATTGCTCTTCATTAGTATCAATTCTAGTGTCAATTACCGTTTTTTTCGACACTGACAATCCAATAGTCATTGCCGCCGCTGAAATTAGTAGGACTATCAACGCCACCTGCCCACCCTGAAAAACGTCATTGCGCCTGTCCCACAACAATCTATTCATTACTTTATTTATCATTTTTTTATTTTTTACTTTTTATTTTGATTTTTTATTTTTCAGTTCTGCCTCCATCCCGACAGTACCTTTAGAAATGAACCTGGTAAGTTGAATACCAGATCAGGTCGATAATTTACTACGATTGCTGGACTAATATTGTTATCCAAATCATTACTATATTGTCGGGAGAAAATAATATCTCCACCAGAATTAGCTGAATACAACGAGCCATTTATAGTCAACTGTGTAGCCGACGCTCCACCAAGAGTCATACCCCCATCTGCCACAAAAATACCATCAGACCGGTTCACTCCCTGGCTAAAGTCAATTTTTCCTTTAACTATAACCATGAGTGATTGTCCAGAATTCAATGTATTGTCTTCGTTAATACTAAAATCACCATTAACAAAAAACACTCCCACCCCTCCTCTAGCCTTAACCATTGTCATGGTCGAATCAGCCGGCAAGGTTGTTCCACCTCCATTTCCCAAAAAATATTTATCATAATAATAACGGTAATCAAACTTTTCCGCCGATGATAAGGTCGATATATTTTTATACCAATTATTGGGATTGCCGTATTGACAATTAGCCTGACCCAAGACACAACCACCATTACTAATGGTAGACCCTGAAATAAGACTATTATTCGTCTTGGCTATTGCTCCAACACAATTAGCATCTTGGCCACAAGTTGCGGGTACAAGTGTTAAAACAGAACCAGCTGCTTGAATTCCTCCATTTACCACCTGAAACCATCCTGGTTGACCTAGTGCTGAGGCAATATCTACCCTCAATGTCGGACTAGTCATATATGGGTTAACCACTGAATTATTCAGACTCAGTTGCGACCCGCAACTGGTTGTCCCCACCCCTACATCGACCCATCTTGACCGAACCGTTCCGCCTATAAAATCCGAATTTGGTATTACAGAATAAGTTTTCCCCCAATTAACTAGACCACCAATATAGGTACTATCGCTGTTGGCATTTATACGCACGAAACTACCAACAGTTGGGGTAAAATCAACATATCTAAAGTTCATCCCTGCACCAGCTGGAGTTGAATAACCCACCCCCGAGGGACACTGTGCCCCCAGCGCCGAATCAGAACTATCATAGACTGTCCCCGACACCACCACGTTTCCCTCCCACACTTTAAATTTATATCCAGTATCCGTCCATATCACCGGATCATTTTGTGTCGCTACGTCCTTAACATCAACTAAAATCGGACAAGCCGTATCAGAATTATCCGCCGATGTAAAATTAACTGTTACCGTCGCCGTTACTCCAGTTCCACTACCCGCTCCCAATGCCATATTGTAAGTCATTCCATTACATTCCATTTTGGCGCTTTGAACATCGACAAAACCATCTGGATCAGTCACACAGGCCTGAAAAGTCACTCGTTTCGGAAAAGCCGTATTCACAAATGCTGGATTCATAATATGATTTTGATTACCACTCTCCCAAGGCACCACTGTCCCATTAGCATTTTTTAACAATAAACAACTCACCGTCGGCACACTACTCAGTTTCATATAACCACTAGTTGACCACGGGCTAGCATCAATTCCACAAGAAGTGTTTTCACCCCTAATTCGCCAGTGATAAACACCAGCTCCCAGAGCAATTCCAGTACTAACTCCAGACGTACCAATCGCCTGAACATATCGACTCCAAACTACCGTCCCCCCACTATCAAGTACTTGCAGAAAATATCTGTCGGCCTTACCGGACGCTGGTAGAGCGCCCCACCTTAGCAAGGGGGTTGTATCAGCAATAATGGTTGGACTAGCTGCCGATCCATTGGGTGAGACAATCGATACCACTGGTGATGTGCCATTATCGGTATTGGCACAGCTCCCTCCACACACTTTTGCCTGACCGCATTTTGGTACACACGTCTCTGTCTCTGTACAAATCGGAACACAATTGTAAGTAGTTCCTTGATTATTTACACACACTCGTTCTTTGTCAATCGTAATCATCCGGCAACAGCCAGTTATCTGTTGGGCGCTCCCCAAGCGACACTGTCCATTTGGGTCATCATACCAACAAAATGTACTGATCACCCGTGACCCCCTAGTTGTCCCGGCTGGACAATCCACTTCTCCATGGTAACACACGGGTGGATTACCTTTATTGTGGACAGCAAACCCACCCGCAAAATAGGTATTTGTCTTATCCACGCTCATGTTGTATACCGGCGTCGATTCATCAACCCGAGTATTTGAACTAACTATTTTCTTGACCAGGGAATTATTTTTGAGAATATAAACGATATCACCCCTCTTTAGTTCCGATATTGTTTTATATTCCCCATTTCCCACATAAAATGGATGTTCAGCTGACGCTTTAACCTTATAGCCTTCGGCAACTAATGAATAATAAAAATCTCTAGTTCTCTCAAATATCTGACTAACCGTCGACTCGACCACTTCATCACCGCCTTTGTCACTAAATGATTTAACCTTATCACCCACTTTTATATCTTCAATCTTCTTCACCCCTCCACTACTCATTCTCACCTCCGTCCCCGGCAAAAAACACGCCGTCGGCGCCGGCCCGCCACCTGTTGGAGGTGGCGGTGGCACACCACAACCTGGGCCATCTTGGTCATTACATACTCCATTACAGTTTCCGCCGCCAGAACAATTTGGAATATCTGGACAATCTGCATTTGAACCACAACTCGTAGTTCCATCACTACAACAACCAGCAAACACAACTCTAATAGGAACAAAACAAGAAAATAAAAATAAAAATGAAATAAATAATAATTTTCCTCTCACAAAATAAGCCTACCACAACGAAACAAAACTGCAAATCAGATTTTATTCAAGAAAATTTTTATTTACAAGTTCCACCTTGATTACCACCTTCATCTATAGAATAGCTAGACATATCACATCTTCTAGTCCAATTTCTTGGATTTGCACTACCAGGATTACAAGCTGCATCATTTGAACACTCATTATCATGCTGGGATCCATCAGGTCTCATAAGTTGAGCATTGGTAATAAGTGCACCACTAGCATAATCCACCGCATTGATAGGTCGAACAGAGGCATTCAAACCAGCAGACACTGCAACACCAACAACAATCCTAACGATATCTACTCCAAACTTTCTCATATTTTTTAGTAAAAATATTAAAATTAACTTTCCACAATTCTATCCCATAACATACAGTCTGTCAATAGGAAAATATTATAAGTAATAGATGTGTATATTGTGGCTTGCTCAACTTTTTCAAATAAATCTCCAATATCATACTCACTATCCGTAAAAAAGTCAAAATCAACACTATCACGATGTCCCAACTGTAACGCCAAAGAAGTCCCACCTGCCAAGTAAAAACCACTGGAAACAATTTTTAGCATCGGTAATATTCTTTTTCGTTTTTCATCCAATATTTCCCAGTGCAATACTTTCAATTGACGATTTCTGGTTTTGGTCTGGGATTAATTCCCAACAATAGTGACCAATAATTAAGAGATTTCACATTCCACTGCAAAACCGGTATTCGTTTTGCAATTTTTGCAACTTGTTTTTTACCGTATTTATAAAATAGCCAATTTGTAGCCTTATAATTACCAAAATTTAGTACAGATGAAACAATGAGTTTTTTGTGCAAATCCAAGTCAATTTTACTCGTATCGTACGACCAAAGTACTGATTTAACTGATTTTGGTAACATAATATATTATGGCATTTTTTATCTAGTTTCTCGGTACCACACTCGACTGAAAACTTCTTGTCTTTGACTGTTCCGCGGGAGCTGATGTATTCCCTGAAGATAGTGTAAACGATAAGTTTACTTGGGTTATCCTGTCACTTGAGTCAGGGAAAAGTTCGCATTTAGCAAAATTATTACATCCCGTAACCTTAACATCTGGCGAAGTCAAATCAAAACTACCGTTTGCCGACTCGGAAGCGATTTTCACTTCCTCATAACATACCAAGTTAGTCACCACTCCATCATTGGTATTCATAAAAGACAATGTTGATCCAATATCATCACTATTAACCGCACAGGTCATCCCCACTCCCGTCGCCAAAATAATATTATCTCGCAACTGGCGTAAAACCGAAGTCCCATTCTCTTCTACTTGATCAGCCACTTCCACCCGTGTCTTAACCCGAAACGAACTGATCATTATATTCGACACAGACACCATAATAATTCCCAAGACTCCCACTATCATTACCATTTCCACCAAAGTAAATCCTCGTTGACTCATTTTCTCGAAAAAAATCTATTAAAACTTTCCAGAGTCTGGTCATCTTTCCAGACAACATTCACTTTTACATTCAGACATTCAACGATCACTGCACTACAACCATTACCACTAAACTGAGTAGCTGTCACAAAATAATTATATTCCCCATTTATATGATCCTCACCCATGGTACTCCAATAAGTCGAGTTTAGATTCCAAAAAGACACCCCGTCACTATTCTTAGTTTGAACCATTCCCTCAATTACATTTTGTGATATTTCTACAGCTTTTTTCCGATCATAACTTTTAGTTTTTGTACCCAAGGTACCCAACATTAAAAACACCAATCCCGATATCACCAAGGTTATTATTCCAATTGATACCACCAGCTCAACCAGACTTTGACCCAAGATATTTATCTTAGTCATAACTTTGTGTTGGTCACTCCACCAAACGGACTAATAATAATTTGCTGAGTTTCACTGACTTCAGTGCTCGAAATAGTTATTCCCACATTTGTGGTGGGAGGGAGGGGATAACTCTGATAAGAAGGACTTGGATTTTTCCCTACTAATTTTCCACTACCAGCAGCAAATTGTAGTCCACCTAAATTTAAACTACTAAAAACAATTCCTCCACTGCCGATTTTTTTTGTTACCAAACTACTACCCACACCACTAATGTTATTTACCGGAAACACTGAAACTACTCCACTACTTGTCAGGGTCACAGCCACATAGTCTAGGTTGGTAAAGCCAGCTGTCACTTGATTGATTATTGCCATATTTCTGGCCAGATCAACCATCGAAACCACCTCACTGGCGGCTTGAACTAGTTTTTCTTTAGCCACATATTTTGTCACCGACACCATCGCTCCACCAGTTATCACGATTCCTATAGTTATTACCACCATCAACTCAACTAGTGTAAATCCATGTCGCATATTATTATTGTAAACTCTTTTACTCTTAACCTAAGGATTAGACACCTGATAATTACAATTTCCTGGTGCATCACAATTATTACCATAGCTTCCAGTGCCATTTGTTGACCCCAAATCTTCCATATAAGAACTTAGACTATAAGTATAATTAGTTGGTCTCTGGTAATAGTAAATATATCCACTCGGATCATCTGGCCACTTTTGTAAATATTGTCCATTTACCAGATCTGGTGCTTGACCACCTGAGGCTACTGGATAAGTGCCACCAACTTGACGGGCCATCTCTAAAGCAATCGCTATCTTCTGGATGTCGGAGGCCCTTCTTCCATCCCTGGCCCTTTTATTGGTTCCCCCAAAACTAATCATGGCTACTGTCGTCAACACTGCCACTATTGTCATCGTCACAATCAACTCAATCAGTGTAAACCCCTTTTGATTTTTCTGGTTATTTGAAAATTGGTTATTGGTCATTGGTTATTCCGCGAAGCGATTATTGTTGGTTTTTCACACAAAAATAAATCTTGGCACCGGCACCAACAAAGTTACAAGCGCTATTGGTTGAATTACCACCAGTCCCTTCTACAAATGCACAAATACAATAACTACTGACGCTCATGGTAGCCGTATAACCAACCCCTTTTGGATCCAGGGGTATTACCTCTAATACCGTCTGTCCACCAGCCGACCAGGACGTTCCCACACTCAATGTTGTCGGATAATTTGAGGAACTTAACATATAGTACTGTTCCGCTGCCTTTTGAATCAACGACATATCCTGAACCCTTCTAGAATCCCTAGCTTTCTTTTGGGCCGAACTAAATGAAACTATTGCCAGTGCCGACAATATCGCTACAATCGAAATACTCACCAACAGCTCAAATAGCGTAAACCCATTTTTTGTTTTATTCATATTTCATAAATCTTAATTCATAAATCTCTTCTTATTTAGCACAAACTGTAAATATATTATTTCCTGTCTGACCCACCCCCATTCCACAAATTCCCACCCCTAATCCTGACACACCACACTTTTGTTGAGAAGTTGTATCTTCAGTACCTGCTCCAGCCTCCAGCCCAACACAGATTACAAAACCATCACCATTATCTAGTTGATAATAGTCATAAGTATATCCCAAATTTATCACACTACTCATATAAGCAGTCATCCCCACCCCCAATGATCCACCTGAACCAGCTGGATAAGTTTGATTATCATTATAATACAATCTAAGGGCGTTCTTCATTGTTCCTAAATCCTGTATCTTTTGAGCATCCCTAGCCCTTTCTCTAGCTCCCATAAAATTTGGTAACAAAATTGCCATCAAAGTTCCCATAATACCAATTGAAATCAACAACTCAACCAAAGTAAAACCAGTATTTTGTCTACTCCAAATCACCATTGCTAGATAAACTTGTATTTGGTGATGCCACCCCGTAACAATAACCAACACCATCACACATATAATTATTATCATCGGCTGAGTTGTTGTTATTTCGGTCACACTCCTTGTCAGTCACGTTTTCTAATTGCGCAAATAAACCATATTTCTTTTGATCCGGACTGACTTTATAGCAATATGGTTTTGTCGGCAAATAATTTTCTCTCGGCATTTTTTTCATATAAACATAAGCTGGACTGGCTGAGGAATCTTCAAATGTCCCCCCCCAATTAATTTCCGACTCCATCGGGAAATAACCATAATCATTAAAATACATCTGTAATGCCTTTGAAACAGCATTGATGTCACCTTTACGAGCCACATCATTGGCTTTTTTTTTGGCAGTCTGAAATTGAGATACGGTCACGACCGTTAATAAGGAGATTATAGTAATTACTACCATCAACTCAATCAATGTAAATCCTTGTCTTTTCACTAACCTAATCATAACCACTCCTAAGGCAAAACACAAATCTGACCGTCTTCACAACAGCTAACCTGACACTCTGGCATACAATCTGGATGTAAATAAGCTCCAACATGTTGTTCTCCTGGTGGTAGCGCATTACACCTTCCTAAACCGGGAATCAGGTAACAGCCTTTAAAGGAAGTGTAACAATGTGGAGGTACCATCTCTTCATACCAGGACACGTTTTGACTTGAGATACCATAATTGACATCATTTATCGTTACTGTACCATCGCCAAATTTCGAACTAGAATTTTGGCTATACCATCCACTAGGAATCACTGGGTCCTGACGATTTTTCAGGTTCGTTAGTATTCTATACGATCGCGGACAACTAGAATCATCTGTCATCACATAATATTTTTGACCATTTGGATCACATGGCCAGTTTGATAACCAAGGTTTAAAACCATTTTTTTCACACTCTAATCCATCTATCAATACCTGACTTGGATAACACTTCTTATCATTAAAATACTCCTCAAAGGCAATCCTGATCCGACCTAAATCTTTCTTTCTTTGAGAATCATTTCCTTTATCAACTATCACCCCGGGGTTAAGAGCCATCACTAAAATTAGTGCCATCAGACCAATCAACATCATTACTATCATCAATTCGATTAATGTAAAACCTCTCTTACTCCAATTTAAAACCATTTATACAAATATAATAATATGCCCTCCCCCCAAAACCAACCAACCAGTGTCGCCATAATCAAATATGGTCCAAATGGTATGCGACTTTTTTTATTTTTTTTATAAAAAATAATCAGCACCAACCCAACTAATGCTCCAACTACAAATGCCAAATAAAATGCCAGTACTGTCCTAGTTAAGCCTAACAATAATCCCATAAAAAAAACATATTTTACATCACCCATACCCATTCCCTGTCCTTTTGTAGCCAGATGAAGTATCAATAAAAACAAAAAAGCTCCCAAACCAGCAAAAATAAAATTATAGTCGCCAAAATTGTTGAGGAACCAAAGCAATCCAGCACAACCAATTAAAATATATGTTGAAAAATCCGGTAAGATCATATATTTCCAATCAAATACCGCTGAAAACACCAACAGAGACACTATTATCAAATAAATTGGCAGGTTCCAATCAATGATAAATGATAAATGATAAATAATATATGCAAACAAAACACCTACAGTCATTTCTACTGTCGGATACAGGCGGGGGAGTCGTTTGTTGCAACATCGACTCCTACCTTTTAATATCACCCAGGAAGCTACTGGGATGTTTTCAAACCATCTAAGCTGCTCTCCGCAAAAATCACAGAAACTTCTACTTTCGTTTTTACTTTTTACTTTTTTCTTTTGAATTTTATATCTGACTTCTGTTCGATACAAAAGCATATTAACAAAACTTCCCCCACACAATCCAACTAGAAAAAATACTGCCGTCAAATACAACTCCATAAATTATTCTAACAGCAATAAATTCCTTACTGTGACAAAGAATCCCACATTATTATACTGCTTACAATACTAGGGTACACACTTAAACATCGAGGTAGCCCCGGTGGTGAACGTCCACACCGCATAACCATTTGAAAATTGTGTGGCATCTGAAACATCTGCATCCCCGTAAGTTGTTGGAACATTGTTAACATCAAGTGCCAACAATTTAAGTTTAGAATTTACTGTGCGATTTGCCTTGGCCTTTGGAATAAAACAGACATGGATTGAGTTTCCATTGGCTACTGGATCTTTAACGGTATAAATCATGTCAGTAAATGCTGGTGGGTTAGCTACATTAGTTGGAAATTTAGTATAATTCTTCTCTAAAAATGAATCTTTAAGCTCAGTTGTACTCAAAAGCAAGCCCTGTGAGTTTCTAGGGGAGCAACTACTTGAATAAGTAGCCCCAACCACATTTGAGGCACACAGTCCAAAGCCAATCTGACTACTATTCATAAATGCCGCAGAGTCGACGGTTAATGCGGCACCTGAAAGATCAACCCAAGGATATGATGCTTGCGCAGCATAATAACGTTCATATGCATTCAACACTTCAGCCGCATCATTCTGAACAGTGGCATCCTTTGCCTTGTTTGATTGCTCAATTGGATTGATAGTTGCCAATACAGCCACCGACAAAATTGCAATCAGAGCAATGACGATTAGTAATTCAACCAAGGTAAAACCTTGCCTGCCGGTAGGCATGGCCACATTTATATTTTTCATAACTTAATTAAATGCTTTTAAAATTGACTTGTCAAGTTATAAATCGGCATAATGACTGCCACCACTAAAAAAGCAACACCCAGACCTAAAATAATCATAATGATTGGCTCAATAGCCGATGTTAAAGCCTTAACTGATTGCTCAGCTTCAGTGGCAAAATAATCTGACGCTCTTAGTAACACTTCATCTAGTTTACCAGTCGCTTCACCAGTCGACACCATCTGTTCAACTATTAATGGAAAAACTCCAGTTTCTTCAAACGAATTTGATACCGAAAAACCTTTCTGGACTCTCTCCGCAATGCGTACATATGATCTATAGTAAACTTCGTTACCCGCTACTTTAGACACAATCCTTAATACCTCCACCAAGCTGATACCTGCCGCCAGAAGCATTGACATCGTCCGCAGAGTATTAGCCAACATCGTTTTTCGGTTTAACTCACCCAAAATGGGTATTTTTAATTTATACAAATCCACCTTGAGTCGCAAACCCGGATTTTTCTCGGTCACTTTTGAAAACATCACTAGTCCCACACCAAAAATCGGGAACAAAAACCACCACCTGGTTGCAAAATTTGACATCGACATCAAGAGTTGGGTTGACGCTGGCATCTTTGAGCCAAAATCTGTATACAAACTAGTCAATTTGGGAATCACAAAAATCATCATAACGAATGCCACCGCAATCATTCCAATAACCACAATCATCGGATAAATCATTGCTCCCTTAACCTTACCATTAAATTCGTTTTGGTTCTCCATGTTAGTTGCCAGCTTAGTCAGTATTTCTTCCAACACTCCTGCTTCTTCTCCAGCACTAATTGAGGCAATGTATGCCTCCCCAAAAATGTTCTCATATTTAATCATCGACTTGCCCAAAGGTTGACCTCCCCGGACTTGATTTAGACAATAATCCAAAATTTCATACATTGGTGGATTAGTTTCCAGTTGGTTCTTAAGTAATTGAAGTGCATCAGTCAGTGGCAAGCCAGCAGTCATCATTGTCGACAATTGTCGAGTCATTGAGGTAATGTCCTTAAACTTTATCCGATAAGCAAATCTTTTATAAAACTCTTTTAACACATTATCCTTATCTACTTCTACCATCAACGGTACCAACCCACTACTCTTTATAGATTCAACCACCTGTGCCTTAGTCGCCATATCTAGTACACCCCTTACCGTTTTTCCCGTCCAATCTTTTGCCCTATATACAAACTTACTCATAATTTTTTTAGGCTTCTTAGATTACTTTGCAATTCACTCGGTCGCAATGAGTAACTCATGGCTACTTCTTCAGTAATCTTTCCCTGGTGTACTAGTCGTGACAGAGAGGTTTCCAAACCTACCATTCCCAAATCTGCACTGGTTTGAATAATGTTATCTAGCATAAATGATTTTCCATCACGTATGGCATTTTTTACTGCTGGGGTAGCCATCAATATTTCAAAAACTGGTACCCGTCCACCATCGATTGCTGGAATCAGTCTTTGTGATACAATCGCAGTTATTACACTGGCCAGTTGTACTTTTATCTGATCTTTAGATCCTTCCGGAAAAACATCCACGATTCGATCAACAGTCTGGGCTGCCGAATTAGTGTGCAAAGTCGAAAACACCAAATGCCCTGTCTCAGCAATAGTTAAAGCTGAGGTGATCGTTTCCAAGTCTCTCATCTCACCCACAAAAACTACATTTGGATCTTGCCGCAACACCGACTTTAGTGCCGCTGCAAAACTTAAAGTGTCATTACCTAATTCTCGTTGAGAAACGACTGAATTATTTGGTTTCAAAATATATTCAATCGGGTCCTCGACTGTAACCATGTGAACCTTTCGTTCCTCATTTATTCTATTCAAAACGGAGGCCACTGTCGTCGATTTTCCATGACCAGTTGGGCCAGTCACCAGAACACAACCTTGTTTATAGTTAACAATTTCAGAAAAAATATCTGGAAGCTTGAGTTCTTTAAACGAAGGAATTGTTGATGACACAACCCGAAGCGTACATCGAACTTCACTCCTCTGGAGAAACATATTTACTCTAAAACGGGCTTCTTCTAAGGTTACTGAAAAGTCCAATTCTTTTTCAGTGCTAAACCTAACTCTTTGATCATCACTCAAAAGTGATAAGATCATTTCCGTCGTCGCCAAGGGGTTACTAATATCAAAATTGGCAATATCAATCAGCTCACCATTTACTCTCAGTTTTGGCAGAGTCGATACTGACAGATGGATATCTGACGCTCCATTTGCCACCGCCAGTTCTAATATTTGTTTAATTTTTATATTCATATTGTTTTTATTTTTTTCTTTTTACTTTTGAATTTTCGATTTTGGATTTATCTAATTAGTATTGTGCCACTCTCAGCACCTCAGCAATCGTGGTAACTCCCTCCAATACTTTTACATAACCATCTTGTTTCATGGTCAACATTCCATCCTCCATAGCCAACTTCTGAATCTCCGAGGCAGCTGCTTTTTCAACAACTAGTTTGGCGATTCGTTCGCTCATCGGCATCACCTCATAGATAGCAATTCGTCCCATGTATCCGGTATGATTACACTTATCACAACCGACAATCTTTGGTAAAGTTATTTTCTTTCCATCCTTTTCCCATTTCTGGGAGATCATGTTATATATCGGCCCCAGGGTAGTCTTAAATTCAGCCTCAAATTCGGCAGTCATGGGCTCTTCACTAACACAATCTTTACACACCTTTCTAAGTACGCGTTGACCAACAACGCAGGTCAAAGATGACACCAATAAAAACGGTTCCACTCCCATATCTAACATCCGTGGAGGCACACCAGCGGCATCATTAGTATGAAGGGTCGAAAAAACCAAATGTCCAGTTAGTGAGGCATTAATTGCCAGCTCGGCAGTTTCTGTATCACGAATCTCACCTACCATGATAACATTGGGATCCTGGCGCAAAAAAGACCTCAAAGCCGAAGCAAAGGTCAGCCCCGCCTGGACATTAACCTGGACCTGGTTGACACCTTTCATCTGGTACTCCACCGGATCTTCAATAGTTACCACATTAACTTTTGGAGTAGCCACTTTATCTAGAACTGAGTAAAGTGTTGTAGTTTTACCCGAACCTGTAGGTCCGCAAACGATAATAATTCCATGAGGACGCTCAATTGCTTCTTGAAGGTTTTTTAAAGCCAGTCCTCGCAAACCTAAATCGGGCAAAGTTGGCACCTTTTGAGATTTTTTAAGCAACCGCATCACCACTTTTTCACCGTAAGTTGTTGGTAAGGTAGATACCCGAAGGTCAACATCGTTACCATCTGAAGAAAAGAAAAAACGACCGTCCTGAGGCACCCGTTTTTCATCAATCTTCAAGTTTGACAAAATTTTAATACGACTAACTACAGCATCCTGAACATTTCGTGGCAATAAATACTTTTCTTGCAAAATACCGTCAATACGGTAACGAATCCGAACATTATCCTCTTGTGGCTCAATGTGAACGTCTGATGCCCGAGACTTTACAGCAAATTCCAAAATAGTAGTTACTATTTTAGCTACCGGAGCTTCTGAAGAAACCTTATTCGCTGTTTCGGCGACCACTGCCGATTCATCTTTTTTACGCTCATCCAAAGCTTTAGTCACCTCTGATGTGATGCCCTTCTCCCTAATATATTTTTCGTTGATAAAATCGTCAATTTGTTTTTCGGTTGAAATTGCCGTAACCACGCGATAATTTGTCTTTTTTTCTAGAAATTCTACCGTTTCAAGATCTAGTGGGTTGACCATTGTCACCTTTAGTAACTGCTCCTTAGTATCCATGGAGTAGGGGACTACCTTGTATTTTTTAGCCACACTCTCAGGTACCAGAGCCAATGCCTCCGGAGAAAAACCGATCGACGCTAAATCAATGTAATCAACTTGTAGCAAAACCGCCTTCGCTCGACAAAATTTTTCATCAGTGACAATTCTCATTGAACGGATGATCTCTTCTTCAGACTCTCCGGTTTTTAGTTGACGCAAGTTAATCTCACTGGCTTTTTGCTCATCAATCAGTCCTTGATCAAGCAATACCTCCTGTAAGTTCTTGTAAATTTTTGTGGCAGATACATTCATAATTATTCTCTATAATAAATATACATGAAGATTTTTCCATCTACATTAGTAATCCATGGTTCCCAAGGTGATTTAAATGACCTGCTATCTTCACTTGGTCACCAACAAATCCAAAACAACCCCGATATTCTTGAAGTTACCGAATACAACATCAACAGTATTCGCTCGACTACCAAGTTCCTGGCCAACAAACCCTTTTCTCACTCTTCGAAAGTAATTCTGATAAATGATGCCGAAAAACTGAATGCAGAATCCCAAAATGCGCTACTAAAAAATCTGGAGGAGCCAGGAGCAGGCAACTATTTTATTCTCACCACCAACCGACCCCTTGCCCTTCTACCAACTATTATTTCTCGGTGTCACCAAATCCGTTTCCAGCCTGATGCCACTGACAAAGGTCCTCCATTAGTGGTTCCTCAGGCCATCGAAAACAAATTACTAATGTCTCAAGAATTAGCCACAGACAAAATCAACACTACTTTATTTCTAGAAGCACAACTGTCCATCTCCCAAGCCAAACTTGTTTCCTCACCAACAATTGCCAACCATCAAATGATTAAAAAAATTATTAAGTCGATAAACCTCATCAAAGCCAACGTCGATCCCAAAACCGCCCTGGATTTTCTAATGCTTTCCTAGTTTTATTCTAGTTACCAGTTACTAATTTCTAATTACTATTTATTTTGTTTTATTCTAGTTACTAGTTACAAATTACCAATTACACATTTCGTTTCTCTCTTATTATTTCTCGTTTATCGTATTACGTTTTACGTTTATCGTATTCCCCGCATTTTCCCCTCATTGAAATTTATAAAAAGTGTTATAATGACCTAAGATGTTTTCACCGATCTTTTCAATCAATAACAACATCCTCCGCAACATAGCCACACTCGAAGGAGCTAAGGCAATTATTGATGAGGCCCCACTGATTCCTGCTTACGAAAAGCAATTTCAACAGGATGCTATTGTTAGGACTGTCCACTATGGTACCCGTATCGAGGGTAACGACTTAACTTTTCAGGAAGTCGCCAAACTCATTGAGGGACAAGACATTACTGGTGCTCAAAGAAGCATTCAAGAAGTTATTAACTACCGTAATGTGGTCACCTATCTCGAAGAAATCTGGAGTATGTATCAAAAAAATTTACCACTTCCTGAAGAAAAAACCGTACCAAATTTTGACTCACATGGTCCACGACCTTTCTTCTATAGTGCTACTCTAGTCAAAAAAATTCACGACCTAACCACCACCAAAATCATTCCTGACAGTGAGCTTGGTAAATACCGTCACCAGCAAGTCGTTCTCAAAAACACCCGTACTGGCGAAATAGCTCATCGTCCACCCCCAGCCATCGAGGTCCCATATCTTATGACCGACCTTCTTGATTGGCTCAACGACCCCCAAACTCGTGACATTCATCCCAGTATTCGCTCCGCTATTACCCAATATATATTAGTGGCTATTCACCCTTTTATTGAAGGTAATGGTCGGGTTTCCAGAGCCTTTGCCATGATCCCTCTTTATGTCGAAAGTTATGACATCCGTCGTTTATTTTCTCTTGAAGAATATTTTGACCGCAATGCCGAAGACTATTACAACACCATCCAGTCCACCCACCAGCTTTCTTCCGACATCTTCCACCGTGATCTCACCAAATGGATCGATTTCTTCACTCAAGCACTTAGCATCGAGCTCACCCGTGTCAAAGAAAAAGTCCAATCCCTTTCCCGCGATATCAAATTCAAACAAAAACTTGGCGGTAAACAGGTCCATCTCTCCGAACGCCAAATAAAATTGGTCGAGTATATGCAAAAATTCGGCGGCCTTCGCATGCCCGACGCCAAGTCACTACTCCCCATGATCAGCGACGACACCATCTGGCGCGATCTCAAAAAACTAATCGACGATAAAGTTTGTGAAAAACGTGGCTCCACCAAAGGCGCCTACTATTGTCTGGCGAATGTCTAATTAACCGTTCCCCAATCTGGGTTTTTTCTTTTCAATGTAATATGTTTTCTCAACTATGCTTACAGTACCAACTCTAGCTACGACGCGAGACTTAACAGGCTTAGACAAATCTAACTCATAATTATTTAAATCGAAGTCTAATAAGCCCTTTAAATTTGATCTGGTTTTTAGTCTATCTACTGCCCCCTCCAGTTCCATGAATTTTTCTAAAGCGTCATTTTCTTTACTGACATCGGGGTGATACTTTTTGGCCAATCTCCGATATGCATTCCGTATCTCATCTGCACTCGCGTTTACACCTACGCCCAATATCTCTTCCGGTGTCCTGCCTGCTTTTTTGACCATAATATACACATATATTACCCTATAATAAGGAAAAGTCAATGATTTATACTTGACCCATCCTACTTTTCAATCCACCCCTAACCCCTCCTTTGACAAGGAGGGGAATCAACTTTTCTATAACTAATTCTATGTTTTCCAATACCTCTTTATTAGTAAATCTAATTGTCTTTATACCAATACATTCCAACCACTGATCTCTCAATTTATCTGTTCCTTTTTTATTGTCATGAGAATCACCATCCACTTCAATAATTAAACTCAATTCAGAACAATAAAAGTCAGCAATAAATCTATAAATCGGCTTCTGTCTTAAAAATAAATAACCAGTTTGCTTATTCTTTAGTATCTCAATCCACAACTTTTCTTCAGCTTTAGTCGGGTTTTTCCTGTTCACCCTTGCAACATCTCTAAGCTCTGACCAATACCTAATCACACCTCGCTCACTATGAATGGCATCATCAACAATATTTCCCACTACACATATTCTGCCTTTACTTCCCCCTTGTCAAAGGGGGACTGAGGGGGATTGAAAATATAGTTAATGGAAAATACAGGGGGTGGGTTGAGATATAATTACTCGATGTTGACTTTAGAATCACTTGATATCGAAAATAAATCTCCCGAATCCCTCGGCGAGCTTCTCATCACCGCCAAAAAAGCCTACTACACTAGTGGTAAGCCAATAATGGACGACCACACCTACGACACTCTTGAAGAAATTCTCCGTCAAAAATCTCCCCACCACCGAATTTTTAGCAAAGTCGGTCACGAAAATTTTGATACCGGCTGGTCTAAAAAGAATCACACCCACCCCATGTCTTCTCAAAACAAGGTCAATACTTTTGCCAACTTAATTCACTATTTCGAATTAAAAAAAAGCGCCGCAGGCAGCAACGTTGATATGCATAGCATATCTTACGTTGTCCAACCCAAATGTGATGGCATCTCTCTGGAAATAGAATACAAAAATGGTCAACTAATCGATGCCATTACCCGAGGCGACGGTAAAATCGGCGATATTATCACCCAAAATGTCGTCAAAATGAAAAACTTTGTCGCTAACCCCAAAGGCTTTAGTGGCTCCGTCCGTTGTGAGATAGTTGTTACTAAAGCTGATTTTGGCAAATTAAACCAGAAAGTCCAAAAAAGTACCTTACCCTTCTTGTCAAAGAGGGGTCTCCGACAACAGTCGGAGGGGGAGATTGAAAGCGGAGAGTTTTATTCCAACCCCCGCAATGCCGCCTCTGGTCTTTCTCAACGCCTTGATTCAAAGTATTCCGAATATTGTTCCCTCTATGCCGTTGATATCATGGCTTCGGTAAACACCGAGCAGGAAAAAATTGATCTACTTCAGTCCCTAGGATTTACCACAGTAGAGTCACATCTTTGCACCCAGTTTGAAGAGATCGAATCAATTTATCAAAAATTTCTAGACGAAGATCGTCTTAGCTATCCTTATGAGATTGACGGCTTGGTTATCAAAATCAACGACCTAAATATCGCCAATAGTTTAGGTTCACTCAACAACCGCCCCAAATTCCAAGTCGCCTACAAGTTTCCCGCCTCGGACAATCAGACAACAGTCAAAGAAGTAGTCTGGCAAGTCGGCCCCATGGGCACCATTACTCCGGTAGCAGAGGTAGAACCAATTGAACTTTCTGGTGCCATTGTTACTTTTGCCTCCCTGGCCAACTACGATCTTATTCAAAAAATGGGGTTAAATATCGGTGACGTTGTCCAAATCAGCCGACGCGGAGATGTAATTCCTCACATTGAAAAAGTAGTTACTAAGGTTAATTCTGGACACCTAGATTTTCCCAAAACCTGCCCCTCCTGTCACACACTATTAGTCAAAGAAGAAAAGTTTCTCAAATGTCCCAATACTCAAAATTGTTTACCTCAAATTATCGGCAGTCTCAGGCTATTCTGCGACACCCTGGAAATTCTTGGATTATCAGAAAAAACCATCACCAAGCTCTACCAAGTCAATCGAATTAGGCTCCCTGGTGATTTTTATAAACTAACTGTGTCCAATATCAAAGACTTGGATAACTTAGGGGAAAAATCAGCTAAAAACATCATTCATCAGATTGATAAAAAAAGAATCTTAAGTATCGTCGAAGTGTTTGACGCGTCCATCATACCCAACTTTTCCCAAAAACGAATTCTCCAACTCATTAATGCCGGTTTCGACACTCCACAAAAGTTACTCTCATTAACTGTCGATGATCTTTTATCCATCAAAGGCTTCCAGCAAACTCTAGCTGAAAAAATTATTGCCGGTATCAATCTACGCCGTTCTTGGATCGAATCAATTCTTTCAAATGTTAATTTGAAATTAGAAATTAAAAATTTGGCATTTTTCGGCCTATCCTTTTGTATCACCGGTACCCTCAGTCGTCCTCGCAAAGAATTGGAAGATATCATAATTTCCCAAGGTGGTCAGGTTCACAGCAATGTCTCCAAAAATACTAATTATTTAATTACAAACGAAACTGAATCCAGCTCCAGCAAATTTATTAATGCCAAAAAATTCGAGACAAAAATTATTAACGAGGCTGAATTTAGCAGTCTAATCAATTAAGTGATAACAAACATATCAAATCAAAAACTTCCTATCTATAAGCCATCTTTATATGTCATAATACATCTTAATATATGAAACTATACATCGGTTTGGGCAATCCCGGCAAAAAATATGAATCGACCAGACACAACCTCGGTCATGTAGTGATCAGTAAACTCGCCGGAACACTAACTAACTCACCAAAACTCTCAGCCCAGATACTTAAGGATAAAAATACTATTTTTGCCATTACTAACGAGTATATGAACAACTCCGGCATTGCTGTCGCCAAAATTGCTAATTATTACAAAATTGTTCCCGAAAACATTTTTGTTATCCACGACGATCTTGATTTACCAGCAGGGGAGTGGAAAATCCAATTTGATCGCGGCCCAGCCGGTCACAATGGTGTCATTTCTACCGTCCAGCATCTCGGAACCCAAGCCATCAATCGTATCCGGATTGGTATTGGGCATCCCCAAAATAACTTACCTGTCGAAGACTATGTTCTACTTCCATTCACTTCGAAAGAAAAAGTGCTAATCGAGGAAACTATTGATAAAATAGTCGAAGATATCCGGGCAAGTATCTAGATATAAGGGCCATTAGCTTATCTGGTAGAGCATCGCATTCGCATTGCGAAGAGGGGAGTTCAAGTCTCCCATGGTCCACTTTACCTCGTCGTAGCGAAGCGAAGACGGGTTGTTTACATTTACCTCGTCGTAGCGAAGCGAAGACGGGTTGTTTACATTTACCTCGTCGTAGCGAAGCGAAGACGGGTTGTAGTATAAAATACTTGTGTACTATGTGTATTTTCTTAAGTGTAGTGACAATAAAACCTATCTTGGCCGCACAAATGATTTGAAAGAAAGATTCCGCCGCCATCAAAATGGATATGTAAAGGCAACCTCACACAGACGACCCATAAACCTTTTGGCATATTTCGCATTTCAAAACAAACACACAGCATTTGAATTCGAACAATACCTAAAAACCTCATCAGGAAGATCTTTCCTTATTAAGCATAACTTATTGTTATCGAAGTAATTTTTTTATCAAAAATTCTTCCCAAAACAGTTACCCGCCTTCTCGTACCCAGCCTTACTCGCCTCCATCTCACTACAAAACCAGTCCTCTCCCAACTCCTTTTCTACCACTACCGCTTCATATTCACTACATCCCGGAAAAAAATATCTTCTCACCCCACCCTTAGTCGCCCCGCTTCTTTTCTCAATATTCCCCTTAATAACACAATTTTTGTCATCACTAGCCCGACAATTTCCATATACCCCCAAAGCTTTTTCTCTAGCTAAGTTCGAGGCAAGTTTCAATTGATCGCCCAAATTATTATTAGTTCCATCCCATCTCGCCCAGCCGCTCAACAACATTTTTTCATTAACCAGCGATTTACCACTATATACCAGTGCCATTATTCTTCCGTACCTGTCCGCTTTTAGCTCACTCAATGTCACTGTTTTTCCCAATATGTATTTCTCGGCTTAATGGTACTTTTCGGGTGCTTTCCCCAACAGAATTTGGTTAATTAGTTTCATTTTTCTCTTTGTTTTTAGACCTCTATGAAGTCGTACTTTGTCTTTGAGATGAGCAAAGCTGCCTTCCAAAGAGTTGTTGGTGTT